>CAJXLI010000090.1 GCA_913055575.1 uncultured Ectothiorhodospiraceae bacterium
CTACCAGCAGGCGCTCAAGCACAGCGCCGAGTTCTTCATCGAGCACTTCGCCATCGACCTGCTGATGGACGACGGCGTCTGCCGGGGCGTGGTCACCCTGGATATGGAGAGCGGCACGGTCCACATCTTCCGCGCCCACCAGGTGGTCCTCGCCACGGGCGGCTACGGGCGCGCCTACTTCTCCTGCACCTCGGCGCACACCTGCACCGGCGACGGTAACGGCATGGTCCTGCGCGCCGGGCTGCCGCTGCAGGATATGGAGTTCGTGCAGTTCCACCCCACCGGGATCTACGGTGCCGGCTGCCTGATCACCGAGGGCGTGCGCGGCGAGGGCGGCTACCTCACCAACAGCCGCGGCGAGCGGTTCATGGACCGCTACGCCCCTACCGCCCGCGACCTCGCCTCGCGCGACGTGGTCTCCCGGGCCATGACCGTGGAGATCCGCGAGGGCCGTGGCGTCGGCGAGCACGGCGACCACATCAACCTCCATCTGGAGCATCTCGGCCCCGAGGTCGTCCACGAGCGGCTGCCGGGGATCGCCGAGACGGCGGAGATCTTCGCGGGCGTCGATGTCGGCAAGGACCCGATCCCGGTGCTGCCCACGGTCCACTACAACATGGGCGGTATCCCCACCAACCACCTCGGCGAGGTGGTGCGGCGCCAGGACGGTGATCCCGACGCCGTGGTGCCGGGCCTGATGGCCATCGGCGAGGCGGCCTGCGTCTCCGTCCACGGCGCCAACCGGCTCGGATCCAACTCCTTGCTCGACCTGGTGGTCTTCGGCCGCGCTGCCGCCCACCGGGCCGGCGAGCTCATCGGCGGGCGCGGCAAGCCCCACGCGCCGCTGCCCGAGGGGGCGCCGGACCTGGCCCTGCAGCGCCTCGACCGGCTGCGGCGTGCCAACGGCAGCAAGCCGACGGCGCAGCTGCGCAAGGAGATGCAGTCGACCATGCAGAACTACGCCGCTGTCTTCCGCACCGGCGACGTGCTGGAGCAGGGCTGCCACCAGATGGCGGACATCTTACGCAGCTTCGAGGATGTGGGCGTCACCGATCGCTCGCTGATCTGGAACTCCGATCTCATCGAGACCCTGGAGCTGGAGAACCTGCTCGGCAGCGCCGTGACCACGATCCACTCGGCGCGGAACCGGACGGAGAGCCGCGGCGCTCACGCCCGCGAGGACTACGGCGAGCGCGATGACGATCACTGGCTCAAGCACACGCTCGCCTCGCTGCGCAGCGACGGCTCGGTAGCGATCGAGTACCGCCCCGTCCACCTCGAGACACTGAGCGACGACGTGGAGGCGATCCCTCCCAAGGCCCGGGTCTACTGAACAGTCCAGGGGGACCGATATGGCAGAGTTCAGGCTTCCCGCCAACTCCCGCATCCGCAAGGGCTACACCTACCGCGCCCCCGACGCGGACAGGGGCCGCAACGTCCGGCGGCTCCGGGTCTACCGCTACGATCCGGAGGGCGGGGCGACGCCGCGCATCGACACCTACGAGCTGAATGCCGACCGCGCCGGCCCGATGGTGCTCGATGCGCTGATCCAGATTAAGGACGAGATCGATGCCACCTTGACCTTCCGGCGCTCCTGCCGCGAAGGGGTCTGCGGCTCCTGTGCGATGAATATCGACGGGGTCAACACCCTCGCCTGCACCAAGAGCATGGCGGATATCAAGGGGGATGTCGTCGTCTACCCGCTGCCCCATCTCGGTGTCATCAAGGACCTGGTCCCGGACCTGAACCACTTCTACGCCCAGTACGCCTCCATCGAGCCGTGGCTGAAGAGCTACACTCCGAGGCCCTCGGACCGGGAGCGGCTGCAGTCCAAGGAGGAGCGCGAGCAGCTCGACGGGCTCTACGAGTGCATCCTCTGCGCCTGCTGCTCCACCGCCTGCCCGAGCTACTGGTGGAACAGCGACCGCTACCTGGGGCCGGCGACCCTGCTGCAGGCGTACCGGTGGCTCGCCGACAGCCGCGACGAGGCGACGGGCGAGCGCCTGGACGCGCTGGACGACTCGTTCCGGCTCTACCGCTGCCACACCATCATGAACTGTACCGCCACCTGCCCGAAGGGGCTCAATCCGGGCAAGGCGATCGCCGCCATCAAGCGGCTGATCGCCGAGCGCGAGACGTGACCTCGGCAGTGGCTGGCGACTCGGCCGGGGCGGCGCACAAGCGGCTGCGCTGGCGCTGCCGCCGCGGCACCAAGGAGCTGGACCTGCTCCTGGAGCGCTTCCTGGCTGCCGGCCTCGAGGGGCTCGACAGCCAGGGGCGGGCCGCCTTCGAGCGGCTGCTCAGCCAGCCGGACCACGACCTCCAGGCGTGGCTGATCGCCGGGCAGTTGCCCACGGATGGGGAGCTACGGTGGATTGTCGAGCGCATCCGCGACCCTGAGCTTCCGTCCCCGCCCTAGCGGGGGATGGTCGCTCATCATCGGGGCCGCGGCGGTCTGGGCCGCCGTGGTCCTGGCCCGTAGCGACCCGCCGCTGGCGGTCGCGCTCCCGTGGCTCGGCGCCCTCGCCGGGGCCGGTCTCGCGGCCGTGCGAGACCAGCGCCGCCTGCGCCGGATCCGCCGTTGCTACCTCCACGCCGACGGGCGTATCGAGCTGCAGCTTGGCGGCGGCGCGCGCGTGCCGGCGCGGCTGGCGGCCGGGTTCGCCCACCCGGCCCTGGTAGTCCTGCGGCTGCGCACGGCCGCCGGGGCGCGCTACGATCTCTTCCTCCCGCGCGGCGGGGTCCCGCCGCCGCTGCACCGGCAGCTCCGCGTCTGGGTCGCGCAGCACCGCGGCCAGCAGGCCGCGCTCACCCGCCGCCACGGGCGCGCAGCGAACCGAACGGCCGCGGGCGTGCGGGCACCAGCACGGTATTGGCGGCTTGCCCTGGATCGTGCCCGGGGAAGTCGAGGGTGTAGTGCAGGCCGCGGCTCTCGCGCCGGCGGCCGGCGCAGCGCACGGTGAGCTCGGCGACACCGATGAGGTTGCGCAGCTCGATGAGGTCGCCGGTGATCCGGAAGTGGCTGTAGTACTCGTGGACCTCCCGGGCGAGGAGGTCGATGCGCCGGGCGGCGCGCTCCAGGCGGCGGTCGCTGCGCACGATGCCCACGTAGTTCCACAGGGCGCGGCGCAGCTCGGCCCAGTTGTGGCTGACCACCACCTGCTCGTCGGAGTCCGTCACCCGGCTCTCGTCCCACGGCGGCAGCTGCGGGATGCGCCCCGGCAGGGGGGTGTTGGCGATGTCCCGGGCCGCCTCGGCGCCGAAGACCAGGCACTCGAGCAGGGAGTTGCTCGCCAGCCGGTTGGCGCCGTGCAGGCCGCTGCAGGCCGTCTCCCCGACGGCGTAGAGGCCAGGCACGTCGGTCCGCGCAGCCCGGTCGGTGAGCACGCCGCCGCAGGTGTAGTGCGCCGCCGGGACCACCGGCAGCGGCTCCGTGCGCATGTCGAAGCCCAGCTCCAGGCAGCGCTGCAGGATGGTCGGGAAGCGCTCCTCGATCACCTCGGCCGGCCGGTGGCTGATATCCAGGTAGACGCACTCCGCGCCCAGGCGTTTCATCTCGTAGTCGATGGCCCGGGCGACGATATCGCGGGGGGCGAGCTCGCCGCGCTCGTCGAAGCGGTGCATGAAGCGCTCGCCGTCGGGCAGGCGGAGGTAGCCGCCCTCGCCGCGGACCGCCTCGCTGATGAGGAAGGAGCGCTCCTGGGGGTGGTAGAGGCAGGTCGGGTGGAACTGGTTGAACTCCAGGTTGCCCACCCGGCACCCGGCGCGCCAGGCCATGGCGATGCCGTCGCCGGTGGCGGCGTAGGGGCTGGTGGAGTACTGGTAGACCTTGCTCGCGCCGCCGCAGGCGAGCACGACGAACGGGGCGCTGATCAGCTCCACGTCGCCGCTGGCGGCGTCGAGGGCGTAGGCGCCGTAGCAGCGGTTCGTCGCCTCTCCCAGCCGGGCGCCGGTTATGAGGTCCACGGCGTAGCGGCCCTCGAGCAGGTCGATGTTGGCCCGCTCGGCGACCAGGCCCGACAGGCTCCGCGAGATGGCCGCGCCGGTCGCGTCCTCGGCGTGGACCACGCGCCGGTGGCTGTGGCCGCCCTCCCGGTGCAGGTGCAGCCCCTCGGTTCCCGCGCCGGGGTTGATGCGGGAGAAGGGGACCTCCTGGTCGACGAGCCATGCCACGGCGCTGCGCGCACGCTCGGCCACGAAGCGCGTCGTCTCGGGGTCGTTGAGCCCGGCGCCGGCATCCAGGGTATCGGCCACGTGGGCCTCGACCGAGTCGGCGGCGTCCAGGGCAGCGGAGACCCCGCCCTGGGCGTACGGCGTCGCCCCCTCGGTCAGGGTCCCCTTGGAGAGGATCGCTACGCGCAGGTGCTCGGGCAGCTGCAGCGCCACGGTCAATCCGGCCAGGCCGCTGCCGATGATCAGGACGTCGTAAGCCGTTCTTCTCTCCGCCATTTGCTTGCGCTTCTGCTGTTCTATCGGATAGGGTGCAGAGCTTCGCACGACGTGCGATCTGCGGCAAATTACCCACCTGAGACTTGCCTGGTTGCTGTAGCTGTGCGCGAACTCACACCCCTGCGTAGTGTCTACTGCCATGAGGACCGGCGCTCGACGGGAGGGCGCCGGCGGCGATGAGCCCGGAGCCGAGCGACCGCGAGCTGGTCGAGCGCGTACAGGCTGGCGACAAGCAGGCCTTCGACGTGCTCGTGCTGCGCTACCAGCACAGGCTGCTCAAGCTCATCGGGCGTTACGTGCGTGAGCCGCAGGAGGCGTCGGACGTGGCCCAAGAGGCCTTTATCAAGGCGTACCGGGCGATCCCGAGGTTCCGGGGTGAGAGCAGCTTCTACACCTGGCTCTACCGTATCGGGGTCAACACGGCCAAGAACCACCTGGTCGCCCAGGGCCGCCGGCCGCCGGACGCCGACATCGACGCCCAGGATGCGGAGCGCTACGACCTGGATAGCACGCTCCGCCACCAGGATACGCCGGAGGCCGAGGCCTACCGCGACGAGGTCGAGCGTACGGTGGTCGACGCCATCGCCGAGCTGCCCGAGGAGCTGCGCACGGCAGTGACCCTGCGGGAGCTGGAGGGCATGAGCTATCAGGAGATCGCCGAGGTGATGGACTGCCCGGTGGGCACCGTGCGCTCACGGATCTTCCGCGCCCGGGAAGCTATCGACCGGCGGCTGCGGACGCTAACCGGGGATACATCGTAGGGTTTGGCGTTCATCGGGGAGTTGGGTATGTCGCAGGACGAGGAATACGAGCAGCTAGGCGAGCAGCTCTCCGCATTGGCCGACGGGGAGCTCAGCCGCGAGGAGCGGGCCTTCCTGCTCCGGCGGCTCGGCCGGGATGGGACGGCGCGCGCGCGCCTGGGGCGCTACTTCCTGATGCGGGACGCCTTGCAGCGTACCCTGCCGGAGCAGCCGGATCCGGGGCTCGCCGAGCGGGTGCGTGCCCGGCTCGCCGACGAGCCGGACCACGATAGCACCAGCTCGGCCGAGGCGCGCGGCGCGTACGCCCTTGCGGACTGGCGGCGCCCGGCGGTAGGCGGGGTCATCGCCGCCACTGTGGCCGCGATGACCGTCCTGTGGTGGCAGGGCGGGGCGCCGCCCGGGGTGAGCAGGGAGCCGAGCACGGCCGGCAGCGAGCCGGCCACCGAGGCGCCGGACCCGCCACGGTCCACGGGATCGACGGTCCAGCCGGTCACCCTGGGCGACCGTGGCAGCCTGACGTGGCCGCAGCAGGGCCCCGGGCCGGATACGGCGGGTGACCAGCAGGCGGTTACCCTGCCCATGCCGGAGGTCGTGCCCTCGCGCCTGGAGCGCCTCACCATCGATCCTGCCGAGGGGGCCGAGGCGGGGCGCAGCGACAATGGCGCGGCCTACCCGCCGCAGTAGCGGGCGCACGCTGGCGAGCGGCGGCGCCGGCGCAAGCGACCGCTGCCTGCGCCGCCCATGCCTTGAGGCGCCAAAGCGCGTAGAATATCGGCGCCGTCCGGCAGAGGGCGGCGTCTCTCATTCGGAACCGGGGCAGGCAGGACCGAGCAGCGCATGGAGAACATCCGCAATTTCTCGATTATCGCCCACATCGACCACGGCAAGTCCACCCTCTCGGACCGGTTCATCCAGCTCGCCGGGACGCTGAGCAATCGCGAGACCCGCGATCAGGTCCTGGACAACATGGACCTCGAGCGCGAGCGCGGGATCACCATCAAGGCGCAGAGCGTGTCCCTGGAGTACCGTGCGCGCGACGGGCAGACCTACGAGCTCAACTTTATCGATACCCCCGGCCACGTCGACTTCTCCTACGAGGTGTCGCGCTCGCTCGCCGCCTGCGAGGGGGCGCTGCTGGTCGTCGACGCCTCCCAGGGCGTGGAGGCGCAGAGCGTGGCCAACTGCTATACGGCCATCGAGCAGGATCTCGAGATCATCCCGGTGCTCAACAAGATCGATCTGCCCTCGGCGGAGCCGGACCAGGTCCTCGAGCAGGTCGAGGGCGTCATCGGGCTCGATGGCGCCGAGGCGCTGATGGTCAGCGCCAAGACCGGCGAGGGGGTCGAGGACCTGCTCGAGGCGCTGGTCCAGCGGGTCCCGCCGCCGGCGGGGGAGCCGGATGCGCCGCTCAAGGCCCTCATCATGGACTCCTGGTTCGATAATTACCTGGGTGTCGTCTGCCTGGCCCGGGTCTTCGACGGGGTGCTGCGCAAGGGTGATCGCATCCGGGTCATGGCCACGGGACGGGAGTTCCAGGTCGACGACCTGGGGATCTTCACCCCCAAGCGGACCCGCCGCGACCGGCTCGAGGCGGGGCAGGTGGGCTACGTGGTCGCCGGGATCAAGGAGATCGACGGCGCCCCGGTCGGGGCGACGCTGACCCGCGCGCACGAGCAGGCGGCCGCGCCGGTGCCTGGCTTCAAGCGCGTCCAGCCCCGGGTCTTCGCCGGCCTGTTCCCGACGAGCGCGGATGACTTTGAGGCCCTGCGCACGGCGCTCGGCAAGCTGCGGCTCAACGACGCTGCCCTGAGCTACGAGCCGGAGAGCTCCCACGCCCTCGGCTTCGGCTTCCGCGTCGGCTTCCTGGGCATGCTCCACATGGAGATCATCCAGGAGCGCCTGGAGCGGGAGTACGACCTGGACCTGGTCACCA
>CAJXLI010000091.1 GCA_913055575.1 uncultured Ectothiorhodospiraceae bacterium
GCGCCGAGGGCGGCCTGGTGGCGCTGCTGCTGCGCGGCGACCACGAGCTCAACGAGCTCAAGGCCGAGCAGCACCCGGCGGTGGCGGCGCCGCTGGCCTTCGCCGACGCCGGGCGCGCCGAGCGCGAGCTCGGCTGCCCCTTCGGCTCCCTCGGGCCGGTGGGGCTGACCGGCGTGCGCCTCGTCGCCGACCACGCCGCCGCCCACGCGGCCGACTTCGTCTGCGGCGCCAACCGCGAGGGCTACCACCTGACCGGCGTCAACTGGGGCCGCGACCTGCCCGAGCCGGAGACCGCGGACCTGCGCACCGTGGCGGAGGGCGACCCCAGCCCCGACGGCGGCGGCACGCTGACCATCCGCCGCGGCATCGAGGTCGGCCACATCTTCCAGCTCGGCCAGGCCTACAGCGAGCCCATGGGGGCCACCGTGCTCGACGAGAGCGGCCAGGAGCGCACCGTCACCATGGGCTGCTACGGCATCGGCGTCTCCCGCGTAGTGGCCGCGGCCATCGAGCAGAACCACGATGAGCAGGGGATCTGCTGGCCGGACCCGATCGCGCCGTTCCAGGTGGCCCTGGTGGCCATCAAGGCCGAGGACCCGGCGGTGGCCGAGGCGGCCGAGGCCCTCTACGACGAGCTCACCGCCAGCGGCATCGACGTCCTCTACGACGACCGCGAGGCCCGCCCCGGGGTGAAGTTCGCCGACATGGAGCTCATCGGCATCCCCCACCGGGTGGTCGTCAGCCCGCGCGCCCTGCAGGCGGGCAACGTCGAGTACAAGGGCCGCCGCGACGCGGAGGCCAGCCACTTCCCCCGCTCGGAGATCGTGTCATGGCTGAAGGAGCGCCTCGCGTAGCCCCCGGCAGCCGCGTCCTCATCGCCGGCTGCGGCCGCATCGGCCAGGCCCTGGGCGAGCAGCTCGCCGCCGGCGGCGCCCGGGTCTTCGGCCTGCGCCGCCGCCCCGAGGCCCTGCCGCCGGCCATCGAGCCCATCCAGGCGGACCTCCACGACCCCGCGGCGCTCGCCGCCCGGGTGCCCGCCGACCTGGACGCGGTCTACTACATCGTCACCCCGGGCAGCTACGACGACGCCGGCTACCGTCGCGCCTTCGTCGAGGGCCTGGGCCAGCTCGCCGAGGTCCTGCGCAACCAGCCCGCCCCACCGCAGCGGCTGGTCTTCGTCTCCAGCACCGCCGTCTACGGCCAGTCCGACGGCGAGTGGATCGACGAGACCAGCCCCACCGAGCCGGAGCGCTTCTCCGGGCGCCGCCTGCTCGAGGCCGAGGCCATCGCCCTCGACGGCCCGTGGGCCGGCGTCGTCGCGCGCTTCGGCGGCATCTACAGCGCCGAGCGGGACGCCCTCGTGGGCAAGGCCCGCGAGGGCGAGCCCTGCCAGGCGGGGCAGTACACCAACCGCATCCACGCCGCCGACGTGGTCGGCAGCCTCGCCCACCTGGGCGACCCGCGGGTGGCGCCGGGCGTCTACCTCGGCGTCGACGATGAGCCGGCGACGCAGTGCGAGGTCCTCGACTACATCGCCGAGCAGCTCGACCTGCCCCTGCCCCCGCGCGCCGGCCCGGGCGCCGGCGGCATGCGGGGCGTGGGCAGCAAGCGCGGCTCGAACCGGCGGCTGCGGGCGAGCGGCTACGCCTTCCGCTACCCGACCTTCCGGGAGGGCTACCAGGCGATCCTGGGGCAGCTGCAGGGACGGGGCTAGGCGCGCACCAGGACCTCGGGCGGGGTGATGCCCTGGCAGCACCCGTCTTGCGGCACCCGTTGATTGTGCCGGGCGGGGGGAGGCCCCTTGCGACGCGGGTGGTCGGGCGGGGTCACGATCCCGGCGTTGGGCCAAGACCGCCGGGCGGGGGGATGCCCCCTGGCGACACCCGTTGATCGTGCCGAGCATCGCAGCGCGCGTGGCGGCCCAGCGCGGACCTTTCCCGGTTCGCGCTGGGCAGCGAGCGTTGCTTGAGCGGCGCGTAGCGCCGCGAGTTTAGCGAGCGGCGCCACGCCGCGCGAGAAGCGCAGGGGACCCCGCCGTCAGGCGGGGCGCGATCGTCGGGTGTCGCCAGGGGGCATCCCCCGCCCGGGGACCACCACCCGCGAGCAGCGCTCCAGCCAGGTGCCCCGGGGCGCTACAGCACCGAGAACGCCTCGGGCGCCGGGTCCTCCGCCGGCTCGCAGACGAGCGACTCCACCGTCGCCGCCGGCGGGCCCGTGTGGAGCCACTCGCGCAGCCGCGCCACCGCCTCGGGCCGGCCGCAGGCGAGGACCTCCACCCGGCCGTCGGGCAGGTTGCGGGCGTAGCCGGTCACCCCCAGCCGCACGGCCTGCTCCTGGGTCGCCGCCCGGAAGCAGACGCCCTGCACACGGCCACTGATGTAGCAGCGGGTCTTCTCTTCCATCATAGCGCCTCCGCGCGATCCGTACGTTCAGGATCCACCGCCGGCGCCGGGTCCAGGAGGTCGCTCAGGGCCACGTCGAAGCTGCTCTGCCAGTGCGCCTCCACCCGGCGCAGGCGCTCGGCCAGCCGGCGGTCCCAGGGCGGGGCGGCATCGCCGTCCAGCCCCTGCGCCGGCGGCAGCGGGTAGGCCAGCATCCGCTGCAGCTCGGCCAGGGTCAACGTGGTGGCGTCGCGGGCCAGGATCCAGCGCCCCTCCATGGTCTGGTCGACGATGCGCTGCGCCCGCAGCGCCGCCAGCGCCTCGGCCAGGGCCGGCTCGCCGGCCTCCGGCTCCCGCTCGAGCAGGGTCCGGAACGGCACCCCCGCCCCCTGCCGCTGCGCCCGGTAGAGGTGGGCGAGGATGCGGACCGCCAGCACCAGGGCCCAGCGGTCGCTGGCCAGCTGGCCGGTCGTACGCCAGCGGTAGCCGCGCAGGCCCTGGGTGACCTCGGCGCCGACGAGGATGACCAGCCAGGAGATGTACAGCCAGATCAGGAAGATCGGCAGCGCCGCCAGGGCCCCGTAGATGGCCTCGTAGGTCGGGACCCGGACGATGAACGCGCCGAAGCCGCCCTTGGCGAGCTCGAAGAGCAGGGACGCCACCACCCCGCCGACGGCGGCGTGGCGGATCGGCACGTTGCGGTGGGGCACCACCCCGTAGAGCAGGGCGAAGACCACGGCCTGGACCACGAAGGGGGCGAGATAGAGCAGCTGCCCCACCAGGGCGGACGGCGGCTCCAGGGGCCCGAAGCTCACCGTGCCCATGTACGAGCTGACGGCGACGCTGGCGCCGACCAGCAGCGGCCCCAGGGTGAGCACCGTCCAGTAGACCATGATGCGCTGCAGGGGCGGGCGCAGCTCCTCGACCCGCCAGATCCCGTTGAGCACCCGCTCGATGGCGTTGAGCAGCAGCAGCGCGCTCACCGCCAGGCCGACGATGCCGACGGCGGTGAGCTCCGCGGCCCGGCCCATGAAGGCCTCCAGGTGCTCGGCCACGGCCTCGCTGGCGGCGGGGACCAGGTAGTCGACCATGGCCTCGCGCAGCCGGTCGGTGACGCCGTCGAAGACGGGGAAGGCGGCGAGCACCGAGAAGCTGATGGTCATCAGCGGCACGATGGCCAGCAGCGTGACGTAGGCGAGCATGCCGGCGCTCTTGACGCACTGGTCGGTCCGGATGCGCCCGGCCACGTACCCGGCGAGGCCACGCAGCTCGTGCAGCGCCGGGTGGCGCACGAGCCCGCGCAGGCGGGTGCGGGCGCGATCCAGGTGGCGGCGCGGATCCTGCATAGGCACGGTGCTCCTCGGGCTGCCCCGGCTCCCTGCCCGCTGCCGGGTCGCAAGGTCCGCACCCTGGCCCCTACAATGCCGGTAGCGGACGGTCGAGGGAGGGGACGGAAGTGGCCGATATCCTGGTGCTCTACTATAGCCGAACCGGCGCCACCGCCGATATGGCGCGCCACGTCTCGCGCGGGGTAGAGGCGGTCAGCGGCGCCAACGCCGTGGTGCGCACGGTACCCCCGGTGGCGCCGGAGTGGCAGGAGGTCGCCTCGCCGGTGCCCGACGAGGGGGCGCCCTTCGCCGTGGTCGAGGAGCTGGAGCAGTGCCACGGCCTGATCCTCGGCAGCCCCACCCGCTTCGGCAACATGGCGGCGCCGCTGAAGTACTTCCTGGACACGACCACCAGCATCTGGCTCTCCGGCTCGCTGGCCGGCAAGCCGGCCGGGGTGTTCACCTCTACCGGCTCGCTGCACGGCGGCCAGGAGTCCACCCTGCTGACCATGATGGTGCCGCTGCTCCACCACGGCATGTACATCGTCGGCGTGCCGTACACGGAGCCGGCCCTGTCCAAGACCACCACCGGCGGCACGCCCTACGGGCCGAGCCACCTCGCCGGGACCGCCAGCAACCGCCCCGTCAGCGACGAGGAGCGCCAGCTGTGCAGCGCTCTCGGGCGCCGGGTGGGGGAGCTGGGCGTGCAGCTCTACGGGGCGTCGGCGCCGTGACGGCGGCGTGGCTCCACCGCGTGGCCGTGGCCGCCTTCCTCGCCCTGGCGGCGCTGGTGCTCGCCTGGCTGCTGTGGCTCCACCCGCCGCACGAGGCGCTGCTGCCGGTGGCCCTGGTGACGCTGGTGGGGCCGCTGGCGGCCACGGCGCGCGGCGTGCTGCGCGGGCGGCGCTACACCATGGCGTGGAGCGCCCTGCTGGTGCTCATCCACTTCATCCACGGCGTGACCTACGTGGCCGTCCCCGGCCCGGCGCGCTGGCTGGGGGCCGTGGAGATCGTCCTGGTGGCGCTCTACTTCACGAGTGCCCTGATGTATCTGCGCCAGATTGCCGGCGCCCGGTCAGGATCTCGCGCACGAACGGCACCGTGAGCCGCCGGCCGGCGGCGAGCGAGGCGCGGTCGAGGGTCTCGAAGCGCTCCAGCAGCCCGGGCAGCCCGCCGGGCACCCGGCGGATGAGGTAGCGCGCCGTGGCCTCGGGCATCTCCAGCCCGCGCTGGGCGGCGCGCTGGCGGAGCACCGCCAGGCAGGTGGCCTCGCCCGGGGCCTCCATGGCCACCACCGGCCCCCAGCCCAGCCGGGAGCGCAGGTCCGCCAGCCCCACGGGTAGCTCCGCCGGCGCCTCCCGCCCGGCCAGGACCAGCCGGCCGCCGCGCTCCACGGTGCGGTTGTAGAGGTGGAAGATGCCGTCCTGCCAGTCCGGGCGGCCGGACAGGGCGTCCAGGTCGTCCAGGGCGATCAGGTCCACCTGCTCCCAGCCCGCCAGGACCTCGGCGCCGTAGTCGAGCAGCTGCCCCAGGGGGAGGTAGGCGGACACCCCGCCGGCCTGGGTGATGCGCCGGCAGGCGCCCTGGAGGAGGTGGCTCTTGCCCACGCCTGAGGGGCCGTGCAGGTAGATGGCCGGCGCCTCCAGGGCCCCGTCGGCCAGGTCGGCGACCAGGCGCAGGGCCTCGGCGTTGTCGCCGGCGATGAACCGATCCAGCTCGGCGGCGGCGTTCCAGCGGATGTTCAGCGGCAGTTGCACCGGCTCCCCCTCAGGGCGGTTGCGCGTCGGCGTATTCCAGGCCGGCACCGGCGGCCTGTCAAGCCTGGCCGCGCCGCGGCCCGCGGGCCCCTGCGGGCGCTGCTGGCCGGTAGCGGCGGCCGCTCAGGGCTGCCAGCGGTAGACCCGGGGGCTGCTGCTGCCGGCGGTGCCGTCCGCCGCCCCGTCCGCGGACGGCGCCTCCGGGCGCAGCGCCCCGCCGTCGGCCAGCGCCTCGGCGACGCGCGCCGGGCTGCGCGCCACCGTCAGCCGCGCTGTCACCCGGTCCCCGTCCACCCGGCGGATGGCCACGCGCGTCACCCCGCGGGCCCCCTCGAGGTGGCGCAGGGCGCCCAGGTAGTCGGCCTCGTCCTCGATCCCCAGGACGGCGAGGCGCAGGTGCTCGCCGGCGTGCGCGCCGGGGACGACGGCGAAGCGCTCCGTCAGGCGCCGCCCCACGGCGTCCAGCCCCGCCTGGACCGCCTGCTCCAGCCCGGCCGGGCCGGTCTCGTGCTCCGCGATGACCTCGCCGCCGGCGAGGAGCAGCCACCGCCCCTGCCAGGCGCCGGCGCCGCGGCGGCGCAGCGCCACCGCCAGCACCGGCCGCTCGCCGTAGCGCGCCGAGGCCTCGCGGATGCGCGCCTCGAAGCCGCCCCAGATGTCCAGGTAGGCCAGCGCGCGCCGGTCCTGGAGATCCAGGGCGGGGAACATCAGCGGCAGCGCGCGGCGCTCGGCGCCGGCGCGCAGGCGGGCCACGACCCGGCCCCGGGCGCCGCTGTCCGCCGGGCCGAGGAGCCCGCGCTGGCCGCCGAGATCGACGGCCAGCCAGGTCAGTATCGACGGGCGGCGGCGCCCCCAGACCGCGACCTCCCGCTCGCCGAGGGACCGGCGCAGCGCCTCGCGGTCGAAGCGCAGGGCCACCGCCAGCCTATCGCCGTCGAGGCGCTCGTACTGGAAGCCGGTCAGGAAGCGCTGCGGCGTCCCGAGCACCCCGGCGGCCGGGTGGTCCGCGCCCGGGCCGCCGTAGGCCCCCACCATGCGGCCGACGAGCCGCGCCAGGCCGGCCTCGGCCGCCGCCTGGCGCTCGGCCGCCTGCCGGCTGTCCACCGCGACCCGGACGGTGTAGAAGTCCTCCGCCGCCGCTGCGGCGCCGCCGGCCAGGCCGAGGAGCAGCCCGCAGGCCGCGAGGAGGCCGGCGCCGCGGCGCCGTCGGCGGGGGGCGGGACACGGAGGTACGGGCATGTCGTTCCGGGCGCGGGGCCTATGGCTGCGGATGATGGGCCAACATAGCACGAGCGCCGCGCCCGTGGGAGCCGCCGAGGCTTGGCGGCCGCCGGGCCGGGACGCCATACTACGCGCCGCGGCGCGCCACCCCGCCCCGACCCCAGGAGACCCGTCTTGGCCGAAGAGCAACGCCCGCTGACCTACCGCGACGCCGGCGTGGATATCGACGCCGGCAACGACCTCGTCGACCGCATCCGTCCCGCCGTGGAGGCCACCCGGCGCCCCGAGGTCCTCGGCGGCATCGGCGGCTTCGGCGGCCTGGTGGAGCTGCCCGCCGGCTACCGGCGCCCGGTGCTCGTCGCCGGCACCGACGGCGTCGGCACCAAGCTGCGCCTGGCC
>CAJXLI010000092.1 GCA_913055575.1 uncultured Ectothiorhodospiraceae bacterium
GTGCGCGACTTCGCCGAGGTGCGCGCCGACGGGCGGATCACCGCCGCCGTGGCGGCCGACGCCATGGCGCTGCTGGATGTCGACCAGAACGGCCTCGACGACCAGGACCGCCGGCTGCTCGAGGCCGTGGTCCACAAGTTCGGCGGCGGCCCCGTGGGGCTGGACAACCTGGCCACGGCCATCGGCGAGGAGCGCGGCACCCTGGAGGACGTCATCGAGCCCTACCTGATCCAGGAAGGCTACCTGATGCGCACCCCGCGCGGCCGGATGGCCACCGGGCACGCCTACACCCTGCTCGGCGTACCCGGCCAGGCGCCCAGCTCCGGCGACCTGTTCACCCCCTAGCGGGCAGGAACACCGCCCCGCTTGTTTCCGCCACAGCTTGTGGTTAGATTCGAGCCCTGCCCCTCGCCAATACCGTGGTAGCTATGGTCGCCGAGTCCTCCGTCCTCCAGCTCATCCTCGAGGCCAGCCCCCTGGTGCAAGGGATCTTCCTGGTGCTGCTGACCGCCTCGATCAGCTCCTGGGCGGTGATCCTCCAGAAGCGGCAGGCGCTGCGGCGGGCCGAGGGTACCGCCGAGCGCTTCGAGGCCGAGTTCTGGGCCGGCGGCAACCTGGCGGACCTCTACCGCCGTTTCGACGAGACGGAGGGGATGGGCCTGGAGCGCATCTTCCGGGCCGGCTTCCAGGCGTTCACGCGCATGCGCAAGCACAGCGACGCGCCGCCCGCGGCCCTGGTGGAGGCGGCGCAGCGCGCCATGCGCGTCTCCCTCAGCCGCGAGGTGGACCGCACCGAGCGCCACCTGCAGCTCCTCGCCACGGTGGGGTCGGTAAGCCCGTACGTGGGGCTGTTCGGCACCGTCTGGGGCATCATGAACGCCTTCCGCGCCCTCGCCGGGCAGCAGCAGGCCGGCCTGGCCACCGTGGCGCCGGGCATCGCCGAGGCCCTGATCGCTACCGCCCTCGGCCTGTTCGCCGCCATACCCGCGGTGGTCGCCTACAACCACTACGCCAACCGGACCGAGCGGCTCGCCAACCGCTACGAGGCGTTCGTCGAGGAGTTCACCGGCATCCTCGAGCGCCACAGCCACGCCGCCGGCCCGTCACCGGCCCAGTAGGGGGAGCGCGCTGTGGCACGGGTGAGCCCGAGCGGAGAGCGCCGCCAGCGCCGGAGGCCCATGGCGGAGATCAACGTCGTCCCGTATATCGACGTCATGCTCGTGCTGCTGGTGATCTTCATGGTCACCGCGCCGATGCTCTACCAGGGCGTCAACCTCGACCTGCCCCAGGTCGACAGCGAGCCGCTGGCGGCGGACGACGCCGAGCCGCTGATCGTCGGCCTGGACGCCGAGGGCCGGGTCTACCTGAGCACCGCCGAGGATCCGGCCTCGCCGCTGCCGCGGGAAGAGCTGAAGGCGCGCATCGCCGAGACGGTGCGCGAGGCGCCGGAGCGCCGCGTGCTGCTGCGCGGCGACGAGGAGGTGGCCTACGGTGAGGTGGTGGCCCTGATGGCGGAGCTCCAGGACGCCGGGGTGCCCAGCGTCGGGCTCATGAGCCGGCCGAGCGAGGCGAGCTCGGCCCCCGGAGCGGGCTGACTCCTCATGCGCCGGCTGACGGAGCGAGCCAGGGGACGGCCGCCGAATCCGGGCCCGCGCCCGCCGAGCGGGGCACCGCGCTACGTACTCTACTCTGCGCTCGGCCACGGCGCGCTCCTGGCGGCCATCGCCGCTAGCCTCTCCCTGCTGCCACCGGAGGCGGAGCAGCCGGCGCAGCAGCGGGCCCTGATCGAGGCGACCGCCGTGGACAGCCGCGCCGTGGAGGCCGAGATGGAGCGGCGGCGCCAGGCGCAGGCGGCGGCCCAGGCGGAGCAGCAGCCGCCCGAGCCGGCGCAAGAGCCGAGCGCGCAGCAAGAGACAAGCGCAGCAACGGAGCCGGAACAGCCCCAGGCCCCGAGACCGAGACCCGAGTCCTCCGATCCGGCAGGCGAGCCCGATCCGGCTGCAGCGCCCGAGCCCGAGCCAGAACCGGCGCCGGAGCCAGATCCCGAGCAGGATCCTGAGCCCGAGCAGGAGCAGCAGCCCGAGCGGGAGCCTGAACCGGAGGTCGAGCCGGAATCCGACCCCGAGCCGAAACCGGAGCCCGAGACCGAGCCGCAACCGAAGCCGGAGCCAGAGCCGGAATCCGACCCCGAGCCGAGACCGGAACCCGAGCCAGAACCAGACGCCGAGCCGGAACCAGAGCCGGAGCCTGAGCCCGTGCCGGACCCGGAGCCCGAGACCGAGCCGCAGCGAGAGGCGGAATCGGAGGAAACGGAGACCGAATCAACGCCTGAGCCCGAGGCCGAGGCCAAGCCTGAGCCGGAACCAGAGCCGGAGCCCGAGACGGAGGAGCCGGCATCGGAGCCAGAGCCTCGGCAGGCGTCCGGCCCCGAGCCGGAGCAGGAGGCGGGGCCAGAGCCCGAGCCGAGCCCCGAGCCGGAGCCGGCCGAGCAGCAGCCCTCGGAGCAAGAGCAGGAGCAGCTGCGCCAGCAGATCCGCGAGCGCATGGCCGAGCAACGCCGGGAGCAGCGCGAGCAGGAGCTGGCCGCCGAGCGCCAGCGGCTGGCGCAGCAGCAGCGCGAGGCGGCGGAGCAACGCCGGCTGCAGGGCGAGCAGGCGCGCTACACCGCGGCCATCGCCGACACCGTGGAGGGCCACTGGCGGCGGCCTGCCGGCACGGCGGAGGGGCTGGAGGCCGTCATCCGGGTCTCATTCTCCTCGGCGGGGGACGTCCGCCGGATCCAGGTCGTCGACAGCAGCGGCAACAGCAGCTTCGACCGCTCCGTCGAGCGGGCCGTGCGGGCTGCCTCGCCCGTCCCGTTCCCGGAGGAGGCGGCGCTACAGGAGCGCATGCAGACCATTACCTTCCGATTCGCACCGGACCGGAGCTGAGCCGTGACACGAGCGAACCGATTCTGGAGTACCCTCGCCGCCCTGGCGGCCCTGCCGGGCCTGGCCGTCCCGGCCGCCGCGGATGAGGACGTGGTGATCGACATCATCGGCGGCAACGAGGGCGCGACCCCGATCGCCGTCGTCCCCTTCCAGGCCCGGGATGGCGCCGCCCCGGAGACCGGGATCGCCGAGATCATCAGCGCCGACCTGGCGCGCAGCGGGCGCTTCGAGGTGCTGCCGGAGCAGGATCTGGTGGCGAGGCCGAGCCGCTCGGAGGACGTGGCGTTCGCCACCTGGCGGGCACTCGGGGTCGATCACCTGGTCCTCGGCGAGATCAGCCCCGCCGAGGCGGAGCGCTACACGGTGCGCTACGAGCTGCTCGACGCCTATCAAGAGGCGCGCATGGACGGGCGCCGCTACCAGGCCACGACGCAGGATCTGCGCACCCTGGCCCACACGCTCTCGGACCGGGTCTACAAGCAGATCACCGGCCGCCCCGGCCCCTTCACCCGGCAGATCGCCTACATCGCGGTGGACCAGGGCGAGCAGGATGCGGAGAGCGGTAGCCGCCAGTACCGGCTGGTGGTGGCCGACGCCGACGGCCACCGCCCCCAGACCATCCTCACCTCCGAGGAGCCGCTGCTCTCCCCGGCCTGGTCCCCGGACCGCAAGCGGCTGGCCTACGTCTCCTTCGAGGGCGGGCACTCGGAGGTCTACGTCCAGCACGTGCGCACCGGCGAGCGCGAGCGGGTCGCCAGCTTCCGCGGCATCAACAGCGCACCGGCCTGGTCGCCGGACGGCGAGCAGCTCGCGGTCACCCTCTCGCGCGACGGCGCCGCCAACATCCACCTCATCGACGTGGCCAGCGGCGAGGTACGCCCGATCACGGAGCACTGGGCCATCGACACCGAGGCCGCCTGGGGGCCCGACGGGGCGTGGCTCTACTTCACCTCGGACCGCGGCGGCGGGCCCCAGATCTACCGCACCCGCCCGGAGGGCGACGGGACCGAGCGCGTCACCTACGAGGGCGGCTACAACGCCCGGCCGAGCCTGGGACCGAACGGTGAGCGGATGGCGATGGTCCACCGCCAGGATGGCGCGTACTATATCGCTGTCCAGGACCTCGAGACCGAGGCGATCCGCATCATCAGCGACGGGCCGGCGGACGAGTCGCCGAGCTTCGCCCCCAACGGGGAGATGGTCCTCTACGCCGTCGGTGGCGAGGCCGGGGAGCGGCTGGCCGTCGCATCCGTGATCGGCAATGCGATCTCCCCCCTGCGCGCCACCGAGCAGCAGGGGACGCAGATACGGGAACCGGACTGGTAAAGCCATGCGAGGGCAGAGCACGATGCGCACGATAGACACCTTCCCATCCGCCACGGGTCGTCGGATCCGCCTGCTGGGCGCCGCTGCAGGCCTCGTCCTGCTCACCGGCTGCGCCTCCTTGACGGGGGGCCAGGACGGTACGGACGCGGGTACGGGCGGGGAGACCGAGGGCTCGGAGGTCGCCACCGGCGAGACCGACACCTCAGGCGGGGCGGAGGCCGAAGGGCTGAGCGAGGCCGCGCAGGAGCGGGCCCGCGCCCAGGGGCTGGACCCCGATGACCCGCTGGACGCCGCGGTCCTGGAGGATCCGGACAGCCCGCTGGCGACCCAGCGCATCCACTTCGGCTTCGATACCAGCGCCATCCGCGAGGAGTACATCCCGGTCCTCGAGGCCCACGGCACGTTCCTGGCGGAGCACCCGCAGGAGCAGCTGACCATCGAGGGCCACACCGACGAGCGCGGCTCGCGGGAGTACAACCTCGCCCTGGGGGAACGGCGCGCCGAGTCTGTCGAGCAGATGCTACTGGCCAACGGCGCCCAGCCGGAGCAGCTGGAGATCGTCAGCTTCGGCGAGGAGAAGCCGTTGATCGACGCCTCCAACGAGCAGGCGTGGGCCGAGAACCGCCGCGCCGAGCTGGTCTACGAGGAGTAGCGCCTTGCCCAGGCCCAAGCGCAAGCTCACCGCCCTGGCCCTGGCCCTGGCCGCAACCCTGGCCGCGCCCGTCGTCGTAGCGCAGGAGGACGGGGCCCGGTCCCAGCAGACGGGGCGCAGCCAGAGCGACCTGATCCGCGACATGGAGCGCCTCAAGCGCGAATACCGCGAGCTGCGCGGCGATGTCGAGCGGCTCCAGCGCGAGGTCAAGCGCCTGCGCGAGCGAGAGCGGTCGCACTACATGGACCTCGACAACCGCCTGCAAAGGCTGCGCCAACAAGGTGCGGAGACCGGCGCGGACAGCGGGGCAGCGAGCTCGGCTGGCGGCGAGGCGGATGCCGCCAGTGGGGCGCAGCCCGAGCGCGAGGCCGCGGAACTCTACCAGGCGGCCTTCGACGAGCTCGACCAGGGCCGCTACGAGGCAGCCCGCGAGGGCCTCCAGCAGGTGGTCGAGGCGTACCCGGAAAGCGAGTACGCCTCTAACGCCGTCTACTGGATCGCCGAGACCCACTACGCCGAGCGCTCCTTCGAGGCCGCTGCCGAGCAGTTCCAGCGGCTCCTGGAGACCTACCCCGACAGCAACAAGGTGGCGGATGCCCAGCTCAAGCTCGGCTACGTCGCCTTCGAGCAGGATAGGCTGCAACTCGCCAAGGAGCGGCTGGAGAAGGTCCGCACGGCGTACCCGGAGAGCACGGCGGCGAACCTCGCCGAGCAGCGGCTTGCGCAGATCCGCCAGCTCCGGCCGGACGAGGCGGCCGAGGGGACGGGCACCCCGGAAGGCGGTGGCCAGGGCTCGGCAGACCGGGCCGAGGGGCAGGCCGAAGGCGGCGGGGGGTAGGCGCCGTGGCGCCGGCCTGTGTCTTCCCTCCCCTCGGCGCCTTGTTTAGAATAATCAGGTTGAAGGGCCGTTAGCTCAGCTGGTAGAGCACCGGACTTTTAATCCGTTGGTCGCTGGTTCGAACCCAGCACGGCCCACCAGTCCACCCCGGAAGCTACACCATCTCTTGCCTACGATAATCGCCCTCTGCGGCAGCGCGTAAGCGGACGCACAAGCGTTACGCCTGGACCTTACCCGCTTCAGTGGACAGATTCGGGTTTGTGTGACTGATGGTACTCGGCCTCGAATTGCCGGGGCGATTGATGCCCCAGGGCGGAATGCCGCCGTCGGTTGTTGTACCAGCCCTCAATGAACGAGAACACGGCCTGCCGGGCCTCGGCCCGACTCCGGAACTGGCTCTGCTGGATGAGTCCGCATTCCAGCGTGGCGAAGAAGGACTCGGCCATGGCGTTGTCGTAGCAATCACCCACCGAGCCCATGGGAACGGCAACGCCGGCTTCCCAGCAGCGCTCCGTGAAGGCCACCGAGGTGTACTGACACCCCTGGTCGCTGTGATGAATGACGGCCTCCGGCCGTCGCTGCTCAAGCGCCATCTCCAGGGCGTCCAGCACCAGCTCCGTGCGCAGGTGGTCGGCCATGGCCCAGCCCACGACCCGGCGACTGAAGACGTCTAGGACCGTGGCCAGGTACAGGAAACCCTCCCGCGTCGGGATGTAGGTGATGTCACCGACATAGAGCTGGTCCGGTGCATCCGCCGTGAAGGACCGCTCCACGCGGTCCGGTGCCGGCCGGACCCGTGGATCAGCCTGCGTGGTCACGGCGAATCGCCGTCGGCTGACGCCGCGCAAGCCGGCCGCCTGCATCAGGCGCGCCACCCGTTTGCGGCCCACTCGCCAACCCTCGGCGGCGAGGCCAGCGTGGATACGCGGCACTCCATAGGTGCCTCGGGGCTGCCTGTGCAGCGCCTGTATGCGCTCGGTGAGCTCCGCACGCTCGTCACCGGTCAGCCCATCCGAACGCTCGCCGGCATCGCGCTGGGACGGACCAGCCAGTTGCAGATGGTCTGGGCCTTCGGCTCGAACGCTTCAGCCAGCTCCTCGGGCGTCCGGCCAGCGCGGGCCAGCTCCAGGTGTTCTGGTCAAGTCGCAGCGGACACCCGATTAAGCAACGGCGGCCATTTCCCTTTCGCGTGGTGTCAGATATCCGA
>CAJXLI010000093.1 GCA_913055575.1 uncultured Ectothiorhodospiraceae bacterium
GCGCGCGCCAAGTTCGGCTTCCTCCTCGACGCCCTGGGCTACGGCTGCCCGCCCCACGGCGGCATCGCCTTCGGCCTCGACCGGCTGGTGATGCTCATGGCGGATGCCGGCTCCATCCGCGAGGTCATGGCCTTCCCCAAGACGCAGACGGCCACCTGCCTGCTCACCGAGGCCCCCGCCGAGGTCGGCGAGGCGCAGCTGCGCGAGCTGGGCATCCGGCTGCGCCGGGTCAGCGGCTCCGAGTAGCCGCCGCCCGCCGGCTCAGCCGAGCGGCGGCCCCTCGCTGGCGTAGCGCAGGGCCAGGCGCTTGGCCGGGCCGGCGTGCCGGGCCAGCCGCAGGCCGCACTGGCGCAGCGCCGGCAGCGGCCAGCGCTGGCTCTCGAAGCCGGCGCGGATGGCGGTCATCGACGACTGCATGAGCTGGTTGTCGCGGCGGCGCTCGCGAGCGTAGGCGCTGAGCACGGTGGGGTCGTCGGGGGCCTGGCCGCGGGCGGTCGCCTCGGCCAGCAGCCGGCCCAGGGCCTCCGCATCGCGGAAGCCGAGGTTCACCCCTTGCCCGGCCAGCGGGTGGATGGTGTGGGCAGCATCGCCGACGAGCACCAGGCCGGGCCCGGCGTAGGCGTGGGCGTGCTGGGCCCGGATCGGGAAGCTCGCCCGCTGCTCGACCGCCTCCAGGCCGCCGAGCTCCGCCGGGAAGGCCGCCTCGAAGGCCTCGCGCAGCTGCTCCGCGGGGAGCTCGGCGAGGTGGCGGGCGCGGTCCGGCGTGGTGTACCAGACCAGCGAGGCGCGCGGCCCGACCAGGGGCAGGAAGGCCTGCGGCCCCTCCGCGGTGAAGCGCTGCCAGGTGATCGACTGCTGCTGCGGCGTGCGGGTTCGCACCTGCGCCACCACCGCGCTCTGGCGGTAGTCGCGGACCTGGAGCGGGATCCCGGCCGTCTGGCGCAGCCGTGAGTGGGCGCCGTCGGCGGCGACGATGAGGTTGCCGTGGAGGCTGCGGCCGTCCTCGAGGTGTATGCAGGCCCCGAAGGGGCTCGGCGACAGGCGGCTGGCGTAGCGGCTCGCGTAGCGCACGACTGTCGGGCACGCGTCGAGTGCCGCCCACAGCGCCCCCTGGACCAGCTCGTTCTCCACGATGTGGCCCAGGTAGCGGGCGCCGTCGCGGAGCTCCTCGGCGTGGAAGGTCAATCGTGCCCGGCCATTGCCGTCCCAGACACCGAGCCGGTCGTAGGGGCAGGCACGCGTGGCGGCGATGCGGTGCCAGGCCCCCAGGCGGTCCAGGTAGTCCGCGGCGCGGCGGTTGAGCGCCGAGACGCGCAGGCGGTAGGCGCTATCCGGCTCGATGGGCTGCGGTGGCGCCGCCTCCACCAGGCCGATCCGCCAGCCGCGCTGGCCGAGGTCCGCCGCCAGCGCGGCGCCGACCATGCCGCCGCCGACAATGACAACGTCGTGGGGTATCCCGCTGCAGCTCATGATCCCGGCTCCCGGCCATGGGCCCCCGCTCGAGGGCTGGGTGTATAGGGAGAGCCTAGCATGCGGACCGGTCCTGCAAGGGCCAGCGGCCCGGCCGTCTCGGGTTATCATGGCCCCCTGAAAGATGCAGCCTGAGGCAACCCTGGCCCGTGACCGACAAGCCCCGTCCCATGCCCTACACGCCGGAGCACCTGCGTGTCGTCCACCACGAGACCAATACGGCCGGCCGCGACTTCGTGGTCGGCGACCTGCACGGCTGCCTCGGCGCCCTGGAGGCGCTGCTCGAGCGTGTCGCCTTCCGGCCCGACCGTGACCGGCTCTTCAGCGTGGGCGATCTCGTCGACCGCGGCCCGGATTCCGAGGGCTGCCTGGACCTGCTCAAGGCGCCGTGGTTCTTCCCGGTGCTGGGCAACCACGACCTCTTCCCCCTGGCCATCCTGGATGCCTTCGGGGACCCCCCGTACTGGCCGTGGGGGCTGGAGGCAGCCGGCGGGCCGGGCCCGCTCCACCGGCTGTGGATCAACAACGGCGGCGAGTGGGCCCTTCCGCACCTCGGGGCGAGCGCGCCGTCGCCGCAGCTCCAGGCCTACGCGCGCCGCCTCGGCCAGGTGCCCCACGTCCGGGTCGTCGGCACCGGGGCCGGGCGCTTCCAGGTCGTCCACGCCGAGCTGCTCGACGCCCACACCGCCGAGCCGCTGAGCGACGCGGCAGTCGACCGGCTGGACGGCACCCCGATCCCCGACTGGTGCCCGCCGCGGGGGATCTTCGCGCTGCCCATGCTCTGGAGCCGGGTGCTCAGCCGTGACGGCCCGATGCCGGCAGGCACGACCGGCTCGCCGACCTTCTGCGGCCACACGCCGATTGAGCACGTCCGGAAGCGGGCGGGCCATATCGACCTCGATACCGGCGCCTGCTTCGGCGGCCATCTGAGCCTCGTCGAGCCGGCGGCGGGGCGGCTCTACAGCGTTGCCACTACCCCGGAAGCGGGCGGGTGCGAGGGCGGCGTGCGCAGTGAGCGGGCCTTCACCGAGGGGGCGCTGGCGACGGCCCCCTGAGCGAGAGGGCGGCGCCGTCCGCCCGGCGCGGTGCCGTCCCGCTCGCGGCGGCCGCTGCTGCGGCGCTTGATCGAGCTAACCCCAAGAGGCACACTCAGCCAGGTTCAACACCACAACGAGACGGCTACAGAGGAGGGGCCAAGTTGTTCGAATTCCTCATTATCCTGGGCGGGGCCACGGTCTTTACGGCGCTCCTGATCTACACCGCCTGATTAGCCCCTCATTCATGAGGGTCACCGGCGTACCGCCTGTGATGGCTGCTCGCCTCCTCGGCCAGCTCCGAAGGGCCACGCCGGCGAGGCGGTCCCAATGAGGGGCCCGGCCCCGCCGGGCGCGGCGGCTACTCGCCGCTGTCGCGCAGCATGAGCTGATCGCGCTGCTCCTCGTCGAGCAGCTCCACCATCTGATTGCGCAGCCGGATCTGCTCGGCGAGCATCTCGCCGCGCTGCTCGGCCATGCGGCCGTGCAGCTCCTGGACGGCTTGCGGATCGGGCTGCTCGGCGGCGAGCATGCGGCGCATCTCGTCGCGCATCCCGGCGATCTCGGCGCCCCGCTCGGCCCGCATCCGGTACTGCTCGCGGCGCAGCTCGCGCAACTGCGCCATCTGCTGCTCGGAGAGGTCGAGGCGCCACATCGACCCCATGGGGCCGGTGCCGTAGCCGTACCCCCTACCGCCGCCCATCCAGCCCGGGCAGCTGCCGGGACTAGGGCCCCACCCGTCGGCCATCATGCCCGGTGGCCCCATCCCGCCCTGCATCCCGCCGCCGGGGCTACCGCTCTGCATCCCGGCCTGCATCCCGCCGCCCTGCCCCTTCTGGGCGGCCACTGTGCCGGGGAGGGCCATCGCGCCGGCGAGCAGGCTGCAGAGGAGCGCGTGTGTATGCAGTCGTGGCATTCTTCTGGCTTGGCTCATGGCTATTCCCCGTGTGAAGGCTTCAGAAGGGCTCAAGATTCCGGCTGATCCCGGTCCGTTGCCGGCCCGGACGGCAACTGCCGCCTCGACCGTCGCATCCACCCTCAGCATAGTAGGCCTATAGCGTCCTGCTTATTTTCTCCATACCTTTGCATGATGCTCACCGGCGATTCCGAGCAGGTAACCAAGGCCGTGGCGGCCGAATTGGGCCTGGATGACTACTTCGCCGAGGTGCTCCCCGACCAGAAAGCAGCCAAGATCCGTGAGGTCAAGCAGTGCGGCCTATCAGTGGCCATGGTCGGCGACGGCGTCAACGACGCCCCGGCGCTGGTGGAGGCCGCCTGAGGCTCCCGGATTTCCATTGCTGGAAGGAAATGGACTGGGCTGGTCGTCACCGCGGACCGGCAAGGCAGGGCGCACCATCGGCTTGGCCTGGGCGAAGCTGGGGATCGTGCCAATGGTAGGGCAGCAGCTCGTGGAGCCGGTTGGCGGGATCGTCCTGGATACAGCCGAGCACGTCCTCGAGATAGCGCTGGAGATTGACCCCGTTCTGCTTGCTGGTCTCGACCAGCGTCATCAGTACCTCCAGCAGCGGCGGGGAGACGAGCGTAGCCGAGGTGGTGCTCACCGATGCCCAGCCCATGGTGCGGATGCTCATGCCCTCCAATTGAGGGCGAGGGCGCTGGTGTCCTGAATAACACGGGTTTGCGTCGGCGTCTTCGCTGGTGCTGAGGGCTCTGGTGCGGGTCCAGAACCCTCATCCGCGACAGCAGCCGCTGCAGTCGCGAGCGCGAAAGCGCCGCACCAAGCGCTTTTTTCTGCCTGCCGTGGCTCATCCGGAATACAAATCACGACGGCGCCAGCAGGCAAGCGTCCAGGTTGCTACACGACAAACGGATCCACCACATTTGAGTTTACAAATGGCTCGTCGTTCAGGGTCAAGTTGTGCCCGTTCTCGATGCCTTCAAAATCATTGATGCCGCCTTCGCCCAAATACCGGTCATCTACCCCGGCATTGGTTAGAAGTGTGGCTGCGAAGCTTTGGCAGTTGCCGTGATCACCCTGCTCCTCCTCGTCCAGGAATTCTGGAAGGAGTTCGTAATCGGCGTACGGTTCACCGTCATGATTCTTCGTCCATGCGCGGTAATTGAGCGCTCCAGTTAGAATGTCGGCCGTAAAATCGCTATAAGAACCATCTATGTGCGAAGTATCAATTTTTGTATATTCTGTGGGCCCGAGGGGTACATCCCGTCCCGGTGCGGCATCGACATCGTCGGGATTATTCTCCTGCATCTCGAGCGGTAGATCTTCCTCACCCTCCCCATAGAATCCGTTTATCGTGAAGCCTTCGTAAGACCCTTCGTCGTCATCAACGTCTTTCAGCTCCGGCATCTCGATTTCGAACTCGTCATTCCATTGAGATCGAAAGTCACGCCACCCCTCGGTGTTATCGAGCTCAACCGTGATGAAATGGTGATTTGCCAAATCCTCCATGATGTTGCGCGCACCGATGTAGACAGTCGGATCGGTCGGCGTGAAAGTTGGATGAGGGCTGTCCGCCTCCACGCTTAGGTCGAAGTCGGTCTCCTCGCCCCGGGGCTCGTCGAACTGCACGTCGGCGTAGTAGGTCCCGGCCGCGAGGGTGTCCTCGGCCAGGCTGTCGTCACCACCGCCCCGCTCGGACGAGCTATCGCTCGTCGCCAGCTCCTCGCCCGAGCTGTCCAGAAGCCGCACGTCCGCGTCCGCGCTCATGTCGGTCAGATCGAGCCTTACCTGCGCCTCCTCATCCAGGCTGAACGCGTAGTAGTCGTCCTCGTCGTCGGAGCCGACCGCGTTGCTCGCCGAGACGCTGTCGCCCACGCCGAGGCTGCCCAGGTCCTCCGCCCCGTCGCGGCTCTCGCCCGGATCCTTGAGGGCGGTGTCGTGGCCGTTCGCCAGGCCTGTGACCGTGGGCTCTTTATGGTCGTTGTACCCGGTGTCACGGACGATCGAGGCATCGACGCTTTGAACGCTCATGGTTTCCCCCCGATGGTGATTGGCTGATCGTGATCAGCAGGAGCGGTGCCAGGAGCGGCCAGCGAACTCAGCCGTACCTGGCCGAAAATGGAGTGGGGCATGTGGACCTTGCTATCAGAGAGGTGAGATCCGTGCGCACTCCACCATGTCGATAACCTTCACGCCAAGGGTGCTCCCCGCGCATGCGGAGGTGAGGGTGGCCAGGGTTCCACCAGGGAAGCAGCCTGGCGTCGGCTCGGGGCGCTCCACGACTACTGGACGTGGCTGTCACGCCATCGCAGCGGGTGCGGACACGTTTCTGCATCTCCGCTTGCCTACGACGCAGAGGGCCCTGTGGCTACAGCGCTCAGCAGCTCCTTGACCTGCTCCACTGTCTCTTCTTAGCCGCCTACACGGCGGCCCACTGCGGTGCAGCACTTTGAGGGGCTCGGTATAGCTTCTTAGCCGCCTACACGGCGGCCCACGCTCCTCCCTGCCGGTGATCCCGGTCCAGCCGCTTCTTAGCCGCCTACACGGCGGCCCACATCGACTACCTCCAGCTCATGACCCCGCCCAACTTCTTAGCCGCCTACACGGCGGCCCACTGGAGCTAGCTGAAACCACATAACTGCCACTGCTTCTTAGCCGCCTACACGGCGGCCCACTGTGGGTCTTATAACACTAACACATTGATTTGCCAGCTCCTCGGTGTCTTGGGCCCCGCCACCCCTTGCTATCGCGGCAGTTCGGGCAAAATGCTTATTATCAGGAACTTACAATACCAGTCAGCGCAGGAAGGGGGTCGCTCACCAACTAGAAGTGGGGTACGGCGAATGGCGAGGTACCCTCTGCTACGCGCGAGAGGCCATAGCTGTTAAGGTCGCCCTCGCTCGCCTGGCCAGCCGAGCGCTCCTCGATGAGCAGAGAGAAGCGCTGTCCCCCCGTCGAGCTCGATTCCATGGGCACGAACACCGTCCGGTGCTCGGCCTGCTGCTCGCGCTCCCGCTCGTTGATCCGCTGCACGCGGCGCTTGGCTAGGGTAGCGCTATCCCGCATCTCCCCGCGTTTCTCGGCGCGGCGTTGATAGCGTCGTTCGCTGCGAAGGATGGCCGCCCGGGTATACCGCTCGCCTCGACGCAGGCGGTGATAGGAGGCGAAGCCCTCGCATTCGTCGGTCCCGATCTCCCGCAGGCGCGGTCGACGGATCATCTGGGTCCGCGCAAGGCGCTGGATCGGCTGCATCTCGAGAAACGCCTCCAGGGCCTCGGGGCGGGCGAATAGCCGAAGCTCTGCCAGCGCCTCCCCCATCGCCTCGACGGCGCCGTTAGCCCGATAGGTGATGGTCTCCATCCGCGGCAGCGCGAGGGCGATTCGATCCCCCTCGCGCGAGGCGTTAAAGGCATGCAGCGTCGGCAGGACATTATGTGTCAAGACCTGACTGGTCGTATACCAGTTTACGAAACAAATCGGGCCGCTCCTCGTGCCACTGCTTGAGCTTGCG
>CAJXLI010000094.1 GCA_913055575.1 uncultured Ectothiorhodospiraceae bacterium
CAAGGCACTCTTGCAAGTACCTGCGTCGAATTCTTCGACGCCGGCACAGCAACGCAAGCGCCCACACAAGCCATCCGGTCCGTCTTGTTAAAGAGCTGCCGGGGCGGCCTTGGCTGCCCCGCTAAGCGAGAAACGCTATTTTACCGATCTCGCCTGAGCTGTCAAACCCCTTTGGATCAGGGCCCGCTGCCTGTCGGGTCAGCGGGGGGCGGCCTCGCCGCCGTCGGGACCAGCTTATTCTACAGAACCGTGAAAGCCTGTCAACACTGCCTGTGCCGCTTCGGCTCCCGGTCCTTCCGCCAGGGCCGCCGCCTGGCGGCCGCCCCGTCGAGAGATGCGTATGATACGCACCAGCGCGCGGTGGTCAACACCCTCTGGCCCATCGGTGCCGTGCGGGCGGCGCTCGATAGATCGCAGCGCGCATCGGCCTTCCACCAGACCGTGCTGCGCTGTTCGAATCGTGCGCGTGAGGCTGTCGAAAGCGGCATCGGCCGCGGTTTCCAGGCGCTCATGGCTCGAGAGCGCCGCGAGCCGGCGAGGCTCATGCTCGGGGGTGACGCGGGGTACATCAGCCGACCAGTGGATGCTGCTCAAGACGGCTCCCTATCTGAGTGAAGGGCGCCGCTACGAGGTCTCCCCCTCGCTTCTGCGCTCCGCCGCTATCTGCTGCCCTTCCTCGGGGGTCCTGTTGGGCCTCTGGCCCTTTCGGCTACGCCTCGTCCTCACGGACACCCTCGATGAGCTGCTCCCGGATCACCACTGGCTCGGAGAAAGTCCGCTTGTCGGCGGGATCGTGCTACTACTCGGCCACGGGCGGGCTCAGCGCGCCACCTAGCCGCCGGGCTACTCAGAAAACCTCCCGCATGAAGATCATTTCGGGTGCGGTTTCGGGTGTGGCCCCACCTAAACAATCGCACTCGCTTATTTCTGTATATCCACTTCCTCCCTTGATAGTAATAGTTCCGTCGTCGTTGGTGCACGCACCTATATCTGCACCTCCACCTCCATGGATAGTCATATCTCCTCCTCCTCCGGTGCACGCGCTTATATCTCCACCTCCACCTCCTTTGATAGTTATTGTGTTTCCGTTCCAGGTGCACGCGTTTATATCTCCACCTCCAGCTCCTTTGATAGTAATATTTCCTGCCCCACTGCTGCCCCCGCTGCACACACCACGATTTACACCTCCATCTGCATATCCATGTATTTTAATATTTGATCCAGCATGCACACCACCCTCTACACCTACACTTTCTCCCTCTTTTCCAATATAGACCTTACCACTACTTCCAACAGAGTTCACATCCCCCTCTACACTTTCAAACCCATCGATTTTAATTGTCCCTGAACCTTTAGCGAACACACCACCTTCTATATTTCCTGTTCCCGAGATATTGATATTTTTTCCTCCCTTAGCGCACACATTACCTTCTACGTCTCCAACTCCATTGACCTCAATATCCTGCCCCCCTGTAGCGCACAAATTACCGTTGATATCCTCACCACCTAAGTCCCCACCTTCAGCGTATGGGGTACCATCTTTTACTTCTATAACTCTACCACCATCACAATTACAATTACTATCGAACCCCGAAAACGAGGAGCAAGGATTACTAGTTATAGGGCAGGCAATAGGGTCTGCCGGAGACCCTGCCGAAGAGCCTGCCTCCGCCACCATTTGCGTCGCTCGCAGCGTACGTTTTACTTTATTCTCCTCGGGAACCATGCTAGTAGTCTTGGCCGTCGCCTCAATTCGGTAGAGTGGCTCATCAGGCGTCAGATCCTCAAGCTCCGTCAGATCCGTACAGGTAACCGTTACCTTTAGCGTATTACGGAGGCTGAAAAGCTCAGGGTCGCCGTCTGGACCCGCCTCCAAGGGTACCCCATCTCCCTTCAGCGTCGAGGAGCAGCCAGAGGCCATCCCCCATTCCAGCCCCGCCCGCGCGGCATACAAGGCCTGGCTAGAGGTATGCTCGAAGGGCACGCTCTGGCTCGAGGCCGTGTAGAGCTGCGTCATGGCGGCCCCCACACCGGCGGTGATGACAAGGAGGAAGATCGCCAGCGGCAGGGTGAAGCCGCTGCTGTGCCCCCGCTGCTTGACGGGGAGGTTCCGAGGCGAAATCATTGAATCTGGACCTCGCGGGAGAATTGCAGGGGCTGATCGCGTCCCCTACGGCCGAGCTCGAGCTCGATCTGCAGGAGCCCAGCATCGCTATATATGGAAAAAGCCCCGGGGGTCCCGGGGGCGCTCACCCGCTCCGCTAGGAGGCTGCTAGCAGCGTCGGCCGTGGCCGAGTAAGAGGTGGGGGGTGTTGTGTCGCGGCCATACGACGCGTAACGGTACAGCTTATCAGCACGGCGGCAGAAGGAAACCGGCGAGCCGGTCAAGAAGAGCCGGTGCGCCTCCGATCCCGGAACGGAGAAAGCTCCGGATCCATCGAGCCGGACTACGAAGAGGCCGGTTGTTCCCGCCGATTCGATCTCGATCGCGCTAACCGCCCTGGCGCGGTTGCTGCTACCGGCGGGTATCGGGGAGTAAACTGTTTCGGGTGTCGGGGAGACGTAGACGTACTCGACGTCATCGACGTACTCGGGGTCATTTGCCCTATCTGCAAGATCGTCCCCGAGGACATGGAAGCTAACCGCGGCGCTGGTGAGCGGGACGGTGTTGCCGCCGCTGTAGCTCCAGCTGCTATCCACAGAGCGCCCAGCGGCCTCGACGGGGACGAACTCCACACAGTCGCCGTAGCTGACGCTGCTCACCCGCACGCTATTCGGCAGGGCGGAGCCCACCTCGCGGGCGATGCGCTCGAGGGCCACGCGGCCGCCGCTGGCCATCCGCTCGCGCTCCCGGGCGTCCTCGTAGACGCGCCCGGTATCGGCGATGAAGCGCATACTGATGGTCCCTACAATCCCCAGCAACACGAGGACAATCACCAGCTCTATCAGGGTGAAGCCGCGGTCCTGCCCCACGATCCCGCGGCTCAAAGGGACTTGGCTCTCCACGATTTCAGCTCCATCGTCGCCCCGCTACCCGTCTCCTGCACTTCTACCTCGATAAGGCGTCCAGGTTGACCGCTGACGCTCTGAGCCGTCGCCGTGATCTCGACGGTGTAACGGCCGACGTCGCGCGTGCCATCCGCCAGGTCCGCCAGGTCCTTGGAGAGGCTCTTATCCATGTGCTTCTGGGCGAGCTCCAACGCCCGGGTCTGCACCACCGGGTCGGCGCTGGTGCGGCTGATCCGGGCCATAAGCCCGGCCAGGCCCACCAGGGCGATGGCGAGGACCACGATGAAGATGAGCAGCTCGATCAGGGTGAAGCCGCCGCTCCCCCCGCGTCGCGGCAGCGCAGCGGTGGCGGCGCGCCGGCTCAAGGCGCCACCTCGTTCACCTCGACGTAGCCGGTCTCGGCGTGCACCGTCAGCGTGTACGAGCCGCCGCGGCGGCCGTCGAGCGTGATCTCTCGAGGATCACTCACCCCTTCAAGGCCGCCGAGGCGGTTGAAGGTGCCGAGGTGGTTGAAGGTCCAGTCCACGCCGCTGGAGGCTGTGACACTGTCCGGCAGCGCCCGCTCATCCTCGCCGCCGGACAGCGGGAGCTTTGCACCGGTACAGTCTTCCCCCCGGACGACGAAATAACGCCCCTCCTCCACGCAGAAGCTCGTCGGCTCGTAGTTCATAGCCCGGTGCTGGGCGTAGCGGATCACGACGGCCATACGGTCGGCCTCGGTGCGTAGATCAACAGGGTCGGGATCTATATTCGTAATACGCGGGCCGGCCACGGCTGTCAAGATACCGAGGAGGATCACCACCAGGACAAGCTCGAACAGGGTGAAGCCGTCCGCCCGCCGTACGGCGCTCATCGGCGCTCTCCCTGGTCCGGCACCGACAGTGTGGCCTCCAGCCGCTGGCGTAGGGCCTCGGCGCCCTCCGTATCGCCGGTGGCCTGGCGCATCTGCAGCGCCGCGGCGTAGAGCTGGCGCGGGGGCTGCCCGTAACTGTAGGCGAGCCCCTGCTCGAGGAGCTCGAGGGCCGCCGCATCACCCGACGCCTGGCGCAGCAACTGGGCGTAGGCGAGGCGCGCCTGGACCGCCCGCGGGTCGAGCTCGAGGGCGCGCTCGAAGGCGGCGCGGGCGCTGCCGTCAGTCAGCGCCGGGTGGTCACGGCGGAGCACTCCGCGCAAGGCGTAGATCGGTGGGCGCAGGGGGTTGCGCTGCTCGGCGGCATCGAGCAGGGCGAAGGCCCGCTCGATCAGGTCGCGGCGCAGCGCCGTCTCCTCCTTGGGCACCCCCGACAGGGCCTGCCGGTAGGCGTCGGCGTGGTGGACCCAGGGCGGATCCGGCCAATCCCAGCGCTGCCGGGCACGGCGGAAGTCGCGTTCGGCAGCCTCGTACTCGCCGCCGTGCAGGTGGTCAAGACCCGCCTCGGTGGCGTGCTGCGAGGCGGCCATCAGCCCCAGGCCGAGGCCGGGGATGGCCAGCAGAGCGGCGGCGCCAACGGCGGTCAGCGGTCGGCGCAGATCCGGCAGCCGCACGGTCGCCAGGGGACGAGCCGGAGCGAGGCGCTCGAGCTCGGCGGCCTGGACGGCGAGGAGGATGAGGAAGACGGCGAGCTGGAGATTATAGCTGAAGAAACCGTGGACGCCGGCACTGAGCACGGCGGCGAAGGCGGCGCCGGCGCCGGCGACGGCCCCCGGCGGCAGCGCCCCGACGCGGCCAGCCCGCGCGGCGCGGGCGAAGAGGTAGGCGCAGGCCGCGCCGACGGCGAGCACCAGCAGCAGCGCGGGGAGGCCCCGCTCGGCCCAGAATTGGAGGTAGTCGTTGTGGGCGAAGTAGCCGGCGGTACCGTCCCCTGGAGGCCGCACCGCGGCGTAGGCCAGCCAGAAGACGCCAGGGCCGAGGCCGAGCCACGGCTGCTCGCGGATGAGCTCCCACGTCGCTTCCCACAGCAGGAAGCGGACGTGGCCGGCCTCGCCGGGGTCGCTGAGGGAGGCGATGCCCTCGCCCAGGGCGCTGCCGGGCCCCAGGCCGAGGGCGTTGATGGCGTGGGCGCCGAGCAGCCCCAGCGCGAAGACCGCCGCTGCGATGAGCACCCGGCGCGGGGCGGCGCCCAGGGCGTAGCGCCCGGTGGCCACCACCACAGCCAGCGCCGCCACGCCCCCCAGCCAGGCGGCGCGGCTGCCTTCCAGTCCCGAGGCGAAGGCCATGACGGCTAGCGCGGCGAGCAGCAGCGCCCCGCCCCAGCGCCCTGCCCGCCCCGCCGGCTCGCGGGCCAGCCACGCCAGGGCCGCCGCCGGCCAGCAGAGGTTGAGCAGCGCGGCGGCGGAGTTGGGGTTGAGGAAGAGGGCCATCGCCCGCTCACCGGCGGCCGCCTGGCCGATCATCAGCGCCGCCATGGCCAGCCCCGCAGCGATCAGCCCCGGCCCCAGGGGCCGGAAGCCCGCTGGTGCCCCGGCGGTCACCGTTCGCCAGGCGGCGTAGGCGAGCACCGCCGCGCCGAGGCCGGCGAGCTCGTAGGCGGTGAGAAAGGGGACCCGGCTCCAGAGGAGCGCCAGGGTGCTCCAGGCCAGCAGGGCCAGCAGCGGCGCCCCGGCAAGGCCGAGGGGCAGGCGCCCGTCTCCCGGCGTGCGCAGAGCCGCCACCGCCGCGGCGGCGAGGACCGCCCCCCCGGTGGGCGCCAAGAGGATAAACTCGCGGTGGATGTTGGCCTGGGCCACCCCCGCGGCAAGGAGGATCAGGCCCAGCACCAGCCAGGTGGACCGGGCGACCTCGGGGCCCGGCGCCGCAGCGCCAGGCCCCGCTAGGGGAGACTGCCTGGGCATACTCAATCTACCGGCTGAGGCAGGCGGCAGCTTGCCTCATTCATCGTCAGGGGCACTAACCGCCAGAGCTCATACGCGTCACGTTGCAACGTGCGGGAATGCTCGCGTTAGTGTCGAATACCGGGTTGCATGGCCCCGTTCCACCGGGATCGACGCGATGATCGAAATTCGACCCATGAACAGTGGTCATTCTAGCAGCCTGCGGAGGAGTCAGCGACGGTAGAGGATACACGGCAGCCGCGGATCCCAGTCCTCCAACCAGCTCTCAGACGGCGGTTCACTCTCGCCGAGGAAGCGATCCACCCAGAAGAGCGCCGCCGAGCGGCCCGCCGCGTCGTCCTCCTGGTACCAGCCATCAGAAGCGCTAGGACCACCATTATGATCCCCCGCCTCGAAATGCTCTACTGCCTCACGCCACTGGTCCCGGGGGATATCGCTGTGGATGCTGGTCACCCCGAACTGGTCCGTGTCCACGCCGGGGAGGAAGTGCTCAAGGCCTTCCTCGCAGGCTTGCGAGCCGCTGCTCTCGATATCGGTGCAGTCCTCGGAGCCGGACCTGCAGTAGGTACGATTGATAGCATTGTTCTCGCGTAGCTTGACGGCCTGGACCTCGAGGGCCCGCTCCTCGGCATTCCCGAGGAGCTCGCCTATCTTGGGCGCTGCAATGGCTGCCAAGACCCCGAGTATCACCAGGACGATCGCCAACTCGATCAGGGTGAAGCCTAATTGCGCACGCATGGCCCATTTCCCCATGAGCAGGCTCCTAAGGTAGCTTGATCGTTACAGTATTTCACTCCGAGCTCCAGGTGAAAAGCGCCCAGCGACAGCCGCGTCGAAGCACCACGCCATCGCCGGCGGTAGCGTCGCACCGCACTCGTCGCCGCAGTAGCCATCGGTGCCCCGGCGGTCACCGCTCGCCAGGCGGCGTAGGCGAGTACCGCCGCGCCAAGGTTGGCGAGCTCGTAGGCGGACAGGAAGCCCGGATTATGCACGGCAGGCGGCCAAGTAGGTTGGCGTGACGCCGGGATCTCTGGATAATCATGAAGTTGAGAGCT
>CAJXLI010000095.1 GCA_913055575.1 uncultured Ectothiorhodospiraceae bacterium
CTCTCCCTGGACGAGGCGTACCTCGAGGTCACCGGCTCCAGCCGCTGCCAGGGGTCGGCGACGCGCATGGCGGAGGCTATCCGGGCGCGGATCCGGGCGGAGACGGGGCTGACCGCCTCGGCAGGGGTCTCCTACAACAAGCTGCTGGCCAAGCTGGCCTCCGACGAGCGCAAGCCCGACGGGCTGTACGTGGTCGCGCCGGGCGACGGCCCGGCCTACGTGGCGGCGCAGCCCATACGCCGGCTCCACGGGGTCGGACCGGCCACCGCCGCGCGCATGGAGCGGCTGGGCATCACCAAGGTCGGCGACCTGCTGGACTGGGACCTGGCCGACCTGCACCGGTCCTTCGGCAACCGCGCCGGGACCCTCCACGACGCGGCGCGCGGCATCGACCACCGCCCCGTCCGGCCGCGCCGCGAGCGCAAGTCCATCGGCGCCGAGCGGACCTTCGGCGAGGACCTCCGGGATACGGCGGAGCTCCGCCACCGCCTGGCGCCCCTGGTGGCCCGGGTCGCCGAGCGGCTGCAGGCGGCCGACCTGGTCGCGCGCACGGTCACGCTCAAGCTGCGCTACGCCGATTTCGCGTCCATCACGCGGCAGGCCTCGCCCCCACGGGCCGTGGCCGGGGTCGCGGATATCGAGGCCCTCCTCCCCACCCTGCTCGCCGAGACCGAGGCGGGGACGCGCCCCGTACGGCTGCTCGGGATCAGCCTCTCGGGGCTGCAGCCGCGCCGGCAGGAGGCGGACCTGCTCGGCGGGCCAGGCTGAGGCCGAGGGGGCGGAGCGGCCTCGGCCGGCGCACCCCTCGCGCCGGCCGATACCGCCCCGGCGCGCGCGGGGCCGGCTAGCCGCCGGCGAGGCGCACCGGCACGCTCCGGGCGCCCCAGTTGCCAGGCTCCGCCTCGAAGACGCCGGCGCAAGGGGCCCCGCAGTGGCGGCACCGCGCCTCGCTGTCGAGCCGCCAGGCCGTGAGCCGGTAGCGGTCGCGCTCGATGAGCGGCTCGCCACAGGCGTGGCAGTAGGTGGTCCCGCCCTCCGGGTCGTGGACATTGCCGGTGTAGACGTAGCGCAGCCCCTGCGCCCTGGCGATGCCGCGCGCCCGGGTGAGCGTCGCCACCGGGGTGGCGGGGTAGTTGCTCATCCGGAAGGCCGGGTGGAAGGCAGTGAGGTGCATGGGTACGTCCGGCCCGAGCTCCTCGGCCACCCACTGCGCCATGGCCTCGATCTCGCCGTCGGCGTCGTTCTCGCCCGGGATGATCAGGGTGGTCAGCTCGAGCCAGCAGTCCGTCTCCTGCCGGATGTAGCGCAGGGTATCGAGTACCGGCGCCAGCCTGGCGCCAGTGAGCTGGTGGTAGAAGCGCTCGGTGAAGGCCTTGAGATCGACGTTGGCCGCATCCATGCCCGCGAAGAACGCCGCCCGCGGCTCCGGGCAGATATAGCCCGAGGTGACCGCCACGGTGCGGATCCCCCGCTCGCGGCAGGCGGCGGCGACGTCGACGGCGTACTCGTGGAAGATCACCGGGTCGTTGTAGGTGAAGGCGACGCTCCGGGCGCCGGCCTGCTCCGCGGCCTCGGCGAGCTGCTCCGGCTCCGCGCGATCCATGAGCGTATCCAGCTCCCGGGACTTGCTCATGTCCCAGTTCTGGCAGAACTTGCAGGCCAGGTTGCAGCCGGCGGTACCGAAGGAGAGTACGGCCGTACCGGGCAGGAAGTGGTTGAGCGGCTTCTTCTCGATGGGATCGATGCAGAAGCCGCTGGAGCGGCCGTAGGTGGTGAGCACCACCTCGCCGTTGCGGGCAGCGCGCACGAAGCACAGGCCGCGCTGCCCCTCCTTCAGGCGGCAGTGCCGCGGGCAGAGGTCGCACTGCACCCGTCCGTCATCGAGCTGCTGCCAGTAGCGCGTGGCCACGACGGACGGATCCGCGGGGTCGCGCTGGCGCTCTGTACCGGTCATCTCGCTCATAGCTCGTCGGCGAAACCTGGCATGGCGTTATATCGTCTAAATTTAGATGAGGATAGCCGATCTGTCGTTCCACGAGCAGCAGGAGGTGACACCCCATGCCACAGGCCACGAACAGCGTCCGCCCGCCCGCTGTCGCCGGGCGCTTCTACCCCGGCAAGGCGGAGGAGCTACGGCGCACCGTGGAGGAGCTGCTCGCCGAGGCCGGCGAGCCGGCCGCCGATCCGGCGCAGGCGCCACGCGCCCTGGTCCTGCCCCACGCCGGCTACCCCTTCTCCGGGACCGCTGCCGCCCGGGGCTACCAGCGCATCGCGCCGCTGCGCGAGCAGCTGCGCCACGTGGTGCTGCTAGGCCCGGCCCACTTCGCGGACCTGCGCGGTATCGCGCTGCCCGAGGCCGAGGGGCTGGCCACGCCGCTGGGCACCGTCCCGGTCAGCGAGGCGCTGCGCGAGCGGGCACTGACGCATCCGGAGGTCCACGTGGACGGCGGCGCCCACGCCCAGGAGCACAGCCTGGAGGTGCAGCTGCCCTTCCTGCAGGAAGTCCTGGCAGACTTCGACGTCCTGCCGCTCGTGGTCGGGCGAACCACGCCGCAGTCCTGCGGCGAGCTCATCGAGCGCTTCTGGCAGGAGGACACCTTGATCCTGGTCAGCTCGGACCTGAGCCACTTCCACGACGACACCACGGCGAGGCGCATCGACGCCGAGACCACGGCGGCCATCGAGTCCGGGACCTTCGAGGAGATCACCCCTGAGCGCGCTTGCGGAGCAGCGCCGCTCCGCGGGCTGCTGTGGCTCGCCCGCAAGCACGGGCTGCAGGCGTACACCATCGCGCAGTGCAATTCCGGCGACGTCACCGGCGATCGTTCCGCCGTCGTAGGGTATGGCAGCTATGTCTTCCACTGAGCAGACCACCGAGCAAGCGGCCGAGCAACATCCGGTTGGCACCGACCTGCCCCAGGAGCACGGGGCGCTGCTGCCCAGGCTCGCGCGGCAGGCCATCGCCCACAGGCTGGAGACCGGCGAGCCGCCGCCCGTGGCCTCGAGCCTTCCGGAGAGCCTGACCCGTCCCGGCGCGGCCTTCGTCTCCCTGTACCGCGGCGAGGGCCTGCGCGGATGCATGGGCACGCTGGCACCCACACGGCCGCTCGTGGAGAGCGTCGTGAGCACGGCCACCGACGCCGCCTTCAACGATCCGCGGTTCGAGTCGGTGCAGCAGCGCAGCGAGCTCGATGAGCTGACCGTAACGGTCTCCGTGCTCGGCGAGGCGGAGCTGATGGCTGCCGACAGCGAGCGGGAGCTGCTGGAGCAGCTGGTACCGGGCGAGGACGGCCTCATCCTCCAGGACGGGAACCGGCGGGCCACCTTCCTGCCGGCGGTCTGGGCGTCCCTGCCGGATCCGCAGGATTTCCTGGCCCAGCTCAAGCTCAAGGCGGGGCTGATGCCCGATCACTGGTCACCGGATATCCAGTTCGCCCGCTACCGGTCGGTGACCTTTACCGATCCGCCGCCGGCGGGCTGAGGCCCGCTGCCCCGGTTCGGCCCGCGGCGAGGGCTTAGATTCGAGGCGCCGGGGCCGGATCGGGCCGGCCCCGGGAGACTGGCGCCTAGAAGCTGGCCTGGAACTGGGCCAGGAAGGTGGTCTCCGCCTCGTCCTCCTTGTCGAAGTTCAGCTGGGTGCGGTGATAGTTGGCCGGACCCTGGCCACTATCGTAGTCCGAGGCCGCCGTATCGCCGCTGGGCACGACCAGGGCCAGCTGGATCCGGGTCTGGTGGGGCGATTGCGGGTTCAGGAAGAAGTTGGCGCCGAGCCAGGTCTCGCCGAGGGTGGCGTCGACGTCGCCGCCGTCGAAGTGGGAGCTGTAGTGCCGGATCACCCCCTCGATGCCGGGCGTCAGCATGTAGCCGCCGTGGACGTACCACACGTTCCGGTCGCGGCCGTCCACGTGCTGCACGTTGCTGCCGCCGATCCACTCCGCCTTGAGGGTGACCCCGGGCGCGGGCTGACTCCGGAGGCCGAGGCCGTAGACCTGGTAATCCTCCGCGCTATCGGCCGTGCAGCTGGTCGTGCTGCCGCCGTAGTAGCCCTCGGCGTAGAGGCCCGAGTCGAGCTGGTAGCTGAGCCGGCCGGCGTAGCTGTTGTCCTCGCCGGCGGAGCCGGGCTGGTTGGCGCCACCTGGGTTGCCGGCACTCGCCCCGTCGGGATCGCACTTGCCGGCACCGGCCTCCACGGCGCCGCTGCGGGTCGCCGGGTTGGCCACGGCCAGGGCGTAGCCCAGCTCGCCGTCGCCGGCGTTGGGCGCCTCGCCGAAGAGGAACGCACCGGCGGAGCGCTCGAGCACCAGGGCCTTCTCCATGGAGCGCTTCGGGATGTCGAGCTTCTTGCCGGAGGTGTTGAAGTCCATCCCCACCGGCATCTTGCGCATACCGGCCTAGAGGTCCAGGTTGTCGTTGACGCGGTAGCCGAGGACGGCGTCCTTGACGACGTTCGGCAACTGGTTGGCGTTGGAGCTCGCGTCTAGAAAATCGCTGTCCTTAGCATCGTCAGCATCTACGCTCGGCGCATTGAAATCCAGCTGCAGCTTGGCGTGGACGCCGTTGCCCCACCGCGCCGTATTGCCGATACGGACCCGGTCGGCATCGAAGGCAAGGCCGCCCCCGTCGCCATCGCCGTCTTCGCCGGTCGTCTCCGCCGTGATCTGGGCGAAGCCGAACCAGTCCACCTCGGGGCCCTGCTGAGCGGCCGCCGGCGTAGCGGCCAGGCCCGTCACCACAGCGGCAAGGAGTCGATTGCGCATCACCACCCTCCTTTAGGATAGGTTTTCTTCTCGGGCGTAACCTGGATGAAACTAGCAACTCATCTCCGGCCGGCGTATCTACCGAGCGGGATACCCCGAGGGGGATAGCTACCAGCCACCAGGCCCTCGCCGAGGTGGGGTGGTCTTGCGAGATCCGGCCCGCTATGGCCTAATAGGGGGTCTAGGAAGGGTGGCCGAGTGGTCGAAGGCGGCTGACTCGAAATCAGCTGTGGGTCCTGCCCACCGGGGGTTCGAATCCCTCCCCTTCCGCCAAGATCTCTCCAAGATCGACAACTTCCGTCTCTTCCATCCGATTATCCCACGCGCCGTCCCGCAGCCTGATAGGTGGTGGCGGTGGCCATGGGAACTCCCCGCACGGCTCAGGCCGCCTCGATCAGGCGCTTGACCCAGAACTCCAGATGTCAAGGCGCAGGCAGGAGCGCTCCTCGTCCATGGTGCCGTCGTAGAGGTACGGCCACTCGTTGAAGACTTGCAGGCGCAGCGCGGCGATCTGCTCGAGGCGCTGGCCGATCTCCTCGCCTTCCAGGTGCTCGATCTGCAGCTCCGTCATGATTGCGGATCCTGGTCGCTCGCTGGGCAGTCTTCCTGCTCTTCCGCCCGCCGACAGATCTCGTTGGCCAACCCCTTGAAGAGGAAGGCATGGCTAGGCTTCATGGCGTACCAGTAGAGCCGGCCCGGCATCCCCTGGGGCGACCAGTAGGCCGTAACGCCGAGCCGGGTACGCCGGGGCGCCAGCGGCTCGACCGTAAACTCCAGCACGCCGGTGCCGGGTGCCCTCATGCCGAAGCCCAGGGCCAGGCGCTGCCGAGGCTGCACCACCAGCACGCGCCACGAGTCGATGACGTCCCCGGGACGCAGGTCGGTGTGGAGTGGGCGCCCGCGGTGCATCCCGTTGCCGCCCACCAGGGCGTCGAGCATCTCGCGCAGGCTCCACAGGGGATTCATGTAGTAGTAGCGATTGGCGCCGCCGATGGCAGCGAGCTGCTCCCATACCGCCTCCGGCGAGGCCCGCGTCACGGCGGTGGCGCCGTCGTAGTTCGGGAAGCGGGCGTATTCCAGGGGGTTCGTCATGGGTCGAGTATATCAGCCCAGGCCGCCGATAGGCCGATAGGCCCGATGGGGGATGGACCCCCGCGCTACCCCTCGAGCAGCCGGCGCAGCCCCGCCTCGTCGAGGACCTCGATCCCGAGCTCGCGGGCCCGATCGAGCTTGCTGCCAGCGTCAGCGCCGGCGATGAGGTAATCGGTGCGCTTGGACACACTGCCGGTCATCCGCCCGCCGTGGGCCTCGATGGCCGCTCGGGCCTCGTCGCGGGTCATGCCCGCCAGGGTGCCGGTCAGCACGAAGGACTGGCCGGCGAGCGGGGCCGGGGCGGCCTGGGCGCCGGGATCCGGCGGCTCCGGCCAGTGGACACCGGCAGCGCAGAGGCGCTCGACCACCTGCCGGTTGTGCGGCTCGGCGAAGAAGCCGGCGATAGCCTGGGCCACCACCGGGCCGATGTCCTCGAGGCCCTCGAGCTCGCCGGCCGGGGCGGCCATGACCCGCAGCAGGGCCTCGCTGGTCATCGCCGAGCCCGCCTCCAGCCCGGCTGCCTCGAGCAGCGCCTCGCGGCCGCCCCGCGGGATGTCCGGGCGCAGGGTGTAGGCCGACTCGGCCAGCCGCCGGGCGGTCGCTTCCCCCACGTGGGGGATCCCCAGGGCGTAGAGGAAGCCCTCCAGGGTCGTGTGCTTGGCCTGCTCCAGGGCCGCCAGCAGGTTGTCGGCGGACTTGTCGGCCATGCGCTCCAGGCCGGCGAGCTGGGCGTGGCTCAGGTGGAAGAGGTCGGCCGGATCCCGGACCATGCCCTTGGCCACCAGCTGCTTGACGATCTTCTCGCCGAGGCCGTCGATATCCAGGGCGCGGCGCGAGGCGAAGTGGCGGAGCGCCCCCTCGCGCTGGGCGGGGCAGTAGAGGCCGCC
>CAJXLI010000096.1 GCA_913055575.1 uncultured Ectothiorhodospiraceae bacterium
GTGGCCCGGGGCGAGCGCAGCCGTCGGGTGTCGAGCCTGCGCGAGGCCGTGGAGTGGCTCATGGAGGAGGCCAAGCGGGGCCAGTCCATCCAGCGCTACAAGGGCCTCGGCGAGATGAACCCGGACCAGCTCTGGGAGACGACCATGAACCCGGAGACCCGGCGCCTGCTCCGGGTGACCATCGACGACGCCGTCGCCGCCGACGAGATCTTCACGACCCTCATGGGAGACCACGTGGAGCCGCGCCGGGCGTTCATCGAGCGCAACGCCATGGCGGTATCCAACCTGGACGTCTAGGGCGCTGGCAGCCGGGCTACGGCGGCAGGTACCGGGCGCTACTGCCTGCGCTGGCCCGGCGGTGGCTCAGCCCGGGCTGCCCTCCAGCTCTGCCATCCGGGCCTCGATCCACGCCTCGACCTCGCGGGTGACCGCTGCCGCCGTCCGGCCCTCGGTGGCCACCGGCGGGCCGATCACCACCTGGATCTCGCCGGCGCGGCGCAGGATGCCCTGCCGTGGCCAGAAGGAGCCGGCGTTGTGCGCTACCGGGAGGACGGGGACCCCGGCGTGGATGGCCAGCTCGGCGCCGCCCTGCCGGTAACGCCCCTTCTGCCGCGGCGGCATGCGTGTCCCCTCGGGGAAGACCACCACCCAGCGCCCGCGGCGGAGCCGGTCGGTGCCCTGCGTCAGGACCTGCCGGCGGGCGGCGCGGGCCTGGCGGTCGATGGCGATGGGCTCCATCTGCCGCAACCCCCAGCCGAAGAAGGGGATGCGCAACAGGGACTCCTTGAGCACCCAGCTCTGCGGCGAGAACCACTTGAGCAGCCCCAGCGTCTCCCAGGTGGACTGGTGCTTGGCCATGACCACGCACGGCTGCGCGGGCCGGTTCTCAAGCCCCTGGATGCGGTAGCCCAGACCGCAGAGCGGGCGCAAGGCCGCGATCACCATCCGGCCCCAGGCGGCGTACCAGTGGTAGCGGGCCGCATAGCCGAACGGGTAGGCCAGTAGCCCGAGCACGGCCCAGATCGGTGCCGTGATCCCGATCAATGCCGTGTGCAGCAGGCTGCCGAGCCATTCGCGGGGGGTAGCTCGCCGGTTCACGCGGTATCCTCCTCTTCCTCAAGCAGTTGAGCCACGGCGGCGCGGAGGTCGGCGTAGACCTCCGTGCCCGCCGGGAGCACCCCTTGCGCCAGGGTCTGCTCCCCCTTGCCCGTGCGGACCAGGATCGGCCGGGCGCCGACGGCGAGCGCCGCCTCCAGGTCCCGCGCCGAGTCGCCGATGACCGGCGTACCGGCCAACGGGGCGCCGAGCTGGGCGGCCAGCTGCCGGTAGAGGCCGGGTTGCGGCTTGCGGCAGCCGCAGCCGTCCCCGGGGCCATGGGGGCAGTACGCCAGGCTGTCGATCCGCCCCCCGGCCTCGGCTACGGCCGTATAGAGGCGCTCGTGGATCGCCTCGAGGGTCTGCGTGTCCAGCAGGCCCCGGGCTAGCCCGGACTGGTTGGTGGCCACCGCTACGCGCCAGCCGGCCCGGCTGAGGGCAGCGATCGCCGGCAGGCTGCCGGGGATCGACTGCCACTGCCCGGGGGCCCGGATGAAGGCCTCGCTGTCGTAGTTGATGACCCCGTCGCGATCGAGGATGGCCCAGCGGACTGCCATGGCGGCCTAGCCCGGCAGATGAGACAGGTCGGCCACCGCGCTGAAGGCCTGCTGCACGGCCCCGAGGAGCTCGAGGCGGCGTCGGCGGGTCTCCGGCTCCTCCGCCATGACCATGACCTCGGTGAAGAACCGGTCCACCGGCTCGTGGAGCGCCGCTAGGGCGGTAAGCGCTGCCCCGTAATCGCCGGCAGCGATCTGCGGCTGCGCCTGGGCCCAGCCCGCGCGCAGCGCCTCCGCCAGGGCCTGCTCCGCCGGCTCGCTGCCGGCCTCGACCGCCTCCGGCCGGGCCGGCGGCGCCGCCTCGGCCCGGCGCAGGATGTTGCCGATGCGCTTGTTGGCCTCGCCGAGCGCCTGGGCCTCGGGGCGCTCGCGGAAGGCCGCGCAGGCGTGCAGGCGCCGGTGGAAGTCCAGGGGCGAGGCGGGCGCCACCGCCGCTACCGCCTCGAAGACCTCCGGGGTGTAGCCCTGCTCCAGGTAGTAGCCGCGCAGGCGCTCGTGGCAGAACTGCGCCACCTGCTCCGGGATGCCGTCGGTAGCCACGCCGCAGCCTGTCCGCAGGGCCTCGGTCGCCTCCCCGAGGAGCTCGTCCAGGGACAGATCGTGGCCGCCCTCGATCAGGCAGCGGAGCAGGCCGATGGCCGCGCGGCGCAGGCCGAACGGGTCCTTGTCCGCCGAGGGGGGGCCATCGGCGGCGAAGATGCCCGCCAGCGTGTCCACGCGGTCGGCGATGCTCACGGCCCGCCCCTCGGCGGTGGTGGGGAGGGCGTCGCCGGCGAAGGCGGGCTGGTAGTGGGCACCGATCGCCTGCGCCACGGCCTCACCCTCGCCGTCGGCGCGGGCGTAGTGGCCGCCCATGATCCCCTGCAGCTCGGGGAACTCGTCGACCATCTCGGTGACCAGGTCGCACTTGGCGAGCCGCCCCGCCCGTTGCGCCGTGCCGGCATCGGCGCCGATGCGCTCGCCGATGCGGCCGGCGAGCCGGCCGATCCGCTCGCTGCGGGCGTGCAGATCGCCCAGGCGGTGGTGGAAGACGACCTCGCGCAGGGCCTCCAGCCGGCCGGCCAGCGGCGTGCGCCGGTCCTGCTGCCAGAAGAACTCCGCGTCCGCCAACCGCGGGCGGATGACCCGCTCGTTGCCGCGACGGACCTCCTGCGGGTCGCGGCTCTCGATGTTGGCGACGGCGATGAAGGCCGGTCGCAGCCGGCCGTCATCGCCGCGCACCGGGAAGCAGCGCTGGTGGCCCTGCATGCTGGCGATCAGCGCCTCTTCCGGGATCGCCAGGAAGCGCGGGTCGAAATCACCGGCGAGGGCCACGGGCCACTCCACCAGCGCCGTGACCTCGTCGAGCAGCGCGTCGTCGCCCACGGGGCTGCCGCCGGCGGCCTCGGCCTCGCGGTGGACGCCGGCCGCCACCTGCCGGCGGCGCTCGTCGAAATCGGCGATGACGCAGCCGTGCTCGTAGAGCAGCCCCTCGTAGGTAGCCGGCCGATCGAGCTCGAGGCCGCTGCGCCCGGCGCCGTGGAAGCGGTGGCCGTAGGTGATCCGCCCCGTGGGGATACCGAGGACCGTCCCCGGGACGACAGCCTCGCCGAGCAGGGCCACGACCCAGTGGACGGGGCGGACGAACTCCACCTCGCCGTCGCCCCAGCGCATGCGCTTGGGGATGGGCAGCCGCCCCAGGGCCGCCTCGACCAGCCCGGGGATCAACGCCTCCGCCGCCTCACCGGGCTGCACCCCGCGCCAGACCAGGCGCTCGCCCTTGTCGGTCGCCGCCGTCTCCAGGGCCTCGACCCCGACGCCGCAGGAGCGGGCGAAGCCCTCGGCGGCCCGGGTGGGGTTGCCCTCGGCGTCGAAAGCGGCCGCTGCCTTGGGGCCGAAGCGCTCGATCCGCTCGTCGGCCTGCCGCGACTCGATCCCGTCGATGCGTACCGCCAGGCGCCGCGGCGTAGCGAAGGCCTGCACGCCCTCGGGAGCCAGGCGGTGGTCAGCCAGCTCCCTGGCCAGGTCGTCGCGGAAGGCGTTCATGAGCTGCCGCAGCGCCTGCGGCGGCAGCTCCTCGGTGCCGATCTCGATGAGCAAAGGTCGCCGGTCAGCCATGGGTGGGGTCCTCCTCCCGCAGCATGGGAAAGCCGAGGGCCTCACGGGCCTCGTAGTAGCTGCGCGCGACGGCGCGGGCGAGATCGCGCACGCGCAGGATGTAGCCCTGGCGCTCGGTCACCGAGATCGCCCCGCGTGCGTCGAGCAGGTTGAAGGTGTGGGAGGCCTTGAGGACCTGCTCGTAGGCCGGCAGGGGCAGCCCCGCCGCCACCAGCCGCTGGCACTCCTGCTCCTGGTGCTGGAAGGCGTCCAGCAGCGCCGCTACCGGGGCCTGCTCGAAGTTGTAGGCCGACTGCTCCCGCTCGTTTTGGTAGAAGACGTCACCGTAGGTGACCGGCCCCGCGTCGGTATGGGTCCAGACCAGGTCGAAGACGCTCTCCACATCCTGCAGGTACATAGCGATGCGCTCGAGTCCGTAGGTGATCTCGCCCATCACCGGCCGGCAGTCGAGGCCGCCCACCTGCTGGAAGTAGGTGAACTGGCTGATCTCCATGCCGTTGAGCCAGACCTCCCAGCCCAGCCCCCAGGCGCCGAGGGTCGGCGACTCCCAGTCATCCTCGACGAAGCGGATATCGTGGACCTGCGGGTCGATGCCGAGCTGCTCCAGGGAGCCCAGGTAGCGCTCCTGGAAGTCCTTCGGCGACGGCTTGAGCACGACCTGGAACTGGTAGTAGTGCTGCAGCCGGTTCGGGTTCTCGCCGTAGCGCCCGTCCGTAGGGCGGCGCGAGGGCTGGACGTAGGCGGCGTGCCAAGGCTCGGGGCCTACGGCGCGCAGGAAGGTGGCCGGGTGGAAGGTCCCGGCGCCCACCTCCATATCCAGCGGTTGCATGATGACGCAGCCCCGCTGCGCCCAGTACGCCTGAAGGTTGAGGATGAGCTCCTGGAAGTCCCGCGGTCGCTCGGCCAAGCTCGCCTCCGTTGGTGCCGTCGGCTTCGTGCGCAATAACCGGCGCAGTATAGCGATCCCCCCCGCCGACGTGCACGGGCTCACCGGCGGGTTTGATAGAATCTAGCCCTCAGTCACGGACCGTGATGGCACCTCTATGTCCGATCGACCCAAGGCGGTAGCGCTGATCTCCGGGGGCCTCGACTCCATGCTCGCGGCCCGCCTCGTCCAGGAGCAGGGTGTGCACGTCGAGGGGCTCAACTTCTACACCGGCTTCTGCGTGGAGGGCCACACCCACGCCATCCGCCAGAAGGACCAGGAGCGGCCCAAGCGCAACAACGCCCTCTGGGTAGCCGAGCGGCTCGGCGTGCCGCTGCATATCGAGGAGGTCATCGAGTCGTACAAGGAGGTGCTCACCAATCCCCGCTACGGCTACGGGGCGAAGCTCAATCCCTGCCTCGACTGCAAGGTCTTCATGGTGCGCAAGGCCCGGGAGTGGCTCGAGGCCCACGGCTTCGACTTCATCGTCACCGGGGAGGTGATCGGCCAGCGCCCCAAGTCCCAGACGCGCGACAAGCTGCCGGTCATCGAGCGGGATACCGGTGCCGGGGACCGCCTGCTGCGGCCCCTGTCGGCGCAGCTCCTGGAGCCGACGCTGCCCGAGCGCGAGGGCTGGGTGGATCGCGAGCGGCTGCACGCCCTCAACGGCCGATCACGCAAGCCGCAGATGCAGCTCGCCCAGGAGCTGGGGCTAGAGACGTGGGCGCAACCGGCCGGCGGCTGCTGCTTCCTCACGGATGCCCACTACACCGCAAGGCTGTCGGACCTGTGGCAGGCGCGCGGCTCCAAGAACTACGACATCGACGACATCATGCTCCTGAAGGTGGGCCGCCACCTGCGCCCGCTGGCGCACCTGAAGCTGATCATCGCCCGGGAGGCCGGCGAGACCCACTTCCTCCAGGGCTACAGGCGCCGCTATCCCCACCTGCGCACCGTCAGCCACGGCGGCCCCGTGGCGCTGCTCGACGGCACCTGGTCCGAGGCCGACCTGGATCTCGCGGCCCGCCTGGTGGCCCGCTACTCCGCCGGCCGCAACGCCGAGCGCGTGGACCTGGAGCTGGAGGATACCGAGGGGGGCGTCCGGATGCTGAGCGTCCCGCCCATGGCGCCCGAGGCCGTCCCCGCCGAGTGGTATATCGGGGCGTGACCGCCGATGCCTGAGGAGCTCGACTGCCGCTACCTGCTCTGCCCGATGCCGGTCATCCGCACCCAGGCCCGGGTGGCCGGGCTTGCGGCCGGGGACGAACTGGAGGTCGTCGTTACCGATCCGGGAGCCCTGGCGGATGTGCCCTCCTGGTGCCGCGTCCACGGCCATGAGGTCGTCGAGATCCGTGAAGGGGACCACGGGGTGCACCGTCTCCGGCTCCGCGTCGGCGGTGGCTGAGCGGGCCGCTTCCCGGGCGGAGGCGAGGGCCAGGGCCACACGGTAGATGCGCTGGCGGCGTAAATGCCTCACAATAGCGCACACCTGCGGGGCATTGCACCGTCTCGGGGCGCGCCCCGCCCGAAACCCAAGGCAAAGGCAGAGCACTTATGGCGCGTACTGGAGCAGATATCCTCAAGCTGATTGAGGACGAAGGTATCAAGTTCGTGGACCTGCGCTTCACGGACACTCGCGGCAAGGAGATGCACGTCACCCTGCCGGCGTCCCAGGTCGACGAGGATCTCTTCGAGCACGGCTCGATGTTCGACGGCTCCTCGATCCAGGGCTGGAAGGGGATCCAGGAGTCGGACATGATCATGCTCCCGGATCCGGACTCGGTGACCTTCGATCCCTTCTACGATGAGCCGACCCTGAACCTGGTCTGCGACATCCTGGAGCCGAGCACCCTGCAGGGCTACGATCGCGATCCGCGCTCGGTGGCCCGGCGTGCCGAGGCGTACCTGAGCTCGACGGGGGTCGGCGACAGCGCCCTGTTCGGCCCGGAGCCGGAGTTCTTCGTCTTCGACGATGTCCGCTGGGGGTCGAACATGAAC
>CAJXLI010000097.1 GCA_913055575.1 uncultured Ectothiorhodospiraceae bacterium
AGGGATTCGAACCCTCGGTACCTTTCGGTACACACGCTTTCCAGGCGTGCGCCTTCGACCGCTCGGCCACCTCTCCTTGATCGTGGACCGCAGGGCGATCACGAGCGCATCAAGATAAACCAGCTCGTCCGCTCACGCAAACAAGGCGCGGCTACCGGGCGGTGGCCGCCCGGGCGCTCACAACGCCCTGACTTGCAACGGCGGTCAAAGGCATGTTCCATTTACACGCGACGGTCCGACTATATTGTACCAATAAACCCGCAGGTGCCGGTCCCGGCCTGCCTGCGTCCCGAGCGGGCCCGCCCCACCTGCCGCGCTGGCGGCGCGACAAGGGGGCGAACACCCAACGAGGCATTACCGCGCCACGCTCCACCCAAACCGACGGATCAGCATGACAGAAAAGCTCGTCGTAGAGGACCTGTACAAGATCTTCGGCCCGAAGCCGGAACGGGCCATGGAGATGCTCCAGCAGGGATACGAGAAGGACGAGATCTTCAAGCAGACCGGCAACACCGTAGGGGTCCGGGAGGCCAGTTTCTCGGTCCACGAGGGCGAGGTCTTCGTCATCATGGGGCTATCGGGCTCCGGCAAGTCCACCATGGTCCGGATGCTCAACCGCCTCATCGAGCCCAGCTACGGACGCATCTACATCGACGGCCGGGATATCACCGAGATGAGCCACCAGGAGCTCATCGCGCTGCGCCGCCGCGACATGTCCATGGTCTTCCAGTCCTTCGCCCTCCTGCCCCACAAGACCGTCGCCGAGAACGCCGCCTTCGGCCTCGAGGTCGCCGGCTACGAGCCGGCCGAGCGGCGCGAGCGGGCGCTCCAGGCGCTCCAGGCGGTCGGGCTCGCGCCCAACGCCGAGAGCTACCCCGAGGAGCTCTCCGGCGGCATGAAGCAGCGCGTCGGCCTCGCGCGCGCCCTGGCTACGGATCCGACCATCCTGCTCATGGACGAGGCCTTCTCGGCCCTCGATCCGTTGATCCGCACCGAGATGCAGGATGAGCTGATCCGCCTGCAGCAGGAGCAGAGCCGTACGGTCGTGTTCATCTCCCACGACCTGGACGAGGCCATGCGCATCGGGGACCGCATCGCCATCATGGAGGGCGGCGCCGTCGTGCAGATCGGCACGCCGGAGGAGATCGTCTCCAACCCGGCCAACGAGTACGTACGCTCCTTCTTCTACGGCGTGGACGTCAGCCAGGTCTACAGCGCCTCGGACATCGCCGAGCGGCGCCGGGTCACCGTGATCCAGCGCCCCGGGGTGGACGTCCAGGCGGCCCTGGAGCGCCTCAAGCGCTACGCCAGCGACCTCGGCGTGGTCATCGACCGCGACCGCCGCTTCCAGGGCCTGGTCTCGGTGGAGAGCCTCACCGAGGCGATCCGCAAGGGGGGCAGCACCGAGTACGGCGACGCCTTCCTCGAGGGCGTCAAGACCGTCTCGGCGGAGGCCCAGATCTCCGACGTGCTGGGCCCATCGGCCGAGAGCGAGTACCCGCTGGTGGTGGTCGACAGCGAGGAGCGCTATCTGGGGACGATCTCGCGCAGCCAGCTGCTCCTCACCCTGGACCGTACCCAACAGGCGTAAGGCACAACCATGGCAGACCAATCCGACCTGGAAGAGAAGACGAACATCGGCCCGGTGGACCAGGTCGCCGGGTGGCTCAGCGACAACGTGCTGGACCAGATCACCATCGGCGACTGGGTCGCGACCGGCGTAGACTGGATCAGCGCCAACCTCAACCCGCTGCTCAAGGGCATCGAGTCCGTCATCAGCGCCCTGGTCTCCGCCACGGAGTTCCTGCTGCTCTACCCGCTGTGGCTCGCGGCCTTCCTCCTGGTCATCGGGGTCTGGCGCTCCTGGGGCCGCAATGCCGGGCTGATCACCGCTGGCGTCGCCGTGGTGCTCTTCGGCCTGGGCCTGTTCTCCGAGACGGTCAAGGCCCTGCTCTGGTTCCCACCGCCCTGGGTCCTGGGCCTGCTGCTGACCGTGGTCGGCTTCTGGCGCGTGGGGTGGCGCTTCGGCATCTTCACGATCATCGCGCTGGGGCTCATCTCCAGCATGGGCCTGTGGCCGGAGACCATCAGCACCCTGGCGCTGGTGGTGGCCGCCTCCATCGCGGCGCTGATCGTCGGCCTGCCCATCGGCGTGGCCATGTCGCGCAACGACCGGATCGAGCTGTTCGTGCGGCCGGTGCTGGACCTCATGCAGACCATGCCGCCGTTCGTCTACCTGATCCCGGCCGCCATCTTCTTCGGCCTGGGTACCGTGCCGGGCGCCATCGCCACGCTCATCTTCGCCATGCCGCCGGCGGTACGCCTGACGAACCTGGGCATCCGGCAGGTCAGCGGCGAGCACGTGGAGGCCGGCAAGGCCTTTGGCTGCACACCGCGCCAGCTCCTGCTCAAGATCCAGCTGCCGCTGGCCCTGCCGTCGATCATGCAGGGCATCAACCAGACCATCATGCTCGCCCTGTCCATGGTCGTGATCGCCTCCATGATCGGCGCCGGCGGCCTCGGTGGCACGGTGCTCACCGGCATCCAGCGGCTCCAGGTGGGCCTCGGTTTCGAGGGTGGCCTCGCCGTGGTCTTCCTCGCCATCCTGCTGGACCGGATCAGCCAGAGCTTCGGCCAGAGCCGGCAGAACCAGCCGCGCAGCCTCGTCAGCATGGCACGCTGGGTCTTCCGCAGGCAGGATCGAGCGCAGACCGGGTGAAAACCGGATATCGAACCCGTCCCCGTGGCATCTACGCCCTAGCCACGGCGGTATCAGGGAAGCAGAAGAGGAGCACGACGATGAACCGCAAGCTCACCACGATTGCCGCTACGGCCGCCGTCACGGCCGGCATGGCCACTGCGGCCAACGCCGAGGAGGTCCGCATCGGCTGGACCGCCTGGGCGGACGCCGAGTTCATGACGCGCATGGCGGAGGACGTCATCACCGAGCGCTTCGACACCGACGTCGAGCTCATCCAGACCGGCATCGCGCCGCAGTACACCGGGCTCGCCGAGGGCGACATCGACCTGATGCTCATGTCCTGGCAGCCGACGACCCACGAGGACTACATCGACGAGTACGGCGACGAGATCGTCGACCTCGGTGTCCTCTACTCCGACGCCAAGCTGGGCTGGATCGTCCCGATCTACCTCTACGAGCAGGGCCTGACCTCCATCGAGGACCTGAAGGACCCCGAGTGGCGAGACCGCCTGGACGGGCGGATCCAGGGCATCGACCCGGGCGCCGGGCTGACCCGCCTCTCCCACAAGACCGTCGAGGAGTACGACCTCGACTACAACCTCATCGAGTCCTCCGGCGCCGCGATGACGGCCGCCCTGGCGCGTGCCGCCCGCCGCGACGAGCCGATCGTGGTCACCGGCTGGAGCCCACACTGGATGTTCGGTGCCTGGAACCTGCGGTACCTCGACGATCCGAAGGGCACCCTGGGCGGCCCCGAGAGCATCCACGCGATGTCTCGCGAGGGCTTCAAGGAGGACTTCCCGACGATCGCCTCCTTCGCCAGCTGCATCAATATCGAGATCGACACGCTGAACAAGTACATGTTCCGCGGTCGTGAGGAGGGCACCGATCAGGCTGTCCAGTCCTTCCTGGATGAGAAGTCCGATCTCGTGGATAGCTGGGTCCAGTGCGCCCGTAGCGAGTCTTGACTAGACGCTCGGCAGACGGGAGGGGCCGGCCCCGCCGGTCCTCCCCTCCCGTTCCGGGATGGGGGATCCCGATATCTACTCCCCAAAGCAATACAAAATAGCCATCACCCATAAGGCCTGAGACAGGGGAGCCCATACCATGAACAAGACAACCAAGAGCCTGGCCATCTCGGGGGCAGCGCTGACCCTCGCTGCGCCGATGTCCTCGGCGCTGGCGGCGCTGGGGGATTCCGTCAGCCTCGGGGCCTGGGCCAACTATACGTACCTGAACGATAACGACGCCAGCGAGGACACCCTCGGTGAGATTGACTATCCCTCCTTCAACATCTACGTCAACCACCGTCCCGAGGATACCCCCTGGTTCTTCGATGCCGAGCTGCGCATCGGCTCCGGCAGCTTCCAGAGCTTCAGCGGCGACGACCGCGAGTGGGGCTTCAAGGAGCTGGCCGTCGGCCGCGAGCTGAGCGAGCAGTGGACCATGACCCTCGGCAAGACCAAGGTGCCGTTCGGCTGGAAGACCTTCAACTTCTGGCCCGGCGCGCGCATGCTCTCCGGGTACGAGGACCAGATGAACGTCGGCATCCGCTTCGACAGCGATGCGGCGGGCCCCTGGGACGCCAGCTACATGCTCATCAAGAGCCAGAACTGGGGTGACGACACCACCTCTCTGGACGACGGCACCTTCCAGAACTGGGGCTTTAACCAAAGCACTTCTCTCGGCGGTCGCGGCGATGGGCGCAACAACACCTACCGCAAGATCAACACGGCGGTGGGCGACTGGGGCTACTCCGCCGGGAATACCCGCTACGGCCTCTCGGCCCAGGTCGGCCAGCTCGTCGATCAGCAGGAGACCAGCGAGACGGAAACCCACTACGCTGCCGCCCTCTACACCGAGGGAGACTACGGCTCGTTCGACCTGAACACCGAGGTGGTCTACTACGACCAGGGCGATCCCAGCGATCTAGCCGATGGTGTAAGCAACGCGAGTTACCAGACGCGCGGTCAAGGCCAGATCGCTGCGGTCAGCGGCGGCTACCAGGCCGGCGACTGGTACAGCTACGTCGACTGGAATATGCGCTTCCCCGACAGCGATCGGAGCTTCAGCACTGACGACACCATGGATACCGTGCTCGGCACGCGCTACAACTACGGCCCGGGCTGGATCTACACCGAGGTCCTGATTAGCAATGTGACCGACGAGAGCGATCCGGTTGTTGATCCTGCCTACGTCGATCCTTCTGCTCAGCCCACTGGTGAAACCACCGAGACGCTCTACGTCACCATGGACTACTACTTCTAAGGCGCGTCCGCAGCCCCAGGACGTAGCCGTCCATCGAGGGCGTGGCGCTCGCCACGCCCTCTCTTGCTAGAATCTCCCCGCGGCTCCTGAACGGGGAGGGAAGCAGACTGCGACGTTCCAGCCTTAGGGAGACTGATCCTTGAGTAAGCCCAATACCGCCGATCCCGAACGCCAGAAGGAGATCGAGGAGCTGGAGCAGGCGTACGATACCGACCACAACATCGGGGAGCAGAACATCACCACGGAGATCCGGTTCCACGTGGACTTCCACAACCCGGTCTTCATCGCCAGCTCCATCCTCATCCTCGCCTTCCTCATCGCCACCTTGCTCTTCACCGACTCCGCGCAGACGGTGCTCGGGGACACGCGGCAGTGGATCACCAGCAACTTCGACTGGTTCTTCATCTCCGCCGGCAACGTCTTCGTCCTCTTCTGCCTGCTGATGATCGTCCTGCCGCTAGGCAGCATCCGCGTCGGCGGCCAGGCAGCGAAGCCCGAGTTCTCGCGCCTGTCGTGGTTCGCCATGCTGTTCGCCGCCGGCATGGGCATCGGCCTGATGTTCTGGGCGGTGGCGGAGCCCGTCGCCTACTTCACGGACTGGTACGGCACGCCGTTCAACGTGGAGGCCGGCACCGATCAGGCGGCGCAGCTGGCGGTAGGGGCCACGATGTACCACTGGGGCCTGCACCCGTGGGCCATCTACGGCGTCATGGCGCTGGCCCTGGCCTTCTTCGCCTTCAACAAGCGCCTGCCGCTGACCGTGCGCTCGGTCTTCTACCCCCTGCTCGGGGAGCGGGTCTGGGGCACGCTGGGCCACATCATCGACACCGTGGCCGTCCTGGCGACGATCTTCGGCCTCGCCACCTCCCTGGGACTCGGCGCGCAGCAGGCCGCGAGCGGGCTGAACTACGTCTTCCCCGCCATCCCCGCCAGCCTGGGCACCCAGGTCGCCATCATCATCGGCGTCACCACGGCAGCCCTGGTCTCGGTGCTGCGCGGGATCGACGGCGGGATCAAGGTGCTCAGCAACCTCAACCTCTCCCTCGCCGGCCTGCTGCTGCTGTTCGTCATCATCGCCGGCGGCGCCATCGGCTTCGCCGCCCACTTCTGGCAGACCACCGCGTCCTACGCCGCGGACTTCTTCGCCTTCAGCAACCCGGTAGGCCGCGAGGACGACACCTTCCGCGAGGGCTGGACGTCCTTCTACTGGGCGTGGTGGATCAGCTGGTCGCCGTTCGTCGGCATGTTCATCGCCCGTGTCTCCTACGGCCGTACCGTCCGGGAGTTCATGACGGCCGTGCTCATCGTGCCGACGATCGTGACCATCGCCTGGATGTCCGCCTTCGGCGGCACGGGCCTGGATCAGGTCATGGCGGGTATCGGCAGCCTGGCCGACGGCCTCGGGGGCGACGAGTCCACGGCCCTGTTCCACATGCTCGAGCAGCTGCCGTGGACCTCGGTCACCGCCTCGCTGAGCGTCTTCCTGGTCCTGGTCTTCTTCGTGACCTCGTCGGACTCCGGCTCGCTGGTCATCGACAGCATCACCGCCGGCGGCAAGACCGACGC
>CAJXLI010000098.1 GCA_913055575.1 uncultured Ectothiorhodospiraceae bacterium
ATCTACTCCCGGATGGTCCGCGAGTACCTGATGGGCGAGCGCTCGAAGATGATCGACCTGATGGCCTGGAACGCCGATACCACCCGGCTGCCGTACCGCATGCACAGCGAGTACCTGCGGCGGCTCTTCCTCAACAACGATCTCGTGGAGGGGCGCTTCGACGTCGGCGGCCAGCCCGTGCACATCGGCGATATCCAGGCGCCCACCTTCGCCGTCGGCACGGAGAAGGACCACATCGCGCCGTGGCGCTCGGTCTACAAGATCAACCGCTTCCTCCACCGCGCCGAGGTGACCTTCGTCCTGACGACCGGTGGCCACAACGCCGGGATCGTGACCCCGCCCGGCCACCCGCGCCGCACCTACCGCAGCCTCACCCGGGGGCTGCAGGCCCCCCACCTGCCCCCGGACCAGTACCTGGACCAGGCCCCGCAGGCAGAGGGCTCCTGGTGGCCGGCGTGGGAGGGCTGGCTGCGCGAGCACTCCGGCAGCCGTGTCGCGCCGCCGGCCATGGGCGGCAACGAGGCCCCGTACCAGCCCCTGGCGGACGCCCCCGGCACCTACGTCCTGCAAGACTGAGCCGGCCCGATGAGCGCACGGAACTACCTCTTCGACGACCTCAAGGTCGGCGATCGGCTCGAGACCACCAGCCGGCTCAACCACGAGGACGTGCGGGTCCTGGGCGAGGGGCTCTGGCCCGGCACCATGCTGGTCAACGCCGTCTGCGACGCGTTCCCGGGACCGGGTACGGAGCCGATGGCCCAGGCGCTCACCTACGAGGGCACCGTGGTCCTTGGCGATACCGTGACCATCACCCTGGAGATCGCCGAGAAGGACAGCGACGGCCAGCGCGTGGTGGTCAACGGCTGGGCCTGCAAGGACAGCGGTGAGCCGGTCATCAGCGGCCGGGTCACCGTCCGTGCCCCCACCGAGCGTATCGATGGCGAGCCGGACTCCAGCGTGGCGACGACCAGCCCGGGGCGCCGCCGCCAGCTCCGGCGCCTGCTGCGCATGGCCGATGACCTGGCCCCCATGGGCGTGGCTGTGGTCCACCCGGTGGATGGCCTCTCCCTGCAGGGGGCCATGCAGGCGGCGGAGCACGAGCTCATGACGCTGACCCTGGTCGGCCCCGAGCACAAGATCCGCGCCGCGGCGGACGAGGCGGACGTGGCCCTGGGCGATACCCCCATCATCGACGTCGAGCACTCCCACGAGGCCGCCGAGGTAGCGGTGGATCTGGCCCGGCGCGGCGAGGTGGAGGGCCTGATGAAGGGCTCGCTCCACACCGACGAGCTCATGGGCGCCGTGGTCAGCCGCCAGCAGGGGCTGCGCACCGAGCGGCGCATCAGCCACGTCTACGCCATGGACGTACCCACCTATCCCCGCCCGCTGCTGATCTCCGACGCCGCCATCAATATCGCGCCCGATCTGCCCTGCAAGCGGGATATCTGCCAGAACGCCATCGAGCTGGGCCACGCCCTGGGCGTGGCGGAGCCGCAGGTCGCCGTCCTCTCGGCCACCGAATCGGTGAACCCCGATATCCCCTCGACGCTCGACGCGGCGGCGCTGTGCAAGATGGCCGATCGCGGCCAGATCAGCGGTGGGGTGCTGGACGGGCCGCTGGCCTTCGACAATGCCATCTCGGAGAGCGCCGCGCAGACCAAGCAGATCGCCTCCCGGGTGGCCGGTCACCCCGATGTCCTCGTCGCCCCGGATCTGGAGTCCGGCAACATGCTGGCCAAGCAGCTCTACTACCTCGCCGATGCCGAGGCGGCGGGGATCGTCCTCGGCGCCCGGGTGCCCATCGTGCTGACCTCCCGGGCCGACGACGTCATGGCCCGCCTGGCCTCGTGCGCCCTGGCGCTGCTGGTGGCGGACCGCAAGCGCCGCGGCCTGGCGCACCTGTAGCCCTCGTCCCGAGGAGGAAGGCCCGATGCCCGACGCGATCCTCGTCCTCAATGCCGGCTCCTCGAGCATCAAGTACGCCGTCTACGAGCGCAGCGACGCCGAGGAGCTGACGCTGCGCCTCCACGGCCACGTGGAAGGGCTCGGGAGCGAGCCGCGGCTCTACGTGGACGACCTCCAGCGTAACCCGGACTATCGGGCGCTCGGTGCCGGGGCGGACCACGAGCAGGCGCTGGCGGCGGTCCTGGAGGCCGTCGACGGCCAGCTCGGCGCCCTGCGGCTCGTCGGCGTCGGCCACCGCATCGTCCACGGCGGGCCGGGCTACAGCGAGCCGGTCGTCATCGACGAGGCCGTGCTCGACGCGCTCCACGGCCTCGAGCACCTCGCCCCGCTGCACCAGCCCCACAACCTCGCTGCCGTGGAGGCGGTCCGCAGCGTGGCGCCGCACCTGCCCCAGGTGGCCTGCTTCGATACCGCCTTCCACCGCACCCAGCCGAGGGTGGCGCAGCGCTTCGCCCTGCCGCGCGCCTACGAGCAGCGCGGCGTGCAGCGCTACGGCTTCCACGGGCTCTCCTATGAGTACATCGCCGCGCGCCTGCCGGCCTACGACCCCGCTGCCGCGGCGGGGCGGACGGTGGTCGCCCACCTCGGCGCCGGGGCGAGCCTCTGCGCCCTCCACGGCGGGCGGAGCGTGGACACCACCATGGGCTTCACCGCCCTGGATGGCCTGCCCATGGGCAAGCGCTGCGGTAGCCTCGACCCCGGCGTGGTGCTGCACCTGCTGCGCGAGGCGGGCGCCTCGGTGGACGGGGTCGAGCAGATGCTCTACCACGACGCCGGCCTGCTCGGCGTCTCTGGGATCTCCTCGGATATGCGCGTGCTCCTGGACAGCGACGCCCCGGAGGCCGCCGAGGCGGTGGAGCTGTTCTGCTATCGGGCCATCCGCGAGATCGGCGCCCTGACGGCGGCCCTCGGCGGGCTCGACGCCCTGGTCTTCACCGCCGGCATCGGCGAGCACGCCGCCCCGGTCCGGCGGCGGATCGCCGAGGGGCTCGGCTGGCTGGGCCTGGCCCTGGACCCGGCGGCCAACGAAGCCGACGGGCCGCGGATCAGCGCCGACGATAGCCGTCTCGCCGCGTGGGTGATCCCCACCGACGAGGAGCGGGTCATCGCGGCGCACACCGCCAAGCGGCTGGCTTGACACGGCGCTCGCCGCCGTCCTGGGCAGCGCGGTACAATGACTGCCACGCTGGTAAGGACGGGCCCATGAGCGACCGCTATCCGGAGACCCTCCACTGCAGCACCGTCGCCCGATCGCGGCTGTTCCGCGTCGAGGCCCTGGGCCTGCGGTTCAGCAACGGCGCCGAGGTGGAGTACGAGCGCCTCGGCGGCGGCAGCCACGGCGCCGTGCTGGTGGTGCCGATCAATGAGCGCGGCGAGGTGCTGCTCATCCGGGAGTACGCCGCCGGGACCGGGCGCTACGAGCTCGGCCTCCCCAAGGGCCGCATCGAGGCGGGCGAGGACTGCCTGCAGGCCGCCAACCGCGAGCTCATGGAGGAGGTCGGCTGCGGCGCCGAGCAGCTCACCGCGCTGCGCAGCGTCACGCTGGCGCCGGCCTACTTCAGCCACCGCACCGAGCTGGTCCTCGCCGAGCAGCTCTTCGAGCGCCGCCTGCCCGGCGACGAGCCGGAGCCCATCGAGGTGGTGGCCTGGCCCCTGGACGGACTAGGGCGCCTGCTCGCCGAGGCGGAGCTGACCGAGGCGCGCTCGATCGCCGCCCTCTACGTGGCCCGGGACCACCTGCAGCGCTAGGGCCCTGACACCGACGGTCCCGCCTCGGCAGAGCCCGGGCCGAACCCAGACCAGGCAACCGCGGAAGCATCCATGGCAGAGCACGACTGGCAAGGCTGGCTGGAGCCGGTGAAGGCGCTCGCTGAGCAGGCCGGCGACCGGATCATGGCCGTCTACCGGAGCGCCGATTTCGGCGTCGAGGCCAAGGACGACGACACCCCCCTGACCCAGGCCGACCGTGCCGCGCACGAGGCGATCAAGGCCGGGCTGAGCGGGCTGGACCCGGCGATCCCGCAGCTCTCCGAGGAGGGCGAGGACATCGACCCCCAGACCCGGGCCGGATGGCAGCGATACTGGCTCATCGACCCGCTGGACGGGACGCGGGAGTTTATCAAGCGCAACGGCGAGTTCACCGTCAACATCGCCCTGGTGGACGGCGGCGTACCGGTGCTCGGCGTGGTCCACGCGCCGGATCTCGGGGTTACCTGGGGCGCGGCCGCCGGTAGCGGGGCCTGGCGCGAGGCCGAGGGCGAGCGCCGCGCCATCGGCGCCCGTCCCGCCGAGCCGCCGTTGACGGCGGTAGTCAGCCGCTCCCACCGCGAGGCAGCCGTGGCGGATATCCTCGAGCGGCTCGGCGACTACCGTGAGCTCTCCGTGGGCAGCTCCCTGAAGATCTGCCGTATCGCCGAGGGCGAGGCGGACCTCTATCCCCGCTTCGGCCCCACCTGCGAGTGGGATACGGGGGCGGCGCAGTGCGTGCTCGAGGCCGCCGGCGGGCAGCTGATGGACGGGCAGCTGCGCCCGCTGCGCTACAATACCGGGCCCTCGCTGCTCAATCCCGACTTCGTCGCCGTGGGCGATCCCGGCTTCGACTGGCGGCCGATCACCGAGGGGCTGCCCTGGGAGGCGCGGCGCTGAGGCCCGTGTTATTGTAGCTCTAATGGTGCATCATTCCCGGCGGGGCGAGCCGGCTGGAGGGCAGGCCGAAGTGTTCGATACAGCATCCCCCATGCGCGAGGTCGAGGCGCAGCTGACGCGGATCAGCGACACCATCGCCGAGGCGGTGGCGGCCGTCTCCCGGGATCCCGGGGCATCCCCGGTGCTGCGTGCGGTCTTCGAGGAGCTGCTGCGCAAGAGCGAGGCGACGCTGACGTGCATGGAGTGCGATCGCTTCTGCTGCTTCCGCGAGCGGATCGTGGAGCTGGAGCAGGCGGCGGACTCGGCCAAGGCGGCTGTGATCGCCGATGAGGGGGCTGGGGAGGCGACCCAGGAGCGGATTGCGGCCGCCCACGACGCCCTCAGCGAGCTCAAGGGCGTGGCGCAGCGCGGGCTGCGCTGCTGCGAGGCCATGGAGCAGTGCTGCCGTAGTTGACACGTTTGTGGCATTGCCGATATTTTTCACTTCATTGTAGCGCCTCACGCGCCGTCCCGCTGGCAGCGTAGTACCAGCTCCCCACACGCGATCCCTAGCGGGGTCTACGCACCCGGTCAGCGAGCGATTCCCGAGATCCGCGGAACAGCTCCGCCATCGAGACGCAACCGAACCTGGAGGTCATCTACCGTGAGCGACGTTATCGTGCACGCCACCGACCAGAGCTTCGACCAGGAAGTGCTCCAAGCCAGCGTGCCGGTGTTGGTCGACTACTGGGCCGAGTGGTGCGGTCCGTGCAAAATGATCGCGCCAATCCTCGAGGAGATCGCCAACGAGTACGGCGATCGCCTCAAGATCGCCAAGCTCAACATCGACGAGAACCCCGAGACGCCGCCGAAATACGGCATCCGCGGCATCCCGACGCTGATGCTGTTCAAGGACGGCAATGTCGAGGCGACCAAGGTGGGCGCTCTCTCCAAGTCGCAGCTGACCGCGTTCATCGACAGTAACCTTTAACGCCGCAGCGCTGCCCCCGGAACCAACCCCTGCGCCCCCGCGCGTCCCGCGGGTTGACCGGGGGCTGCGCCCTCGTGACCTGCCCCACGCCGAAGCGAGCCATGAACCTCACCGAGCTCAAGAGAAAGCCTGCCACGGAGCTTCTGGAGATCGCCCAGTCCATGGGCATCGAGGGCACCGCCCGGTCCCGGAAGCAGGACATCATATTCGCCATCCTCAAGGCGCACGCCAAGAACGGGGACTCCATCTACGGGGACGGCGTCCTCGAGATCCTCCAGGATGGCTTCGGTTTCCTGCGCTCCGTCGATGCCTCCTACATGGCGGGCCCCGACGATATCTACGTCTCCCCCAGCCAGATCCGGCGCTTTGCGCTGCGCACCGGGGATACCATCACCGGCAAGATCCGCCCGCCCAAGGACGGTGAGCGCTACTTCGCGCTGCTCAAGGTCGACCAGATCAACTTCGAGCCGCCGGAGGCGGCCAAGAACAAGGTCCTGTTCGAGAACCTGACGCCGCTGTTCACGCGCGAGCGCATGCGCATGGAGCGCGGCAACGGCTCCACCGAGGACCTCACGGCCCGGGTCATCGATCTGGTCGGCCCCATCGGCAAGGGCCAGCGCGGGCTCATCGTCTCGCCGCCCAAGGCCGGCAAGACGCTGATGCTCCAGAACGTCGCGCAGAGCATCACCTACAACTACCCGGAGTGCTACCTCATCGTGCTGCTCATCGACGAGCGGCCCGAGGAGGT
>CAJXLI010000099.1 GCA_913055575.1 uncultured Ectothiorhodospiraceae bacterium
GGCACCTGGCAGGGCCTCTACCTCTGGGAGCATCGCAGCGGTAGCCACAGCCGCAAGGTCACGATCACCCTGTTCGGTCAGGCTTAGGGCGCGCCACGCCTAGAGGCCGCGCCCCAGCGCGCCAGCAGGCGGGGATTGGGACCGTGTGACAAGACTGGAGGGCACGATGGCTGAGACTGTGGGATTCGTCGGGCTGGGCCACATGGGCGAGCCCATGGCCTGGAACCTCCACCGGGCCGGGTTCGGCCTCGGCGTCTACAACCGGACGCCCGAGCGGACCGCGCCGTTCCGCGACAGCGGCATCCCGGCCTACGCCACGCCTGCGGAGCTGGCCGCGGCGAGCAGCGCGGTCCTCACCATGGTCACCGACTCCCCGGCGCTGCAGGAGGTTGTCGAGGGCGAGGGCGGCCTGCTCGACGGCCTGGGCGACGGGGCCCTGGTGATCAACATGAGCACCGTCTCCCACGAGGCGACGTGCGCCGTGGCCCGCGCCGTCGAGGCGCGCGGCGGGCAGTTCGTCGACGCCCCGGTCTCGGGGACCCGCAAGCCCGCCGAGGACGCGGCGCTGACCATCCTCGCCGGCGGCGAGGCGGAGGCGTTGGAGCGCGCACAGCCGCTGCTCGACGCCCTGGGGCGGGCGACCGTCCACTGCGGCCCGGTCGGGACCGGGACAGACACCAAGCACGCCATCAACCTGCTGCTCGGCACCATGATGCAGGGCTTCAGCGAGGCCCTCGCCTTCAGCCGGCATCGGGGCCTCAACCTGGACACCGTGCTCGAGGCCATCCAGACCGGCGCCACCAGCTCGCCGCTCTACCAGCTCAAGGGCGCCGCCATCCGTGCGGACGACTACCGCAAGCAGTTCCCGGTGGAGCTGCTGCTCAAGGACCTCGACCTGATCCTGGACGCAGGACGGCAGGCGGGCGTCTACCTGCCGGGGGCAGCAACCGTGCGGGAGGCGGCCAGCGGCGCCAACGCCGCCGGCTACGGCGAGCAGGATATGGCCGCCCTGCTCAAGTGGCTGGAGACCGCCTCGGGAACGCCGCGGGCGTAGCCGCGGGGCCGGGCCGTCCCGCGGACCTGCCGGCCGCCCCATCCCTCACCGCCACCGCAGGGCAAGCACCCCAGGCGTACGTTTACGGCCGCCCCGATAGGAGCTAGAGTCTAAGATGATGACCTCATCAGCTCGGCCACTGTCGGCGCCTTAGATGGAGGAAAAGAACCCCGATAAAACCCGAGCCAAGCCTGTACGGGCCGCGGGAGGTGGCAAGCTGCCCCTGCCACCCCGCCCAGGCGGGGCCTGATAACACTACCAAGAAGGACCCCGATGCGCCTCCCTCGGCTCTCCCGTCCGCTTCTGCTGATGATCCTCGTCCCCACCCTGAGCGGGGTCCTGATGCTCCTGCTCGTGCTCGTCGCCTTCAAGAGCGCATGGGACATGGTCGTCAAGGAGCAGGAGCGGGAGGCCGAGGAGATCGTCGAGCTCGCGGCCAGCGCCATCGAAGAGCTCTGGGTCGCTCCGCGGAGGAAGGCCATCGAGGCTCTTGCGGACAGCCCCACCCTTGAGCGCCGTATCGAGGGGCAGGTCCCCTTCGACGCCCTCGCCCAGGAGTGGCGAATCGCCGAGGAGCTGCTCCAGGGGTACTTCTTCATCTACTACGGCCTTCGGGACGGGACGATCGAGCACTACCCGGACGGCGAGCTCCCGGCCGATTTCAACCCGCGGGAGCGCCCCTGGTACGAGGCCGGGATGAGCGCCGAGAGCGGGCCCGCGTGGACATCTCCGTATGAGGAGGCCATCACCGGCGAGCTGGTGGTCAGCACCGCCGCTCCCCTCTACCAGGGAGGCGAGCGGGTCGGGGTCATCTCGACGGATATCCAGTTCGACGGGCTCAAGGCGATCCTCGAGGGCATCGAGCTGCCCACGGGCGGCTCGGTCTTCCTCGTGGACAGTGCGGGGCGCCCCTTCGTCGGCACGGACACCTCCTACATCGGCCAGAACAGGCTCCCGCCGAGCGACGCGGAGCTCTTTGTCACCTCCAGCGCCCCGATATCCAACGGATGGCGCACGAGCGTCATCGTTCCGCGGGCGTACCTGGCCGAGTCCTTCGCCGAGCTCCTGCAGCCGCTCATGATCGCGTCGGCCCTGATCCTCCTGCTCGGCGGCGGGATCACCTCCCTGCTCGTGGCGCGCACGGCCTCCCGCGCCTACCGGCTCGCTGGCTACTTCCAGCGGACCCTGGAGCAGGACGCCCCGCTGCAGGAGATCTTCCGTACGCGGGACGAGTTCTCCCTGCTCAACGCGCGGTTCAACCAGGTCCTGGACCAGGCGCGGGAGACCGGGGAGCAAAGGCTGGCGCAGGAGCGCGCCTTCCGCTTCCTCGTCGAGCAGGCCCCGGTCGGCTTCTTCAGGAGCAACCACCAGGGCGAGCTCCTCTACATCAACTCCCACTGCGCGTCTCTGCTCGGCTACACCCAGGACGAGGCGATGCGCGAGCTCACTTCCGTGCGCCAGCTCTATGCCGACGGCACCGAGCGGGACCGGTTCCTCGAGGACCTCCTCACCCACAGCGAGGTCCGCAACCGCAAGATGCGGTTCGTCAAGCGATCCGGCGACACCCTATGGATCTCCATGACGGCGCGCCTGCGGGAGGATACGGAAGCCGACGAGGCAGGGGGGTTCGAGCTCGAGGGGTTCGTCATCGATGTCACCGGCGAGGTCGAGGAGCGGGAGTCCCTCATCCAGATGGCGGAGCGCGATCCGCTCACCGGCGTGGGCAATCGGCGCGCCTTCGATGCCGTTGCCGAGACCGTCGCGGACCGGGCCCACACGACCGGTCAGCAGGTCGCCCTGATCGTCTTCGATATCGACCACTTCAAGGCGATCAACGACACCTACGGACACGATACCGGGGATACCCTGCTCCGGCAGATCGCCGAGCTGGGCAAGAACAGGCTCCGGGATGGGGACCTCTTCGCCCGCCTCGGCGGGGACGAGTTCGCCGTTCTCCTGCCCGGGGCCAGCGAGGAGGCGGCGGCCCACCTCGCCGAGCGCCTGCGAGCGGGCACGGAGGGCATCCCGCTGCCCGGGCCCGTGCCGGAGCCGCCTACCCTGAGCATCGGCATCGCGGTCCGTGCCGGCACCGAGGTGCAGGTCTCTGAGCTCTTCAAGGCCGCCGATAGCGCCATGTACGAGGCCAAGCGGGCCGGCCGGAACGGGTGGTCTACTGCCGGGCGGCGGTCCCCCCACCAACCGGCAGCCTTGCCGCACACCGGTAGCGGCGGGGCTGCCCCGGGCGCTCCCGGCGGCGCCGGAGTCCAGTAGCCGCTCAAGTCTCGGCCTGGGCCACCAGCCGGGACGAGGCCTTGGCCACGATCGACCCCGTCGCCACGCCCAGGTCATCGGCGATGACCTGGCACTTGGCCTGGAGCAGGAAGAGCACCGGCGCGTCGACCTCGCTCAGGGTCTCGTAGCAGGCCTGGCCCTTGGCGATAATCAGATCCGCCGCGTCGAAGCGCTCCCGGAAGGCCTGCGAGCACAGATCCAGCGGAGCGCCCATGGCGTCGCAGCCGGTATCCACGATCTCCGCCACCTGGTGGATCCCCGCCTCCCGGGCCTCCTCCAGGGTGGCATCGTTGAGCACGGGGCTCGCCTTGACGGCGTAGGTCACCGGACGGCCCAGGGCCTGGATCAGCACCCGGTCGAACACCGTCTCGCCGGCGTTGTCCGCGAGGTAGAGCACCCGGTCCGCGCGCTCCAGGGCCCGGCGTAGCGCCGCCATGCCGTCGATGCCGAAGGGGGCCTCGAGCACCCGCGCCAGGGTGGCGTCCAGGTCGAAGGTCTCGGCGGCGCCGTAGTCGATGATGTTGCCGGTGATGGCGAGGCGCACCGCCGTCTCCAGGGGGTCCGCGGCCTCCTGCATCACCGCCTCCAGGCGCGGCTGCATGGCCAGGGCCGCAGCGGTGGCCTCCTGCTTCGCCTCGAGGTAGGGATCGCGGTCACCGGTGATCTCGCGCACCCGCCGGTGGATGTGATTCCCCATCTCCGGCGGTGTGGCGTCCCGGGCCAGGGCCCTGAGCTGCTCCGCGGTATCCAGCAGCACCGCGTGCTGCTGCGCCTCCGACGCCCCGGCACGGCGCGCGCCGTTCAGGGCCTGACGCATGAAGCAGGGCCAGCAATCTAGGTAGATCTTCATCACTCTTCGCGCGAGCCCCGCCCTTCCGGGTGGGGCGGGCTAGCGCACCGTGCCCAGCACGATGACGCGGCCCGGCTCGCATCCTCCTGTCAATGTGGTGGCCAGATCGTACCATTCGGGTCCAGGAGGTGAGCGCCTCCATGCGGATTGGGAGCGTCGGCGCATTCGTCGAGCGTTACGAGTCACCTGCGAAGATATCCTCGACATGCTCGGCGCCGAGGATCCGATCCGTCCACGTTAGCAGCTGCTCTGTGGTTGCGCCCTCAACACGGGAACGATTCGCCTCCTTGGCCTCGACCCCGAATTTGCGCTCGATCAGGCGCAAGAGCGTCCGGGCTTCGCCCTCCTGACGACCTTCCTGACGGCCCTTCTGAACCCCGCGCTCCTCTCCTTGCTCGATCCACTGCTCCGCTACCGTCATCACCAACTCCTCCGCTCGTTCCGGCCGCGTCTGCTCCAGGGCTTGGCGCACATCCGCCTCCTCGATGGAGCCGTAGACCCTCGCAATATACACCAACAGCGGCTTCTCCAGCGGATACCCCGGCGGCAAATCACGCAATAGCTGGACCAGGTCGTCTCAGCCCAGGTCCTCGACGAAGGCCCAGGCCAGTGCCCGGAATACCGCCCGGATCACCGGATCCTGGGAGTACGAGGCATCCTGCTCAAAAGGGCGCAGGTGCCGGACCTGGTAGCCGAAGTCGCGCTGCAGATCGAGCAGCGCCTCGTCCCCATCGATGCACTCGAGCAGCGACAGCGGCACTGACCACGACGGCCCGCCATTATAGATCACCAGCGGGACGATCGGCGGCAGCCGCCGGTAGCGCTCCGTGCGCCCCTCGCGGCTTTGCTCCGCATAGCGCTGCCAGATCCGCTGCAGGTAGCCAAGCAGCTGCACCGGCGTCCCCGCGTCCGGCTCCGACTTGTGCTCGATGAGGACGTAGAGGAAGACCGGGCGGCCATCCAGCATCCGCGCCTGGAAGAGCCGATCGCTATGCGTCTCCTGCAGGCTCGGGTCGACATAGCTGCCCGGCAGAGGCTCGGGCAGATCGTCGGTCAGCCGCTCGCGTACCTTGTAGGGCAGGTTCTCCCGCAGCACCACGGCCGCCCGCTCCGGGGCCTCGAGGAGCGCCTTGACCAAGGCATCGTGGGGATTCGCTGGGTGATTGGCCATTCGCCTTCATGCCAGCCGGGGTAACAAATGGCAACACTTAACGGAAAGTTAGTATGAAGCAGATTCAGCGCTTTCCTTCTTCATAAGCCTAATAATCAGCCTCGCCAACTCATCAAAGCTCTCGTTGGTCTCCAGCGCCTTCGTGGCCATCTCCTCGCGCTCTTGCATGCTCTCGATAAGGATCTGCTCCAGGACCTTCGGCAAGCTCCCGTGCATGACCTGGTCGGTATCGTAGGTCTCGACCTGCCGGCGTACCTGATCGTGCCGGCTCACCCGATTCGCCAGATCCCGCACCCAATTCAGCTTGTCCTCTTCGGCGATATCCTGCCCGAATAGCTCGTTGAGCTTCTCGATAATCTCCTGGAGCGGCTTCTTCTCGGGCTCCCGAGCGCTACCCGAACCGACCTCGCTCACCGGCCTCAGGGTGTAATCCCCCTGCTCCTCGCCCAGCTTGAGGGCGTGCTCGGCCTGCTTCTGGAGCCGGAAGTGGGTCAGCTCCAGCTCCGAGACGTCGACATCTTCCCGGCCTGTATCCTCTAACCGCAGCAGAGGACCCAGATACCTGGCGAAGACCTCCAACGCCTCGAGGTCTTGATCGTGGTAGTCGATGATCTGAGAGAGGAACTCGTAGGCGCGAACGAAACTGTTCAGGTCCTTCTTGAAGAGCTCCAGCTCCTGCTTGGTCTCGTTCGCCTCCTTGAGCTGGTACTCGGCGCGCTGCTGTCCCGCCTGATCGCCCTGCCGCTCGGCGCGCTTGCGCTCCGCCTCCCCTGGCGACTCCCCACAACTCGTCTGGACGTAATCAGGGGGGTTGCCTGACCCCGATCGCCGCCGCTCGGACCTTCTG
>CAJXLI010000100.1 GCA_913055575.1 uncultured Ectothiorhodospiraceae bacterium
CCGCGTTCCGCCATGGCCGCCTTGGCCTCGGCCACGGTGTGATCGCCGAAGTGGAAGATGCTCGCCGCCAGCACGGCGTCGGCGCCGCCCGCGTCGACGCCGTCGGCCAGGTCCGCGAGGCTACCGACGCCGCCGGAGGCGACGACCGGCACCGCCACGCCGTCGGCGACGGCCCGGGTCAGCCCGAGATCGAAGCCAGAACGGGTGCCGTCGCGGTCCATGCTGGTGAGCAGGATCTCGCCGGCGCCGAGCCCGGCCATACGCTGGCTCCAGGCTACGGCGTCGAGCCCGGTGGCGTTGCGGCCGCCGTGGGTAAAGACCTCCCAGCGTGGCGGGTCGGCCTCGACCTGCTTGGCGTCCACCGCCACCACGATGCACTGCGAGCCGAAGCGGGCGGCGGCCTCCTCGACGAGCTCCGGGTGGTGCACCGCAGCGGTGTTGATGGTGACCTTGTCGGCACCGGCATTGAGCAGCCGCCGGATATCCGCCACGGTCCGCACGCCGCCGCCCACGGTCAGCGGGATGAAGACCTGGCCGGCCACCGCCTCGACCACCTCGTAGAGGGTCTCGCGCCCCTGGTGGCTGGCGGTGATATCGAGGAAGGTCAGCTCGTCGGCGCCCATGGCGTCGTAGCGCCGGGCCACCTCCACCGGATCGCCGGCGTCGCGGATGTCCACGAACTGGACCCCCTTGACCACCCGGCCCGCGTCCACGTCCAGGCAGGGGATGATGCGCTTGGCGGTCACGGGCGCGCCTCCTCGGCAGTGCGGATGGCCGCGGCCAGCTCCATGCCGCCGTCGTAGATGGCGCGGCCGACGATGGCGCCGGCGATGCCCTCGGGGCTGGCGGCGAGGCGGCGCACGTCCTCGAGGCTGCTGACGCCGCCGGAGGCGATCACCGGGATGGTGACGGCGCGGGCGAGCTCACGGGTGGCCTCGACGTTGCAGCCTGCCATCATCCCGTCGCGGCCGATATCGGTGAAGATCAGCGCCGCCACGCCGGCGTCCTCGAAGCGCCGGGCCAGGTCCACGGCGGCGACCTCCGAGGTCTGCTCCCAGCCGTCGGTGGCCACATAGCCGCCGCGGGCGTCGAGGCCGACGCAGACCTGCCCCGGGACCTCCGCGCAGAGGGCCTCGACGAAGGCCGGCTCGCGCACGGCCCGGGTGCCGACGATGGCGTAGTCCACGCCGGCGTCGAGGTAGCGCAGCGCCGTCTCGCGGCTGCGGATGCCGCCGCCGATCTGCAGCGCCAGCTCCGGGTGGGCCCGGGCGATGGCGTGGATGGTCGCCTCGTGGGCGGGCTCGCCCTGCACGGCGCCGTCGAGGTCCACCAGGTGGAGGCGCTCCGCGCCGGCCGCCACCCAGCGATCGGCGACGGCCACCGGGTCGTCGTCGAAGATCGTCTCGTCCGCCATGCGCCCCTGGCGCAGGCGCACGCAGCGGCCGTTCTTGAGGTCGATGGCGGGGATTACGAGCACGTCCAGCTCCCGTCCCAGTCGAGGAAGTTACGGTACAGGCCAAGCCCGGCGTCCTGGCTCTTCTCCGGATGGAACTGCGCACCGAAGCAGGGGCCGGCGGCAACGGCAGCCGCGAAGCGCCGGCCGTGCTCGGCCTCGCCGACCACCGTGGCCGGGTCATCGGCGACGGCGTAGTAGCTGTGCACGAAGTAGAACCAGGTGCCGTCCTCGATGCCGGCCCACAGGGGGTGGCTGCGGGGGCGGTGGACCCGGCTCCAGCCCATGTGCGGGACCTTCAGCGGGCGCCCGGCGGCGTCGCGCTCGCCGGCGGGGAAGCGCACCGCCCGGCCCGGCAGGATCCCCAGGCCGTCCACCCCCCCGCTCTCCTCGCTGCGCTCGAGCAGCGCCTGCATCCCCAGGCAGACCCCGAGGAAGGGCTTGCTGCGCGCCGCCTCGCGCAGGGCCTCGACGAGGCCGAGGCGGCGCAGCTCGGCCATGCAGTCGCCCATGGCGCCCACGCCGGGCAGGACCACGCGCTCGGCGCCGCGGACCACCGCCGGATCGGCGGTGACGGCCAGGCGGTCCTCGCTGCCGGCGGCGTGGGCCAGGGCCTGGTAGACCGAGCGCAGATTGCCCATGCCGTAGTCGACGACGGCTACACGGGCCATGGCTACAGCGCCCCCTTCGTGGACGGGACGCGGCCGGCGGCGCGCTCGTCGGGGGCGACCGCCTGGCGCAGGGCGCGGCCGAAGGCCTTGAACAGGCACTCCGCAATGTGGTGCGCATTGCGCCCGCGCAGCACGTCCAGGTGGGCGGTCACGGCGGCCTGGCTGGTCACGGCGCGGAAGAACTCCTCCACCAGCTCGGTATCGAACTGCCCGATGCGCTCGCGCGGCAGCTCCGCTGCGTAGACCAGCCCCGGGCGGCCGGAGAGGTCGAGCACGGCGCGGGCGAGGGCCTCGTCGAGGGGGACGTAGGCGTGGCCGTAGCGGCTGATCCCGGCCTTGTCGCCCCACGCCGCGGCCAGCGCCTGGCCGAGGGCGATCCCCACGTCCTCGACGGTGTGGTGGTCGTCGACGTCGGTGTCGCCGTCGGCGTGGACGGACAGGTCCAGCCCGCCGTGGCGGGCCACCTGGGCGAGCATGTGCTCGAAGAAGGGCACGCCGCAGTCGAGCTCCGCCGTGCCCTCGCCGTCGAGATCGACGCGCACGCGCACGTGGGTCTCACCGGTAGCGCGCTCGACCTCTCCCGTTCTTCGGTCGGCCATGGTCGTGACCTCAGCAGGTATGGGCGCTGCGAGCCCTCGGCCCGCCAGAGGCGTCGAGGGTATCACACACCGCCAGCCGGCCGCGGCGGGGCCTCCAGCCAGAAGGTCACGGGACCGTCGTTGGCCAGCTCGACGCGCATGTCGGCGCCGAAGACGCCGCTGGCCACCGGCCCGGCAGCCCGCTGCCGCAGGGCCGCGAGGAAGGTATCGAACAGGGCCCGCCCCTGCTCCGGCTCGGCGGCGGGGCCGAAGCTCGGGCGCATGCCCTTGCGGGTGTCGGCGGCCAGCGTGAACTGCGGCACAGCCAGCACCCCCAGCCCCAGGTCGTGGGCCGAGCGGTTCATGCGGCCGTCGGCATCGGGGAAGACGCGGTAGCCGAGCACCCGCTCGGCGAGGCGCTCGGCCTGCGCCTCGGTATCCTCGGCCACGGCGGCGACCAGCGCCACCAAGCCCCGATCGACGGCACCCTCGACCTGGCCGGCCACGTACACCCGGCCACCGTCAACGCGCTGGATCAATGCGATCATGGCGTAGCTCCCCGGATCGTGCCCGGGGCATTCTCGCACACCGTTGCGCCTGGGCTGGCCCTCGACCTACCGGGGGAGCGTCACGGCAGGGGGCGGCCAAGCCGACGCAGGGCGCGTCGGCTTGCTCGTGGCGCACCTGGCAGCCGGGCTAGGCCTTCTTGCTGCCGCTGGTGGAGCTGGCGGAGCTGGAGGAGCCGGCACTGCTGCGGCTGCCGCCGCCAGCGCTCTTCTGGCTGTCGCCGCTGCTGCTCCCGGGACCGCTCGTGGCCGCGCGCGAGAGCTCCTGCATCGCCTCCTGCGCCCGCTGGGTGGCCTCCTGCCAGGCCTTGAGCACCTGCTGCCCCTCGGCATCCCACTGCCCGCTCATGCTCGACGGGTTCATGTTCTTCACGCTGTCGAACCAAGCGTTCCAGAGCTTGCTCTGCGCCTCCGTCCAGGCCTTCATCATCTCCTGGGCCTGCTTGATCGCCTCCTGCATGCCCTCGCTGGCTGCCTGGTTGCCACCGGCCTGCTCGGCCCACTTCTGGGTCCACGCCGCCTGGGCGTCCAGCGCCTCGCGCACCGCCTTCTCCCAGGCCTCCAGGTTGCGCTGATACTGCTTCTGCCAGTCCTCGCCGTCGATCATCCCGGTGGGCATCTGCATGCCGTGAACGGTCTGCAGCCAGGTCTGCCACATACGCTGCTGCATATCGGTCCAGTTGCGGACCATCTCCTCCATCGTCTTGTCCCCGCTCATGGCCGTCGCTCCTCTGCTCGTTCAAGGCCAGGGCCGGCACCCTACACACGCCTGCCCCTGGCCGGTATGCGATATACCTACCAGAGAAGTGTAGCGCCGAGACGGGCGAATGCCACTGCCGGGTTGCCTGGACGCCCCCGGAGCGGGTTTGCTGGCGGGATGGCCGAGCCCGAGACAGCCCGCCGGAGCCTGGAGTGGACGCTACGCGCCCTGGCCAAGCTCCCCCTGCCGGTGCTCCATGCGCTGGGTGCGGGGCTGGGGACGCTGCTCGCCTATCTACCCACCCGGGCCCGCCAGGTGGCACGGCTCAACCTGGCGCTGTGCTTCCCGGAGCTGCCGCAGCGCGAGCGGCGGCGCCTGCGGCGCAGGGGCCTGGCAGAGACCGCGAAGGCGATCCTGGAGGTGGCCCCGGTCTTCAAGCGCCCCCCGGAGCAGACGGAGGGCTGGATCCGCCGCATCCACGGCGAGGCCCACCTGCAGGCGGCCATCGAGCGCGGCCGCGGCGTGGTGGTCCTCATCCCGCACCTGGGCTGCTGGGAGCTGCTCAACCTGTGGCTGGCAACGCGCCACCCCTTCACGGCCCTGTATCGGCCGCCGCGCGACCCCGCCCTGGAGCCGATCCTCGTCCAGGCGCGCACACGCAGCGGGACGCGCCTGCTGCCTGCCGGCGCCCGGGGCGTACGCGGGGCCCTGCGCGCCCTCGAGCGCCAGGAGGCGGTCGGCATCCTCCCGGACCAGGAGCCCGACGGCAGCGAGCCCTTCGCCCCGTTCTTCGGCATCCCCGCGAAGACCATGACCCTCGCGAGCCGTGTCACCGAGCGCACCGGCGCCACCCCGATATTCGCCTTCGCCGAGCGGCTCCCGCGCGGGCGCGGCTTCGCCCTGCACTTCCTGCCGGCGGAGCCGGCCGTTGCCGATCCCGACCCGGAGACCGCCACCGCCGCGCTCAACCGCGGCGTGGAGGCGTGCGTGCGCCGGGCCCCGGCGCAGTACCAGTGGACCTACAAGCGCTTCGATACGCGGCCCGACGGCACCCGGCTCTACCCCCGCGGGAAGCGCGGCATGCGGGCGTACTTGAAAAGGTGGACCCGTCGTCTCTAGACTGTTCGTTTGATCTAGAGACCAATGTGTCCGATCAAAGCCTGGATCCAACTCAACACCAGAAGGGGGCGATGAGCGCATGCCGATCGTGAAAGTCCGCGAGAACGAGCCATTCGAGGTAGCCCTGCGCCGCTTCAAGCGTTCCTGTGAGAAGGCCGGTGTGCTGTCGGAGATCCGGCGGCGCGAGTACTACGAAAAGCCGACGCAGGTTCGCAAGCGCAAGCAGGCCGCCGCTATCAAGCGGCACATGAAGCGGCTCCAGCGCGAGCAGCAGCGCCGTCAGCGCCCCTGAAGCCTACCGGAGCGTCACGATGGCCGATACCAGCGTCAAGGAGCGCCTGCTAGAGGCGATCAAGGCGGCGATGCGCTCCGGCGACAAGGAGCGCCTCGCCGTCCTGCGCTCGGCGAACGCCGCGCTCAAGCAGCGCGAGGTCGACGAGCGGCTCGACCTGGCGAGCGACGACGCTGCGGCCATCGACGTGCTCTCCAAAGCGGTCAAGCAGCGCCGCGACTCCGCCGCGCAGTACCGCGAGGCGGGCGAGGCGGGCCGCGCCGAGGCCGAGGAGCGGGAGATCGAGATCCTCTCCGAGTTCCTGCCCGAGGCGGCCAGCGATGCGGAGATCGACGCCCTCGTCGAGGAGGCGATCAGCGCCACGGGGGCCGCCTCCACGAGGGACATGGGCCGCGTCATGGGGCAGCTCAAGGAGAGGCTCCAGGGCCGCGCCGACCTCGGCGCCGTGAGCGCCCGCGTGAAGGCCCGCCTGGGCGGCTGACCGCAGCGCGGCCCCCGCCGCCACCTCACCACCCGGGCTCCCCTGGGCCCCGGAGGTAGGCACATGGCCGGGCGCATCCCGGACGAGTTCATCGATGAGGTGCTCCAGCGCACCGACA
>CAJXLI010000101.1 GCA_913055575.1 uncultured Ectothiorhodospiraceae bacterium
AGCCAGGCGCGCTGGATCGCCGAGGTCCTCGCCGACACGGAGCCGCGCGGCGAGGCGGCCCGCGCCTGCCTGGAGACCCTGGCGCTGCTCTACGACGACACGGCCACGGCGCTGGCCGACGACGCCATGGGCTTCGAGCCCCTGCTGCCCACCGAGGAGGAGCCCTTGGCCGAGCGCACCCGGGCCCTGGCCGGCTGGTGCAGCGGCTTCCTCTTCGGCCTGGGGCGTACCGAGCCGGGCTCCGACAGCGACCTGCCCGAGGAGGTCCGTGAGTACCTGACCGACATGGCGGAGATCTCGCGGATCGCTGCCGAGCCGGACGAGGAGGAGGAGGACGAGGGCTCGTTCACCGAGCTCATGGAGTACGTCCGCATCGGCGTGCTCCTGTGCCGCGAGCACATGGGCCAGCCCACGACGATCCAGACGGGGGAGACATGAGCACGGACCTCGACCCGCGGCGCATGGCGCAGGCCCACCGCGAGCGCTTCATCGAGGCGATCGGAGAGGATGCGGTGGCGGTGATCCCGGCGGCCCTGGAGCAGCCGCGCAACCGGGATGTCGACCACCCCTTCCGGCAGGACAGCGACTTCCGCTACCTGACCGCCTTCCCCGAGCCGGATGCGGTGGCGGTGCTCGCCCCCGGCCGCCGCGAGGGCGCCTTCGTCCTCTTCGTCCGCGATCGCGACCCGGACGCCGAGCGCTGGCTGGGCGCCCGGATCGGGCCGGACGGCGCCCGGACCGCCTACGGCGCGGATGAGGCGTGGCCACTGCAGGAGATCGACGAGCGCCTGCCGGCGCTGCTCGCCGACCGGCAGCGGCTGATCTGCCCCCTCGGCCGCGACGAGCGCTGGGACCGGCAGCTGCTGCGCTGGCTCCAGGCCGGCCGCGAGCGTGCCCGGGGGCGTGCCCGGGCCCCGGCCACCGTGGAGCTGCTCGACCACAACCTCCACGAGCAACGGCTGGTCAAGGACGACGAGGAGCTGGAGGCCATGCGCCGGGCCGCCGGGGTATCGGTGGCCGCCCACCGCCGCGCCATGCAGGTCATCGAGCCGGGCATGCCGGAGTACGCCCTCGCCGCCGAGCTGCAGCACGTCTTCCAGCGCCACGGCGGGGAGGCGGCCTACCCGAGCATTGTCGCCGGCGGCGCCAACGCCTGCGTACTGCACTACACCACCCAGCGGGATACCCTGCGCGACGGCGATCTGGCGCTCATCGACGCCGGCGCCGAGATCGACGGCTACGCCGCCGACATCACCCGCACCCTGCCGGTTAGCGGGGCCTTCAGCGCCGAGCAGCGCGCCGTCTACGACGTCGTCCTCACGGCCCAGCAGGCGGCCATCGACGAGGTGCGCAGCGGCCGGGACTTCGACGCCTTCCACCGCCGCGCCACGCGCATCCTCATCGAGGGCATGGTGGAGCTGGGCTGGCTGGCGGGCGATGTCGACGGGCTCCTCGAGCAGGGCGCCCACCGGCGCTTCTTCCCCCACCGCACCGGCCACTGGATCGGCCTGGACGTGCACGACGTGGGCAGCTACGCCGTAGGTGGGGAGTGGCGCACCCTGGCGCCGGGCATGGTGGTCACCGTCGAGCCGGGGCTCTACTGCCCGCCCGGCAGCGAGGAGGTGGCCCCCCGGTGGCACGGCATCGGGGTGCGCATCGAGGACGATGTGGTCGTCCGCGACGGGGCGCCTCGGGTGCTCACCGACGCCGTCCCCAAGGAGCCGGAGGCCGTGGAGGACCTGATGGGCGCCGTCCGGGCCGCCGGCTACGAGGAGAGCGGGGCGTTCGAGTAGCGCGAGCATTGGTGGAACGAGCCTACGACGTCATCCTCGCCGGCGGCGGCCTGGTCGGCGGCGCCCTGGCCTGCGCGCTCGCCGGCAAGGGGGCGCGCGTCGCCGTCATCGAGGCCGTGCCCCCGGGCGGCGACGGGCAGCCGAGCTTCGACGACCGGTACACGGCCCTGGCGCCGTCGAGCCGCCACATCCTCGAGGCCTGGGGGCTGTGGCCGAGCCTGCGCGAGGCGCTGACGCCGATCCGGCACATCCACGTCTCGGAGGCGGGCGGCTGGGGATTCACCCACCTGGACGCCGCCGAGGAGCGGATGGGCGCCCTCGGCTGGCTGCTCCCCAATCGCAGCCTCGGGGAGGTGGTTACCCGGCGGCTGGCGGAGACCCCCGGCGTGACCCTGGTCACGCCGGCACGGGTTGCCGCGGTTGAGCACGGCCCGGAGGCCGTAGCCGTCACGGCCGACGGTGCCGGCGGCGGCGAGCGGCTCAACGGCCGGCTGCTGGTGGTGGCCGACGGCGCCGGCTCCCGTACCCGCGAGCTGGCCGGGCTCACGGCCCGGCGACGCGACTACGGGCAGAGCGCGCTGGTCACCACCCTCACCCCGGAGCGCCACCACGAGGGCTGGGCGTACGAGCGCTTCACCCGGGAGGGAAGCCTGGCGATGCTGCCCATCGGCGACGGCCGCTGCGCCGTGGTGTGGTCGCTGCCCCACGCGCGGGCCGCGCAGTACGCCGACGGCGACGAGGGGGCGCTCCTCGGCGCGCTCCAGGACGCCTTCGGCTACCGGCTCGGGCACCTGAGGGGCTGCGGGCCGCGCCACGTCTACCCCCTGCAAGCGGTCCGGGCCCCGCGGCTGGTGACGGACCGGGTCGCGCTGGCCGGCAATGCGGCCCACGCCCTGCACCCGGTGGCCGCCCAGGGGCTCAACCTCGCGCTGCGCGACGCCGCCGCCCTGGAAGAGGCCGTAGCGGGGCAGCTGGAGGCCGGCGGGGATCCCGGCAGCGACGCGCTGCTGCGGGCCTACGAGCGTCAGCGCGTCCCGGATATCCGGCGCACGCAACAGCTCACCGATGCCCTCGTGCGCGGCTTCAGCCTGGACCTGGCGCCGCTGCGGCTGCTGCGTAGCGGCGCCCTGGCCGCCCTGGAGCGTAGCGGCCCGGCCAAGCGCACGCTGATGCGCATCGCCGCCGGCCGGCTCGGGCCGCTGCCGCGGACCGCCTGCCGACCACCGGGTACCGCCGAGGAGGAAGAGGAGCTGTGACCGATACGGACGTGGCCATCCAGGGGGCCGGAACCGCCGCCCTCGCCACGGCGTTGGCCCTGGCGCGGGGCGGGCTGACGGTCACGCTGCTCGACGGCGCCGGGCACGCCGCGGCGCCCCGGGAGGAGGCGGAGGACGGCCGCGCCCGGCCCGAGCTCCCCGCCATCCTCGACCTCGCCGGTGAGCGCGTCCTCGAGCATCTCGGCGCCTGGCCCCGCCTCCGTGCCCGAGCCGTCGACAGCCTGGAGCTGGAGGACACCGGCAGCGGGAGCCACCTCACCCTCAGCGCCGACGAGATCGGCGAGCGCCGCCTCGGCTACGTGCTCGAGCACGGCGCCCTGCGGCACGCCCTGGGCGAGGTCTTCGACGCGCTGCCCGGGACGCGGCGCCTGGCCGGGGCGGCCATCGACACCTACACGGCCAGCGGCCGCGGCGTGGAGGCCCGGCTCAGCGACGGCCGTCAGCTCCACGCCCGGGTCCTGGTCGGGGCCGATGGCCCGTCGTCGGGGCTGCGCCGGCTCGCCGGGGTCGGCTGGCGGTGCACCGGCTACGGCCAGGAGGCGGTGATCACGCGGGTGCGCACGCAGCGCGCCCCTGGCGCCACGCTCCGCCAGCGCTTCCAGGGCGAGGCCCCGGTGACGCTGCTGCCCGGCGGCGAGCATGAGTGCATCGCGCTGTGGCCCGTGCCGCGCGGGCGGGCACGGGGGCTCTGCGCGGCCGACGAGGCGACCTTCGCCCGGCGGCTGAGCGACGCCAGCGGCGCCCTCCTCGGCCCCGTCGAGGCCGTGCTCACGCGCCAGGTGCTGCACCCCCGGCGCGGCCACGCCGAGCGCTACACCGGGCAGCGGCTGGCGCTTGTCGGCAACGCGGCGCACACGGTGCATCCCCTGGGCGGCCAGGCCGTGAACCTGGCCCTGCTCGACGCCGCCACCCTGGCCGAGTCGCTCCTCGAGGCCCACGAGGCCGGCCGCGACCCCGGCGGCATCGGCCCGCTGCGCCGCTACGAGCGGCGCCGGCGCGGTGATAACCAGCGCATGCAGACCGGCCTCGACCTGCTGCTGTGGGCGTTCGGCGCCCAGCACGGCCCCCTCCCACCCCTGCGGGGCCTGGCGCTGCGCACGCTCGGCGCCAGCGCACCGCTGCGCCGGGGCTGTATCCGGGCCCTCTCGGGCGGGCACGGCCCGGACCTGCCGGCGCTCGCCCGCGGCCCGCGCCTGTAGCGCGCTATCCGGGCGCGCCGCGCCCTCGTTTGGGTTTACCGGACTTTGTGCGTATAGTATCTCGCCACCCTAACGACCGATTCCTGAGATGCCGCAAAGAACGCCGCTCTACGAACAGCACGTTGGCGCGGGCGCCCGCATCGTCGATTTCGCCGGCTGGTCGATGCCCCTGCACTACGGCTCGCAGCTGGCCGAGCACGAGGCCGTACGCACCGAGGTCGGCCTGTTCGACGTCTCCCACATGGCCATCACGGACCTCGACGGCGAGGGGGCGCGCGCGATGCTACGCGCGCTGCTCGCCAACGACGTGGCCAAGCTAGATCAGCGCTCCGGCCAGGCGCTCTACAGCTGCATGCTCAACGAGCGTGGCGGCGTCATCGACGACCTCATCGTCTACGCCCGGGGCGAGGACGCCTACCGCATCGTCTCCAATGCCGCCACCCGCGAGCGGGTCCGCCCCTACCTCCTCGACGAGGCGCAGCGCTTCGGCGCCCGTGCCGAGGCGCGCGACGACCTGGCCCTGATCGCGGTCCAGGGCCCGCGGGCGGCGGCCCTGATCGAGACGCTCTTCGGCGAGCGGGCGGCGGAGGCGCTGGCCCTCGACCCCTTCCAGGCCGCGGCCATCGGCGACACCATCTTCGCCGGGCGCACCGGCTACACCGGCGAGGACGGCTTCGAGCTGGTCCTGCCGAGCGCGGATGCGCCCCAGCTCTGGGAGCGGCTCACTGCGGCCGGGGCCCACCCCTGCGGGCTCGGCGCCCGCGATACGCTGCGCCTGGAGGCCGGGCTCAACCTCAACGGCCACGAGATGGACGAGGAGACCACGCCGCTGGAGGCCCGGCTGGCCTGGACCGTGGCGTGGGAGCCGGAGGAGCGCGACTTCGTCGGCCGCCGGGCCCTGGAGGCCCAGCGCCGCGAGGGGATCGCCCGGCGGCTCGTCGGCCTGGTGGTCGATAGCCGCGCCCCCGCCCGCGAGGGCTACACGGTACGGACCGACGCCGGCGACGGGGTTGTCACCAGCGGCGCCCACTCGCCGACGCTGGGCGGGCCCATCGCCCTGGCGCGCGTGCCGGCCGACGCCAGCGGTAGCTACCGAGTAGTGATCCGCAAGCGGGAGGTCGACGCGCGGCCGGTGAAACCGCCTTTCGCCCGCCATGGTAAGGTATGCGTCTAGCCCGTCCCGGCAGGCGCGAATTCATCCCGAATTGCGAGGAACACACCCATGAGCCAGATACCCGAGGACCTCAAGTATACGCGCAACCACGAGTGGGTCCGCGTCGAGGCCGACGGCAGCGCTACTGTGGGGATTACCGAGCACGCCCAGGAGTCGCTGGGCGATCTGGTCTTCGTGGAGCCGCCGGAAGTCGGCACCCAGGTGCAGCCCGAGGAGGCGTGCGCCGTCGTCGAGTCGGTCAAGGCCGCCTCCGACGTCTACGCCCCCATCTCCGGCGAGGTGACCGAGAGCAACGACGAGCTCGCCGACAGCCCGGAGACCGTGAACAATGACCCCTACGGCGAGGGGTGGATCTTCCGGGTCCAGCCCGCCGATACTGGGGAGCTAGACAACCTGCTCGACGCCAGCGCCTACCAGGAGCTGGTGGCCGAAGAGGACTAAGCCCGTCCGCTAAACGGGGCCCGAACGATGCCGTTTGTACCGCACACCGAGCAGGAGGTCCGCGAGAT
>CAJXLI010000102.1 GCA_913055575.1 uncultured Ectothiorhodospiraceae bacterium
CCCGAGCTGCTCGGCGGCTCCGCCGACCTGACCGGCTCCAACAACACCTGGTGGGACGGCTGCACCAAGGTCACCGCTGAGGAGGGGGACGGCAACTACGTCTTCTACGGCGTGCGCGAGTTCGCCATGACCGCCGTGATGAGCGGCGTCGCCCTGCACGGCGGCTTCATCCCCTACGGCGGCACCTTCCTGATCTTCTCCGACTACGCGCGCAACGCCGTGCGCATGGCGGCGCTGATGGGCATCCGGTCGGTCCTGGTCTATACCCACGACTCCATCGGCCTGGGCGAGGACGGGCCGACCCACCAGCCCATCGAGCAGCTCAACAGCCTGCGCCTGATCCCCAACCTGTACCTCTGGCGGCCGTGCGACGCCCAGGAGACGGCGGCAGCCTGGGCCCAGGCCCTCGCCCGCAAGGCCGGCCCGAGCGCCCTGGCCCTCTCCCGGCAGGGGATCGAGCCGCAGCAGCGCAGCGATGAGCAGGCCCGCGCCATCGCCCGGGGCGGCTACGTCCTGCAGGAGGCCGGCTCCGGCGACCCCGAGCTGGTAATCCTGGCCACCGGCTCCGAGGTGGAGCTCGCCACCGCTGCCCGCGAGCAGCTCGAGGGCGAGGGCCGCAGCGTACGCGTGGTCTCCATGCCGTGCCTCGAGGCCTTCACGGAGCAGGATGCCGACTACCAGGAGCAGGTCCTCCCGCCCGGCGTGCCGCGGGTCGCCGTCGAGGCCGGGGGCACCGGCCTGTGGCAGGGCTGGGTCGGCCCGCGAGGCGCCGTCGTCGGTATCGACACCTTCGGCGAGTCCGCTCCGGGGCCGGACCTGTACCAGCATTTCGGCATGACGGCGGATAGCGTCGTGGCCGCCGCCAAGCGCGTCCTCGCCTGAGGGCGCGCGCGGTCCCCACAACACAACAACGAGCAGAGGAGAGTGGCCGTGAGAGCGAAGCGCATGACCGATCTCGACCTGAGCGGCAAGCGGGTGCTCATCCGCGAGGACCTCAACGTCCCCATCGAGAGCGGCGAGGTCACCGACGACACCCGTGTGCGCGCCGCCGCGGACAGCATCCGCCAGGCCACGCAGGCCGGCGCGCGGGTGCTGGTGATGTCCCACCTCGGCCGGCCTGCCGAGGGCGAGTACGATCCGGAGGCCTCCATGGCCCCGGTGGCCAAGCGCCTCGGGGAGATCCTCGGCCACGAGGTCCCCGTCGAGCGCCACTGGATCGAGGGCGTCGAGGTCCCCGAGGGCGGCGTGGTGCTCTGCGAGAACGTGCGCTTCCAGCCCGGCGAGACGAAGGACGATGAGGACCTCGCCCGGCGCATGGCGGCGCTGTGCGATATCTTCGTCATGGACGCCTTCGGCACGGCCCACCGGGCGCAGGCGTCCACCCACGGCGTGGCCCGCTTCGCCCCGGAAGCGTGCGCCGGACCGCTGCTTACCGCCGAGCTGGAGGCCCTGGGCAAGGCCCTCGACAACCCGGCCCGCCCGATGGTCGCCATCGTCGGCGGCTCCAAGGTATCCGGCAAGGTGCAGGTCCTCGAGGCGCTGAGCCACAAGGTGGATCAGCTGATCGTCGGCGGCGGCATCGCCAATACCTTCGTCGCCGCGGCCGGCTACGACGTGGGCAAGTCCCTCTACGAGCCCGACTTCGTCGACACCGCCAAGCGCCTGATGGACGAGGCGCGGGCCAAGGGCGGCGAGATCCCGGTGCCGGTCGATGTCGTCACCGCCAAGGAGGTCTCCGAGGACGCCGAGGCCCACATCCACCCGGTGGACGCGGTCCCGGCCGACGAGATGATCGTGGACGTCGGTCCGGAGACGCGCGCCCGCTACGACGGCATGCTGCGCAACGCCGGCACGGTGGTCTGGAACGGACCGGTGGGCGTCTTCGAGGTGGCCCCCTTCGCCGAGGGCACGCGCGCGCTGGCCGACGCCATCGGGGCGAGCAACGGCTTCTCCATTGCCGGCGGCGGCGATACCTTGGCCGCTGTGGAGCAGTTCGGCGTCACCGACCGCATCTCCTATATTTCCACGGGGGGCGGCGCCTTCCTCGAGTTCCTCGAGGGGCGTGAGCTACCCGGTGTCGCAGCCCTGGAACGGCACGCGGCGAACCCGTGATCGACCTGACAGCCAAGGGAGGGGACGGCGTCTTGATGCCCCGTAGGACCAAGATCCTGGCGACGATGGGACCGGCCACGGAGCGACCGGACGATCTCCATGCGGTCCTGGCGGCTGGCGTGGACGTGGTGCGGATCAACCTCTCCCACGGCGAGCCGGAGGAGCACCGGCAGCGCGTCGAGGCGGTGCGCCGCTGGGGCGAGGCCAACGGCCGCAGGATCGGCGTCCTGGTCGATCTCCAGGGGCCGAAGATCCGTATCGAGCGCTTCCGCGACGGGCCGATCTTCCTGCAGCGGGGCGAGCCGTTCATCCTCGATCCGGCCATCGACCCGGACGGCGGCGACCATGACGGGGTCGGGGTGGCCTACGAGGCCCTGCCCCACGACCTCCATCCCGGGGATGAGCTGCTCCTCGATGACGGCCGCCTGGTCGTGCGCGTCGAGCGTATCGAGGGCACCGCCGTGCATACCACCGTGGTCGTCGGCGGCGAGCTCAGCGACCGTAAGGGCATCAACCGCCGCGGCGGCGGCCTGTCGGCGCCGGCGCTGACCGATAAGGACCGCGCCGATATCGTCACCGCCGCCGAGCTGGCTGCGGACTACGTGGCTGTCTCCTTCCCGCGCTGTGCCGGCGACATCCACGAGGCCCGGCAGCTGCTGTGCGAGGCCGGCGGGCGTGCCGGGCTCGTGGCCAAGATCGAGCGGGCCGAGGCGCTGGATGCCGCCGAGGAGATCATGGACGCCGCGGAGGCGATCATGGTCGCCCGCGGCGACCTCGGGGTGGAGATCGGCGACGCCGCCCTGCCCGAGGTGCAGAAGAACCTCATCCAGACCGCCCGGGCGCGTAACCGGGTCGCCATCACGGCGACGCAGATGATGGAGTCGATGCTCGAGAACCCCATCCCGACGCGCGCCGAGGTCTTCGACGTGGCCAACGCGGTGCGCGACGGCACCGACGCCGTGATGCTCTCGGCGGAGACGGCCACCGGCCGGTTCCCCGCGGAGACGGTGGCAGCCATGGACCGGGTCTGCCGCGCGGCCGAGCGTAGCCGGACGGTCACGGTGTCCCACCACCGGCTCGACGAGAGCTTCTCGCAGGTGGACGAGACCGTGGCGATGGCCGCCATGTACGCGGCCAACCACTTCGCCATCAAGGCGCTGATCGCCATCACGGAGTCCGGGAGCACCGCCTCCTGGATGTCGCGGATCAGCTCCGGGCTGCCTATCTACGTCCTCACCCGGCACCCGGAGACGCGCGGGCGCGTAACCCTCTACCGGGGGGTGTATCCGCTCGAGTTCGAGGCCGAGCAGGAGGACCTGACGGTGCTCCAGGGCCGCCTGATCGGGCGCCTGTCCGAGCAGGGCCTGGTCGGCAAGGGGGATCACGTGGTGGTCACCCACGGTGAAGAGCTCGGTGCCGCCGCGGGCACGAATACGCTGCGGATCGTCTGCGTAGACGATTACCTGGAATCCTGAGACAACGAATGGAGGAGTCGAGACTATGGCGATGATCACCCTGCGGCAGCTGCTCGACCACGCTGCCGAGCACGGCTACGGGATGCCGGCGTTCAATGCCAACAACATGGAGCAGGTCCACGCCATCATGGAGGCCGCCCGGGAAGTGGATAGCCCGGTCATCATGCAGGCCTCTGCCGGTGCGCGGAAGTACGCCGGTGTACCCTTCTACCGCCACCTCGTCGAGGCGGCCCTGGAGACCTATCCGGACGTCCCGCTGTGCGTCCACCTCGACCACGGCGCTAACCCGGGGGCCTGCATGCGGGCCATCCAGTCCGGGTTCTCCTCGGTGATGATGGACGGCTCCCTCAAGGAGGATGGCAAGACGCCGGCGGAGTACGACTACAATGTCGACGTCACCCGGCGTACCGTGGAGATGGCCCACGCCGGCGGCGTCTCCGTGGAGGGCGAGATCGGCGTCCTCGGCTCCCTCGAGACTGGCGAGGCCGGCAAGGAGGACGGCGTCGGCGCCGAGGGCAAGATGGACACGGACAAGCTCCTCACGGATCCGGAGGAGGCGGCGCAGTTCGTCCGCGACACCCACGTCGACGCCCTGGCCATCGCCTGCGGCACGAGCCACGGCGCCTACAAGTTCACCCGGCCGCCGACGGGCGACATCCTGGCCATCAACCAGATCAAGGAGATCCACCAGCGCATGCCCAACACCCACCTGGTGATGCACGGCTCCTCCCAGGTCCCGCAGGACTGGCTGGAGCTCATCAACCAGCACGGCGGCGAGATCCCCGAGACCTACGGCGTGCCGGTCGAGGAGGTCCAGGAGGGCATCCGCAACGGCGTGCGCAAGGTGAATATCGACACCGACCTGCGCCTGGCCTCGACGGCGGCGGTGCGCAAGCACCTGGCCGAGAACCCGTCCAACTTCGACCCGCGCAAGTTCCTGAAGGCCTCCACCGAGGCCATGAAGGAGATCTGCAAGGCGCGCTACGAGGCCTTCGGCTCCGCAGGCATGGCCTCCAAGATCAAGCCGATCTCCATGGAGCAGATGGTCGACCGCTACGCCTCCGGCGAGCTCGACCCGAAGACCACGTAAAGCGCAAGGATTGCCCTCGGGGGCCCCGCCGGGGCTTGCTGCTCGGGGGCACCCCGGGGGGAGTCAAGACTTATGCGTCGAATCGGCGATACCTTTCTCAAGGGGCTGCTGGCGGTCTTACCCGCTGTCGTCACCCTGTATCTCCTGTACTGGCTGATCGCCACAGCCGAGCAGGTGCTCGGCAGCTTGGTGCGGCTGTTCATACCTGGTGCCTGGTACCACCCCGGCATGGGCGTGGCGCTGGCCCTGCTCGTCATCTTCGCGATCGGGCTCCTGCTCAAGTTCTACCTCCTGCGCCGCCTGTGGGGCTGGTTCGAGCAGGTACTCCTGCGCCTGCCGGTGGTTAAGACCATCTACGGCGCTGTCCAGGACCTCACCGACTTCATCTCCCAGGCTGAGGAGATTGGCGATCAGGTGGTGACCGTGCCGCTGCCGGGCACCGACTACCGGCTCCTGGGCGTGGTCACCCGTCGGCAGTGGGCCGGGGTGGCCGAGGGCCTGGGTGACGAGCATACGATCGCTGTCTACACGCCCATGAGCTACCAGGTGGGCGGCTATACCCTCCTGGTGCCTGCCTCCTCGGTCGATCCGGTGGACATGGGCGTCGAGGACGCCATGCGCTTCGCCGTGACGGCCGGGATGTCGACCAACAAGAGCGCGCCGCTGACGAAGAGCCCGGACAACGGTGACGCCTAGAGGCGCCTGAAGGAGCGGACCTATGGCACAGGGACGTGGGCTTGCGGGCCCCTGCTCGCAGCTCGTCGCCGCGAAGGATGACGACGATCTGCCCTGCCCGGAGGGGCTCCGGGATATCCCCACAAGGCCGTCCCGGAGCGGAGCGGCCCGATGCTGCTGCGCTCCCCTGCCGGTAGCGGTGACCTGAAGCCGAGAGGTGAACCATGAGATCGATTCCCCAGTTGCGCGACGATCCGGATCCGGAGGAGATCCAGGAGTGGCTCGATGCCCTGGAGGCGGTCATCGAGCACGAGGGACCCGAGCGGGCGCACCAGGTCCTCGAGCACCTGGTGGCCAAGGGCCGCCGGCGTCTAGGCCATCTGCCGTTCAAGGCGACCACTGGCTATATCAACACCATCCCGCGGCAGCGGGAGGTCCGGCCGCCGGAGCACACCGACCACCACCTGGAGTGGCGCATCCGCTCGCTGGTGCGCTGGAACGCCATCGCCATGGTGGGCAACGCCA
>CAJXLI010000103.1 GCA_913055575.1 uncultured Ectothiorhodospiraceae bacterium
CTGACCGAGGCCTCGGAGACCCCGCCCAGGCGGGTGGCCAGCCGCTCGACCCGCGCCACGCAGGAGGCGCAGGACATACCCTCGATACTGAGCTCGGCACGCTCGTCAGCCAATTACCGCCCTCCAGTGCCCCGCTGGGGCACGGCTAGTCGTCGGTCACCATCCCGGTAAAGCCCAGCTCCTCGAGGCGCTCGGCGACCATCGCCGGGTCGGGCCGGCCCTCTACAGTGGCCTCGTCAGCCTCGGCGCTGACGCTCACCACGCGCTCGACCCCGGGCAGGCTCTCCAGCGCCTCGCGGACGGAGGCCTCGCAGTGGCCGCAGCTCATTCCTTCAACCCGGATTCTGACCGTTTCCATGATTCGCTCCATCTCTCGTGAGACTCTGCTCGGGCCGCGCCACCCGCGCGTGCGGCTGGTGGATGGGGCCGAGCATCTTTTCGCGCTCGTCGCAGGCTTGCCAGTCAGAGGCCTGCCGCCTCTCCGCCGCTGCCTCCTTCGTAGGGGGAAGCCGTGCTGCCGACGATTATACCGGCAATGAGCCCCAGCACGTTGGAGGCTGGGGCCAGGATTCCGGTTCCCCGGCTCCTTGAAAACGCCAAGATCGCCTCCATCTATGTCGAGTAAGGCCGTCGGGCCCGACAGCGAGCCTGCTGGCCGACGTATCCCACAGTATACCGAGACAGGAGGTGAAGCGTATGACTGCCATGCGTTACGACCCCTGGCATACGCTGCGGGATCTGCAGAGCGACCTGGAGCGGATCTTCGGGCCGGGCTCCGGCCGTGCAGGCGCCATGGGGCGCTACAACGAGGAGAACGGCGAGAGCGCCAGCAACTGGCTGCCGGCTGTGGATATCCGCGAGGACGAGGACAGCTACCTGGTGCAGGTCGATCTGCCCGGCGTCTCCCCGGAGGATATCGATGTGGCCATGGAGAACAACGGGCTCCTGACCATCAAGGGCCAGCGCCAGCCGGATTCCAGCGATCAAGCCGGGGACTGGAAGCGCGTCGAGCGGGTCCGTGGGACGTTCTTCCGGCGCTTCACGCTGCCCGAGAACGTGGACGCGGATAGCATCCAGGCGCGCTCCCGCCACGGCGTGCTGGAGATCACGGTGCCCAAGCGCCGGGAGGAGCCCGCCAAGCGCATCAAGGTCGAGTCCGCCGAGGACTGACCGCCCTCCCCTTCGACACGACCCCAAGCCCGGCCGCGGCGCTGCCGCGGCCTTTTCGCATCCGCACGCCCCGTGAGCGGCCTGGGGCAGGCGGCAGCCCTGCGGCCGGGCGCCCGCGTCAGGCCAGCGTACCGCGGTTGTCCGGCGGCACCACGACCACCGGGCATGCGGCGTGCTGGAGCACCTGATGGCTCACCGAGCCTAGCAGCAGCCCCGCGAACCCGCCGTGGCCGCGGCTGCCCACGACGAGCAGCTCGGCGTCCTGGCTGGCCTGGTCGAGCAGCGTGCCGACGATGCCGTGGCGCTCCGCGTGGACCACCTCCTTGCGGACCTCCACCCCCTCCGGCAGCTCGCCGATGGCCTCCAGGGCGCGGTCGAGGATGCCGGTCGCCTCGGCCTCCAGCTCGGAGGCCGACGGGGCCACGAGCACGCCCAGGTCCGAGTCCAGGTAGCGGCGGTCGATGATGTACACCGCCCGTACGGGGCAGCCCCGGAGCGCTGACTCGGCGGCCGCCCATGCCAGGGCGCGCTGGGCTCCTTCCGAGCCATCCATACCCACGACGATCGTGCCCATAAGCCCCCCTTTGGCGGAAAAGCCTGTTTAACATTGGCCCGTTTCGATTATAGTCCAAAGCCGAGAAGCAGCAGCACAAGGCTCGGAGCAGGCTAAGGAGCTATACGGCATGAATGCCATCTGGCTAGCGATCGTGGTCCTGGCGCTCTACCTCTTCGGCTGGCTCTGGTACTCGCGGTTCCTCACGGAGCGGATCTACTGCCTGGATCCCAAGTTCCCGACCCCGGCCCACCGCTACCGCGACGGCGTCGATTTCGTCCCTACCAACAAGTGGGTGCTCTGGGGCCACCACTTCACCTCCGTGGCGGGGGCCGCCCCCATCGTCGGCCCGGCGATCGCCATGTACTGGGGGTGGGGCCCGGCCATCGCCTGGGTGGCGCTCGGCACCGTCTTCGCCGCCGGCGTGCACGACTTCGGCGCCCTGGTGCTCTCCATCCGGCACCGCGGCCAGTCGATAGGCACCATGGCCAGCCGCATCGTCGGCCGGCGCGCCAAGCTCCTGTTCCTGTTCATCATCCTGATCCTCATCCTGATGGTGAACGCCGTCTTCGCCTGGGTCATCGCCAACCTGTTCATCAACAATCCGGGCGCCGTGCTGCCGGTGGTCCTGCAGGTGCCGGTGGCCATCTGGATCGGCACCACTGTCCTGCGCCGCGGCGGGCGGCTGCTGGTGCCGTCGCTGGTCGCCCTGGTGATCATGTACGGCACGGCGATCCTGACTAGCAACGTCGAGTGGCTGCAGATCGACCTGGTCCGCTGGCTCGGCGGCGAGGGGGCGACCACCCCCATCCTCGGCCTCGAGGCCACCCCGGCGAGCTTCCTGATCTGGATCCTGGTGCTGCTCGGCTACGTGTACGTCGCCAGCACCCTGCCGGTCTGGAAGCTCCTCCAGCCCCGGGACTACATCAACGCCCAGCAGCTCCTGGTCGGCCTGGGCATCCTCTACCTGGGGCTCGTCGTGACCCTGCCGGAGGTCACCGCCCCGGTCTACAACGGCGAGGCGACCACCTCCTGGTTCCCGCTGCTGTTCATCACCATCGCCTGCGGGGCCATCTCCGGCTTCCACAGCCTGGTAGCCTCGGGGACCTCGTCCAAGCAGCTGGACAAGGAGCCCGACGCCCGGACGGTGGGCTACCTGGGCGCCCTCGGCGAGGGGGCCCTGGCGCTGATCACCATCATCGCCGTGGCCACGGTCTTCCCCGGCACGGAGGCCTTCACGGATAGCTACGCCAGCTTCGACCAGGCCGGGCAGGTGGCCGTGGGCAACTTCATCGACGGCGCCTCGCAGCTCGCCGGCGGCCTCGGCATCCCGGCGAACGTGGCGGCGACCATCGTGGCCCTGATCATCGTCTGCTTCGCCGCCACGACGCTGGACTCCGCGGTCCGCCTGATGCGCTACATCATCGGCGAGCTGGGCAACGAGTACGGCGTCACCACCCTCGCCCGCCGGCACGTGGCCACCTCCCTGGCCGTGGGCCTCACCGCCCTGCTGGTGCTGCTCCCGGACGGCGGGCAGGGCCTGGGCTCCGGCGGCTACCTGCTGTGGCCGCTGTTCGGCACCTCCAACCAGCTGCTCGCCGGGATCGCGCTGATGCTGATCTCCCTGTGGCTCTACCGGAAGGGCCGCAACCCGGTCCCGACGCTGATCCCCATGGTCTTCCTGCTGGTGATGACCATCTGGGCCATGGTGCAGCAGGTCGTCTTCGACTGGTCCGGGCTGGGCGAGCAGGACGCCAAGTGGCTGCTCTTCGTCCTGGGGGCCATCATCCTCGGCTTCGCCGTCTGGATCGTGCTCGAGGCCGTGCGCCTGTTCCGGCGCCGCGATGAGCTCGAGGCCCTGCGGGACCCGGCGGACGAGTCGCCCGAGGCGGAGCGGAGGCAGCCGTGACGATCGAGCAACGCACCTGGTGGGGCCTGATCCGGCACCTGCTGGACCGCTACGACGAGATGCTCCGCCTCGGCCACGACGCCGAGGTCAGGCGGGAGCTCCAGGAGCGGGAGGATGTCATCATGCTCATGCTCTTCGGGGAGGCCATGGGCCTGCCCAACCCGGCGTCCTACTACACCCTGGAGCTCTACCCGGCCCTGCTCGAGTCCTACCACGAGTGGCACAGGCGGATGGGGATGGAGCGCTCGCCGCTCGACCACATCCGCTGCTGCTAACCCAGCGCTCCGGGCACGGAGCACGCACACAAACGGCAGGCACGCATGCTGGCGACACCGATCGTGTTCTTCTCCGGCAAGGGCGGCGTCGGCAAGACGACCACCGCAGCCGCCCACGCCCTCGCCGCCGCCGAGGCGGGCCGGCGGGTGCTGCTCGTCTCCACCGACCCGGCCCACAACCTCGGCGACGCCTTCGGCCGCCCGCTCGGCGACGCGCCCACCCGCGTGGCCGCGGGCCTCGACGCCGTCGAGATCGATCCGGACGCCGAGTGCGCCCGCTACATCGAGCGGGTCAAGGACAACGTCCGCGCCACCGTGCGCTCCACGCTGATCGAGGAGGCCGAGCGGCAGATCGACATGGCCGGCCGCGCCCCGGGGGCCTACGAGGCCGCCCTCTTCGACCGCATGGTCGCCATCCTCCTCGACGACGCCCACCCCGGCGAGGCGGGCGGCTACGACCAGGTCGTCTTCGACACCGCGCCGACGGGCCACACCGTGCGGCTGCTGACCCTGCCGGAGCTCATGGGCGCCTGGGTGGACGGGCTGCTGCGCCAGCGCAACGAGCACAACCGCGAGCGCTCCCAGTGGCTGGGCGACGGCGAGGTGCCCGAGGACCCGCTCTACGAGCTGCTCAGCGAGCGGCGCCGGCGCATCGCGAGCGTGCGCGATCTGCTCCTCGACACGGGCACCACCGCCTTCGCCTTCGTCCTCACCCCGGAGCACCTGCCGATCGAGGAGACCCGCCGCGCCGTGGCGGAGCTCGACGAGCACCGCCTCCGGGTGGGGGCGCTGGTCGTGAACAAGGTCCTGCCCGAGGAGGCGGACGGCGCCTTCATGGCCAAACGGCGGGCCGCCGAGGCGCAGCACCTGGCGGCCATCGAGCAATACTTCGCCGATCGGGCGCGCTACTACGTGCCGTTGCGCGCGGCGGATGTCCAGAGCCTGGAGGCGCTTCAGGCGGTGGGCCGGCACCTGCAGGACTGACCCGGGGCGCGCGCTGCCGGGGGCGCGCCCGGCTGCCCCCCGACGCCGGTCAGCCCTGGCCCGGCTCCAGCACGGAGGCCCCCGTCGTAGCGCGCGCCTCCAGGTCGCGGTGCGCCTGCGCCGCCCGCTCCAGCGGATAGCGGCGCCCCACCTGGGGCTCGATGACGCCCTGGGTGACCGCGTCGTAGTACGCCGCTGCCCCCTCCAGCAGATCCTGCCGCTCGGCCACGTAGTCGAAGAGGACCGGCCGGGTGAGGAAGAGCGAGCCCTTCTGGCCCAGCAGGCCGGGGGCGATGGCCGGCGGCGCACCCGAGGCGTTGCCGTAGCTGACCATTAGCCCCCGCGGGCTCAGGCAGTCCAGGGACGCCTCGAAGGTGGCGGCGCCCACCGAGTCGTAGACCACGTCCACGCCCCGGCCGCCGGTGATCGCCTCGACCTTCTCCCGGAAGTCGTCGCGGGTATAGACGATGGGGTGGTGGCAGCCGTGCTCGGCGGCCACCTGGGCCTTGTCGCCGTCGCCGACGGTGCCGATCACCGTGGCGCCGAGGTAGTCCGCCCACTGGCAGAGGATCTGCCCCACCCCGCCGGCGGCGGCGTGGACGAGGAGGGTGTGCCCCCGGCGGACGCGGAAGGCGCGGTGCAGCAGGAGCCACGCCGTCAGCCCGCGCAGGGTCGTGCCGCCGGCGACGGCGTCACCGATCGCGTCGGGGACGGGGATCAGCCGGTCGGCAGGGACGACGCGGGACTCGGCGTAGGCCCCCGGCGGCGGGGCCGCGTAGGCGACCCGCTCCCCCTCGACGACCTCGCGGACGCCCGCGCCGACGGCCTCGACCACGCCGCAGGCCTCCACGCCGATACCGTGGGGCAGCTGCGGCAGCGGGTAGAGGCCGCTGCGGTGGTAGCAGTCGATGAAGTTGACGCCGCAGGCGGCCTGGCGCAG
>CAJXLI010000104.1 GCA_913055575.1 uncultured Ectothiorhodospiraceae bacterium
ACCGAGGGCCAGGACTGCGGCAGCGGCGGCCCGGTGGCGCTGGGGGCGCCGGAGCGCTGGATCCGCTCGCGCCTGGACCGCACCGTCGCCGACGTGCGCCAGGCCTTCGCCGACTACCGGCTGGACCTGGCCGCGCAGGCGATCTACCAGTTCACCTGGGACGCGTACTGCGACTGGTACCTGGAGCTGTCCAAGCCCGCCCTGCGCGAGGGCAGCGAGGCCGAGGCCCGGGGCACCCGGCAGACGCTCATCGAGGTCCTGGAGACGCTGCTGCGCCTGCTCCACCCGCTGATGCCGTTCATCACCGAGGCCGTCTGGCAGCGCGCCGCCCCGGTCGCCGGCATCCGCGGCGAGACCGTCATGCGCCAGCCCTACCCGGCTCCGGACGCCGCCCGGCGCGACGCGGCCGCCGAGGACGAGATCGACTGGATCCAGCGCGTCGTGCTCGGCGTCCGGCGGCTGCGCGGCGAGATGGACATCTCCCCGAGCCGCCCGGTGCCGGTGCTGCTGCGCCACGCCAGCGAGGCGGACGCCGAGCGGCTGCGCCGCCACGAGGCCTTCCTCGCCTCCCTGGCGCGGCTCGAGTCCATCCGCCTGCTCGAGCCCGGCGAGGCGCCGCCGGAGGCCGCCATGGCGCTGGCCGGCGAGATGGAGGTCCTCGTCCCCATGGCCGGCCTGGTGGACAAGGACGCCGAGCTGGCCCGCCTGGCCAAGGAGCGCAGCCGCCTGGAGGGCGAGATCCAGCGCGCCGAGCAGAAGCTGGCCAACGAGGCCTTCGTGGCGAAGGCCCCGGCGGAGGTCGTCGACAAGGAGCGCAACAAGCTCGCCGAGGCGAGGCAGGCGCTGGCCAAGGTGGCCGAGCAGGAGGAGCGGGTGCAGGCGCTCTAGGGCGCCAGGCCGGCGGGCCGGCGGACCGACGACGCGGGCGCACAGGCCCGCCGCGGCGCTAGGGCGGCGCCTCGGGCGGGTGCGGCCTGGCCCAGCCAGGCAGGGCGGGAGCGCCGCTCACGGCTACCTCGCTACGGGCCGGGTGCCGCCTGTTGCCCTGGAGCGCCCGGGCGGCGCGGCCGGGGCTCAGACCGCCCGCGCCATGATCACCGCCTCCTCCCGACCCCCGGGGGCCGGGTAGTAGCCCGGCCGCCGGCCCACCTCGTGGAAGCCGTGGCGCTCGTAGAGGGCGAGCGCCGGGGCGTTGGAGGGGCGCACCTCCAGGAACAGGGCCTCGGCGCCCAGCACCTCGGCGCGCTCCACGGCGACCCGGACGAGATCGCTGGCGATGCCCTGGCGGCGGGCCCGCGGATCGACGCACAGGTTGAGGACGTGGGCCTCCGCGGCGGCGCAGCGGACGACGGTGTAGCCGCGCACGGGCGCGGCGAGATCCACGAAGCAGCCGTAGCCGGCGCGCAGGCAGTCGTGGAAGTTGCCCGGGCTCCAGGGGTAGCGGTAGGCGCGGCGCTCGATGTCGAGGACCGCCGGCAGGTCCGCCTCGGTCATCGGGCGGGCCAGCGCGGCCGGCTCCGGGTTGCTCACCCGCTATCCTCCAGCAGGCCGCGGACGCGCTTGAGGTCCTGCCACGCCTTCGCCTTGTCGGCCGGCGAGCGCAGTAGATAGGCCGGGTGGTAGGTCACCCAGACCGGGATGCCCGTGTCCGCGTAGTGGTGGACCCGCCCGCGCAGCCGCGCCAGCGGCGCCTTGCTCTCGAGCAGGTTCTGCGCCGCCACGCGGCCGAGGGCGACGATGGCCCGGGGCTGGAGCAGCTCCAGCTGCCGGCGCAGGTAGGGCGCGCAGGCGCTGACCTCGTCCGGCCGCGGATCGCGGTTGCCCGGCGGGCGGCACTTGATGATGTTGCCGATGTAGACCCCGCCCGACTCCCGGCCGCGGTGGATGGCGCCGAGCATGGCATCGAGGAGCTTGCCGGCGCGGCCGACGAAGGGCTCGCCCAGCCGGTCCTCGTCGGCGCCGGGGCCCTCGCCGACCACCACCAGGTCCGCCTGCCGATCGCCGGTCCCGAAGACCGTCTGGGTGCGCCCCTCGCACAGGCGGCACGCCCGGCACTCGGCCACCGTCGCCGCCAGCTCGTCCCAGCCCATGGCGCTGCACCCGGCCGCCCCGGCCGGCGGCGCCTGCGGGCCGGACGAGGCCCCGCTGTGGCCCGTCGAGTCGGCCGCCGCACCCGGCTCCCCGCCGGCGGTGGCAGCGGCATCGACCGCAGCAGGCCCGGCGGACCCGGTCGCCGGCGCCGCCCCGGCAGCCGGCTCACGCACGGCCGCGGGCTCCGGCCCGGCCGCCTGCTCACGCCCGGCCGTCGGGGCCGGCCCGGCGGCGGGACGGACCACCGATGCGTCCCGGGGGATGTAGCTATCGATCCCCAGCCGGCGCAGGTAGGTCAGCCGACGCGTATCCACGGCCTACACGTCCGCGGCCTGGGGGTGGCGGCGGTCCTGGCTGGCGAGGATCTTATTCAGGGCGGCGACGTACGCCTTGGCCGAGGCGATGACGATGTCCACGTCCGCCCCCTGGCCGTTGGCGATGCGCCCGCCGCGCTCGAGGCGCACGGTGACCTCGCCCTGGGAGTCGGTGCCGCTGGTGATGTTGTTCACCGAGTAGAGCAGCAGCTCGGTGCCCGACTGCACCACCGAGTCGACGGCCATGAGGGCCGCGTCCACCGAGCCGCTGCCCGGCGCCACCGCCCGGCGCTCCTCGCCGTCGACGAGCAGCGAGACCGTGGCCTCGGGCTGCTCCCCGGTCTCGGAGCAGACGTGGAGCGAGAGCAGCTTGATGCGCTCGTTCTCCAGCGCCGCGCCGGCCTCGGTGACCAGCGCCTGGAGGTCCTCGTCGAAGATCTCGTGCTTCTTGTCCGCCAGGGTCTTGAAGCGGGCGAAGGCCTCGTTGAGCTGCTCCTCCGACTCCAGGTGGATGTCCAGCTCCTCGAGCCGGGCGCGGAAGGCGTTCCGGCCGGAGTGCTTGCCCAGGACCATGCGGTTGGTGTTCCAGCCCACGTCCTCGGCGCGCATGATCTCGTAGGTCTCGCGGTGCTTGAGCACCCCGTCCTGGTGGATGCCCGACTCGTGGGCGAAGGCGTTGACGCCGACGATGGCCTTGTTGGGCTGGACGTGGAAGCCGGTGATGTTCGCCACCAGCTTGGATGCGGGCACGATCTCCCGGGCGTTGACCTGCGTGCTGCAGGGGAAGCAGTCCTGGCGCGTCTTCACCGCCATGACCACCTCCTCCAGCGCTGCGTTGCCGGCGCGCTCGCCGAGGCCGTTGACGGTGCACTCCACCTGCCGCGCCCCGGCCTGCACGGCGGCCAGGGAGTTGGCCACCGCCACGCCCAGGTCGTTGTGGCAGTGGACCGAGAAGACCGCCTTGTCCGAGTTGGGGATGCGCTCGCACAGGCTCCGGATCAAGCCGCTGAACTGCTCGGGCAGGTTGTAGCCCACCGTGTCGGGGATGTTGATGGTCCTGGCCCCGGCGTCGATGGCCGCCTCGATGATCCGGCAGAGGAAGTCCTGGTCCGAGCGCCCGGCGTCCTCAGCGGAGAACTCCACGTCGTCGCACAGCTGCCGGGCCTGGCCCACGGCCTGGACGGCGGTCTCGACCACCTGCTCCGGGGCCATGTGCAGCTTGTTCTCCATGTGGATCGGCGAGGTGGCGATGAAGGTGTGGATCCGCCCCGCCTCGGCCCCGGCGAGGGCCTCGCCGGCGGCCTGGATGTCCGCCTGCCGGGTCCGGGCCAGGGCGCAGACGCGGCTGTCCTTCACGCTCTCCGCCACCGTGCGGACGCTGTCGAAGTCGCCCTCGCTCGCCGCCGGGAAGCCCGCCTCGAAGACGTCCACCCGCAGCCGCTCCAGGCCCTTGGCGATGCGGACCTTCTCCTCCCGGCTCATGGAGGCGCCGGGGCTCTGCTCGCCGTCGCGCAGGGTCGTATCGAAGATGTAGAGGTGATCGGTCTCTGCCATGGCTGCTCAGCCCTGTCTCATCGTGGCGCGCGCGCCACGGGATGGAGGATCGGCCCGCCGCCGCCGACGGCGCCGAGCGGGTACGCTGTGCGGGATGAGGGGATGGACGCCGGCGCTCAGGCCGGCAGTCGGCCCCCGCCGCGCGGGCGGGCGTTGCTAAGCAGCCGGACACCCCCGGCGCCGCTACAGCGCAGCCAGCGGCCGTGGGGCGCGGGGTTGGCGGGACAGCACGTCATGATACGGGTGAATATATCGCCCTGCCGCCGGCGTGGCAACCGTCAGGCCCGCCGCCGCAGCCGGCGGCGGCGCACCACGGTGAGCACCGGGCCGGAGAGCATGTAGGTCACGAAGCCGAGGAAGATCGCCGTGGGCGGGTGCAGCGCCACCAGGGCCGTGGCCACGACCAGGCCCACCACGGCGGTGAAGCGGACCCGGTAGCGCAGGTCGATCTCCTTGAAGCTGTCGTAGCGGACGTTGCTGACCATCAGCACGGCCGCGAGGGCCGTGACCCCGCCGGCCAGGAGGGCGGCGCCCAGGCCGGCCAGGCCGAGCCACTCGCCGAACCACACCGCGCCGAGCACCGCCCCGGCCGCCGCGGGGCTGGGCAGGCCCTGGAAGTAGCGCTTGTCCGCCACCCCGCTCTGGGTGTTGAACCGCGCCAGGCGCAGGGCCGCGCAGGCGACGTAGAGGAAGGTGGTCAGCCAGCCGACGTTGTCCCAGGGCCCGCCGGCGCCGGTGTCGCCCAGCGCCCAGATGAAGGCGATGGCCCCCGGCGCCAGGCCGAAGCTGACCATGTCGGCCAGCGAGTCGTACTGCACGCCGAAGTCCGTCTGCGTCCCCGTCGCCCGGGCGATCCGGCCGTCCAGCCCGTCGAAGGCCATCGCCACCAGCACCGCCCCGGCGGCGCGGCCGAAGCTCCCCTCCAGGGCGAAGACCAGGGCCAGGAAGCCGAAGAACAGGCACCCCGTGGTGAACAGATTGGGCAGGAGGAAGATGCCGCGGCGCCGGGTCCGCTTATTCATGACCGCCGGTCACGGGCAGGCCCTGGTGGCGCCAGGCCACGATCCCGCCGCGCAGGTTGTAGACCTCGCGGAAGCCCTTGCGGGCGAGCAGGTACGCGGCGCTCGCCCCGCGGATGCCGCTGTGGCAGTAGACCACCACGGGGCCGTCCCCGACCCGCTCGCGCAGGTCATCGAGCTGCTGGCGCAGCTGCGGCACGGGCACGTGGACGGCGCCCGGGATGGCGCCGCCGGCGACCTCCCCCGGCGTGCGGACGTCGAGGAAGCAGGTCTGCCCGTCCTCGACCCGCTGGCCCGCCTCGGCCGCCGAGATGGGCTGGTAGCGGCGGGTCAGCCAGAGGCCGACGAGGGCGGCCGCGCCGAGCAGCAGCAGCGTGGTGAACGGGTTGGCCGCCAGCCAACTCAGCAGATCGCTCATGGTCCCCCCGATGCCCGCCGGGCCGGGCGCCTGCCCGGGGCCCGGCGGCGCGTCGCTCAGCTATCGTCGACGAGCTTGTTGGCCGCGATCCACGGCATCATGCCGCGCAGCTGCTGGCCCACCGACTCGATGGGGTGCTCCGCGGCGAGGCGGCGCCGGGCGTGGAGGGTGGGCGCCCCGGCCTGGTTCTCCAGGACGTACTCCTTGGCGAAGGTGCCGTCCTGGATCTCGCGCAGGATCTGGCGCATGGCCTCGCGGGACTGCTCGTTGACCACCCGCTTGCCGCGGGTGAAGTCGCCGTACTCGGCGGTGTTGGAGACCGAGTAGCGCATGTTCGCCAGCCCGCCCTCGTAGAGCAGGTCGACGATGAGCTTGGTCTCGTGGAGGCACTCGAAGTA
>CAJXLI010000105.1 GCA_913055575.1 uncultured Ectothiorhodospiraceae bacterium
CGGCGGATCGGGGTGATCGAGATCCCGAAGTTCTACCGCGACTTCGAGGCCGCGCAGGCCGGGGAGCGCGACTTCCGCAGCACCACGCGGGATGTCAAGCGCCTCCTCGATGAGCTGCTCGCCGAGGACATCGACGGCCTGCTCATCGACCTCCGCGACAACTCCGGCGGTGCCCTGCGCGAGGCCACGCAGCTGACCGCCCTGTTCACCGGCGGGGGGCCCGCCGTGCAGGTCCAGAACACGCGCGGCAACCCGGAGCGGCTCGGTAACCCCGAGCAGGAGATGGCCTACGAGGGCCCCCTCGGGGTCATCGTGAACCGGCGCAGCGCCTCGGCCTCCGAGATCTTCGCGGCCGCCATCAAGGACTACGACCGCGGCATCGTGCTGGGCGACCAGACCTTCGGCAAGGGCACGGTGCAGCAGCTGATCAACCTGAACAACTACGCCATCCCCGGCGAGGAGCGATCCGGCAAGCTCAAGCTCACGCTGGCGCAGTTCTACCGGGTTACCGGCAGGAGCACCCAGCTGCAGGGCGTCACCCCGGATATCCAGCTGCCCTCCCGATTCAGCCACGAGGAGATCGGTGAGCGGGCGGCCAACAACCCGCTGCCCAGCAACCGCATCCAGGCGGTAGGGGTGCCGGCGTACTACCAGCTAGAGACCCTCATCGACGAGCTGCAGCGGCGCCACAAGGCGCGCATGGCGGAGGTCGAGACCTTCCAGGCGTTCAGGCGCGAGCTCGCCGTCCAGCGCGACATCCGGGATGAGACCACGGTGGCCCTCGATCGGGCGACCCGGGAGGAGGAGCAGGAGGCCCGGGAGCAGCGCCTGCTTGCCATCCACAACGAGCGCCGCCAGGCCCACGGCCTGGAGCCGCTGGACAGCTACGACGCCATCGACAGGGAGGAGCTGCCGGACGTGCAGCTGCAGATGAGCGCCGCGATCATCAGCGACTTCTCGCAGCTGCTCGCGGAGCGCGGCGACGAGGTCCTCGCCGCGGAGGCCGAGGCGGAGTAGCGCTGCCCGGCCAGCGCCCCCGCCCGGCACCGGGGCACCGCCGCGCGAGGCGGCCGCCAGCCGCCGCGCACCGGGGCCTCTAGCCGTGCTCTTCCACCATGAAGTCGATGCGCAACTGCAGGGAGGCCGCGCCGCGGAAGCGGTTGACCTCCGGGCTGTAGACGACCCGCACCGGCCCCGTCAGCCGGTCCCAGCCCTGGGCCACGCCACCGAAGGCGATAGCCGGCCACGCCGGCGAGCCGCTGTCCGCCGGGGTCAGCTCCAGCCGCAGGTGGCCGCCCCGCAGGGTACGCGACCGGCGGATGCCGAAGACGCCGTCGAAGCGCGGCTCGGGGAAGCCCTGGCCCCAGGGCCCGCCGTAGCGCAGGGCGTTGGCGGTCTCCAGGCTCAGCTCCTCGGTGGCCAGAGGCCCGTCCGTATCCACCTGCATCTGCGGGGGCCTGCCGTCGAGGGCCTCGGCCAGGGTCGCGGCCAGGGCCTCGCGGAAGGCCGGCAGGTTCTCCGCCCGGATGGTCAGGCCGGCGGCCATGGCGTGGCCACCGAAGCACTCCATCACGCCGGGGGCATCGCGGTGCAGGCGCGCCAGTAGATCGCGCATGTGCAGCCCCGGCACGGAGCGCGCCGAGCCGCGCAGCTGCCCGTCCGCACCCGGAGCAAAGGCCACCGCCGGCCGGTGGAAGCGCTCCTTGAGCCGAGAGGCCAGGATGCCGGTAACGCCCTGGTGCCACCCCTCGGCGGCGACGCAGACCCCGAGGCCAATCTCCTCGGCCTGCGCCTCCAGGCTGGCGAGGGCCTCCTCGGTCATCTGCGCCTCCACCTCGCGGCGCTGGCGGTTCAGGCTGTCGAGCTCCGCGGCGCGGGCGCGCGCCGTCTCGGCGTCCTCGGCGAGCAGGCAATCGACCCCGGCCGTCATATCGTCCATGCGGCCGGCGGCGTTCAGCCGCGGCCCCACGGCGAAGGCCAGATCGGTAGCGGTGGCCTCGGACGGCGAGCGGCCGGCCTGCTCGAGCAGCGCCCGGACGCCGGGACGGGCAGCACCGGCCCGGATCCGGCGCAGCCCCTGCTCGACGAGGATGCGGTTGTTGTGGTCCATGGGCACGATATCGGCCACCGTGCCCACGGTGACCAGGTCCAGGAGCCCGGCGAGGTTGGGTAGCGAGCGGCTGAAGCCGCCGTCGGCCTCCAGCGCGCGGCGAACGGCCAGGGCCAGGTACAGGGCTACCCCGACCCCGGCCAGCGAGGTCGCCGGGAAGGTATCGTCCTCGCGCTGGGGATCGACCACCGCCTCGGCCGACGGCAGGCGGTCGCCCGGCGTGTGGTGATCGGTCACCACGACCCGCATCCCGGCCTGTTGCGCCGCGGCGACGCCCTCCAGGCTGGTGATGCCGTTGTCGACAGTCACCAGCCACGCCGGCGCCAGCGGGCGCAGGCGCTCGACGACGGCCGGGCTCAGCCCGTAGCCGAGACCGAAGCGGTCCGGCACCAGGAACCGGATCCGCTCCGGATCGCCCTCGAGCGCCGTCGCCAGGCGGCGCAGGGCGAGGACCGTGAGCGCAGTCGCCGTGGCGCCGTCGGCATCGTAGTCGCCGACCACGGCGATGGCTTCCCCCTGGCGCAGGGCGCCGGCGAGGGCCCCGGCCGCCGTATCCAGGTCAGCCATGCCGTCCGGAGGCAGGAGCCGCCGCAGGCTCAGGTCGAGCTCGGCCGGGTCCTGCAGGCCGCGCCGGGCATAGACCCGGCGCAGCACCGGGTGGAGATCGCCGGGCAGTCCCTCGGGCAGCGGTTCCGCGGTGCGCCGGCGGATGCGCTCAGGCATCCGCACCATCCTCGACCAGCCACGCCTGCAGCGGCCGCCGCCGGCGCCAGAAGCGACGCGCGACGCTGCGGGTGAGCACGACACCTGCCCGATCGCCAGCCGGGCACAGCTCCAGGGCGTCCCAGCGGCCGCCGTCCGGTCCGCCGTGGGTCAGCGCCCCCAGCGCCGGGGCAGCGAACGTCCGCTCCACGGCGGTCACCGCGTCGACCCAGGCGTTACCGTCGGCGGCGGCCAAGGCATCGGCCGCCCAGGAGACAGCAACGAGCGCGGACGGCCCCGGGGCGATGGCCGGCACGCCGGCGGGATCGGCCACCTCGGCGCCGGCCAGGATCCCCAGGCCCCGCCAGGACGGATCGTCGCTGAGGACCCGCCGCCAGGGGAAATCGGCCGGCGGCTGCGGCCGCTGCCCGCAGCCCCAGGCCCAGAGCGCGTTCACCGGCGGCTCGCCCCGCTCCTCCCGGGCCTGGTTGACCGGGTGGCTGCAGAGGGCCATCTCGACCTCGTTGAACACCGACGCCCAGGCCAGGGCCTCGCGGCCGCGCGGCATATGGCCACCGATGAACCGGCCGTCGACCTGCTCGGGGGCAGGCCGCTCCGGGAGGGGGGCGTCGCTCTCCAGGTACCAGCGGCCGGCGCTAGAGCGGTGCAGCCGCAGGCCGCGGTCGGCGAGCAGGGCCGCCAGGTCCGCCTCCAGGCGCGCGGCCTCCGCCTCGTCGAGGGACAGGGTGACCAGGCGCACCCCGCTGCTCTCGGCACGCAGGTGCAGCGGCAGGGCCCGGGACCAGTACCCCGTGCCGAGATCGCCGCCCTCCGCCAGCCAGCCCAGCGGCCCGGCCGCTGCCGGCGCCGGCACGGGCTGGATGGCGCCGCGGCGCCCCCGGGCCAGCCAGGTCTCCAGCGACGGCAGCCGCGCCAGCACGCCCGGCGGTAGGGGGCCCGGCAGGGGGCCGAGCAGGCCGGGCACCCGCAGACGCAGCCGCTGCCCGCTCAAAGCTGCTGGAGGATGGCCTGACGTACCGCCTCGTAGTCGGCATCCACCGTCTGCACCGCGTCACTCGCCTGCTCCACGGCTACATCGGGGTCCTTGAGGCCGTGGCCGGTCAGGGTGCAGACGACCGTGCTGCCCTCGGCGATACGGCCGCTGGCGATATCCCGCATGGCACCCGCCACCGAGCTCGCCGAGGCCGGCTCACAGAAGACGCCCTCGCGCTCGGCGAGCGTGCGCTGGGCCTGGAGGATCTCGGCGTCGGTGAGCTCATCGAACCAGCCGCCGGACTCCTCCCGGACGGCGTGGGCGTAATCCCAGGACTGCGGGGCGCCGATGCGGATGGCGGTGGCCACCGTCTCCGGATTCGCCACGGGGCCGCCGCGCAGGAAGGGGGCACTACCGGCGGCCTGGTAGCCCACCATGCGCGGGCGCCGGCTCACCACGCCCGAGGCGTAGCGGCATCCGCCCTGGCAGAAGGCGCAGGCCTCGGTCAGGCGCTCGCCGCCTTCGCTGCCGGCACTCTCCGCGTAGCCGATCCAGTGGGCGGTGATGTTGCCGGCATTGCCCACCGGCAGGCAGTGGTAGTCCGGCGCCCGCCCGAGGTCCTCGATCACCTCGAAGGCGGCGGTCTTCTGGCCCTGGAGCCGGTACGGATTGATGGAGTTGACGATAGTCAGCGGCGCGTGCTCGGCGAGCTCCTTGACCAGGCGCATGCCGGCATCGAAGTTGCCGCGGATCTGGAGGACCTGGGCGCCGTGCATGACCGCCTGGGCGAGCTTGCCCATGGCGATCTTGCCGTCGGGGATGAGCACGAAGCAGGCGATCCCCGCGCGGGCGGCGTAGGCCGCGGCAGAGGCGGAGGTGTTGCCCGTGGAGGCGCAGATGATCGCCCGGGCGCCCTGCTCCACGGCCTGGGTCACGGCCATGGTCATGCCGCGGTCCTTGAACGATCCCGTGGGATTGAGCCCCTCGAACTTGACGTAGAGGTCCACGTCCCGGCCGAGATCGGCGGGGATCCGTGACAGCCGGATCAGCGGCGTCTGGCCCTCGCCGAGGCCGATGAGCCGGGCATCGTCCGTAACCGGCAGCCGATCCAGATACTTGCCAATCAGTCCGGTATAGCGGGGGCGGAAGGACATGCTGTCACTCCAGGCTCTCGACGCGGATACGCACGACGCGGTCCTGCACCTGCTCCAGGCGCTCCAGGCGCTCGATCGCCGCATCCATGTGGCGCTCGTGGATCCGATGGGTCAGGAGGATGACCGGCACGAGCTCGGCGCCGGCCTCCGGCTGCTTCTGGATGATGGCCTCGATGGAGATGCCGAAATCCCCCAGGACCCGGGCCACGTCGGCGAGCACGCCGGGCTCGTCACGGGCCGAGAGGCGCAGGTAGTAGGCGGTCTCCACATCGCGGATCGGTAGTGCCGGCTCGGCGGAGAGCGAGTCGGTGTGGAAGGCCAGGTACGGGACGCGGTTCTCCGGCTCCACATTGAACTCGCGGACCACGTCGATCATGTCCGCCACCACCGCCGAGGCCGTGGGCTCGGCGCCGGCACCGGCGCCGTAGTAGAGGGTCGGCCCGACCGCGTCGCCCTTGACCATGACGGCGTTCATGACCCCGTCCACGCTGGCGAGCATGTGCCGGTGCGGCACCAGGGTCGGGTGGACGCGCAGGGCGTAGCCCTCCTCCTCGCGGAAGGCCACGCCGAGGTGCTTGATCCGG
>CAJXLI010000106.1 GCA_913055575.1 uncultured Ectothiorhodospiraceae bacterium
AGGCCGCCGAGCTTGCCGTAGCCGGCCACGGCGAAGCCCGCCTCGCGGCGCTCGCCGCCGTCGGTGCACAGGGGGCGCCCGTGGCGCCGCTCCAGGTGCTGGCGGCAGAGGCTGACGGTTCGGTCGAGGACGACCTCGCCGATCTGGGTCAGGTAGTCGCTGACCACCATCAGGGGGGCGGCGCCCGCGACGTCGGCGGCGGCGACCTTGAGCTGGTTGCTCTGCTTGAACTGGCGCAGCGCCTCCATCTGCTGCTCCAGGTCGCCCTCGGGGAGGCGCGCCAGGCGGTTGTCCAGATCCGCCTCCAGGGCCTCGCGGCCGAGCGGCTCGTAGAGGGTGCGCGGGTCGAGGAGCTCGTCGAGCAGCAGCGGGTGGGCGGCGAGGAAGCGGGCGACCCAGGCCGAGCTGTCGCAGAGCTGAACGAGCTGGGACAGGGCCATGGGGTGCTCGATGAGCAGCGCCAGGTAGGCCGTGCGCTGGGCGACGGTCTCCACCAGGTCCAGGATCCGCTCCAGGGCCCGGTCCGGGCGCTCGGCGCGCCGGCAGGCGTTGATCACCAAGGGCATGAGCCGGTCCAGCCGGTGGCGGCCCCGCTCCGAGAGGGCCCGTACCTCGGCCCCCTGGCGCAGCCGCTCCAGGCGCTCGGCGAGGTGCTGCGGGTCCGGGAAGTCGAGCTCCGCGAGCCGCTCCGCCGCCTCCTCGGCCTCCAGCTGGCCCGACCAGGCCAGCTCGGCCGGATCGCCGCTGGCATCGCCGTCCTCGGCCTGGGGCGCAGCGAAGACCTGCTGGAAGTGGTCGTGGAGGCGGCTCCGGACACGCTCGAGCTCCGCCTCGAAGGCCTCCGCATCGGCGTAGCCGGCGCCGAGGGCCACGCGGGCCCGCTCGACGGGATCCTGGGGGATGGTATGGCTCTGCTCGTCGTTGAGCATCTGCACCGCGTTCTCCGCGCGCCGGAGGAAGCGGTAGCCGTGGCGTAGCTCCTCGACGGCGTGGGCCGGGAGCAGCTGCAGCTCGGCGATGGCATCCAGGGTGGCCGTCAGCCCCCGCGAGCGCAGCTGCGGCTCGCGGCCGCCGCGGATGAGCTGGAAGGCCTGGGCGACGAACTCCACCTCGCGGATGCCGCCGGCGCCGGTCTTGATGTTGCGGGTGGCGCCCCGGCGCTGCACCTCGCGGGCGATCATCGCCTTCATCTCGCGGAGCTGCTCCAGCGCTCCGTAGTCCAGGTAGCGGCGGTAGACGAAGGGGCGCAGGCCCTGGGTGAGCGCCTCGCCGGCCTCGCAGTCGCCGGCGACGCAGCGGGCCTTGATCATGGCGTAGCGCTCCCACTCCCGGCCCTGGCTCTCGTAGTAGGTCTCGACGGCGGAGAAGGGCAGGGCCAGGGGGCCGGCGTCGCCGTTGGGGCGCAGGCGCATGTCCACGCGGTAGGGCTGGCCGTACGGGGTGATCTCGCTGAGCGCGCCGATGAGCTGGCGGCCTAGCTTGACGAAGAACTCGTCGTTGCTCCGCGCCCGGCGGCCATCGGTCTCGCCGGGCTCGGGGAAGGCGAAGATCAGGTCGATGTCCGAGGAGAAGTTGAGCTCCCGGCCGCCGAGCTTGCCCATGCCGAGGACTACCATGCGCTGCGCCTCGCCGGCCTCGTTGCGCGGCGTGCCCCAGCGCTCGGCCAGGGCCCGGTAGAGCCAGTCCAGGGCCAGGTCGAGGCACGCCTCGGCGAGGGCGCTGGTCTCCGCCAGGGTCTCCTCGAGCGCCGCCCAGCCGGCGAGGCTGCGGTAGGCGATGCGGACGGCCTCGCGGCGGCGGTAGCGACGCAGCACGCGGTACAGGCCCGCCTCGTCGTCGGCCCCGGCGAGCTGCTCCTGTAGCCGCCCGCGGTGGCCGTGCGCCTCGTAGGCGGTGAACAGGTCGCCGGTCTGGCACAGATCGTGGAGCACGCCCGGGTCGTGCTCACCGGCGGCGCGGGCGACGAAGTCGCTGGCGGCGAGGACCCGGGCGGGGGAGTCGCCGAGGCGCTCGTCATCGGGTAGGGCGCCGGCCTCGCTCAGGGTGGCGAGGTGGCGCTCGGCGATCGCTTGGAGTTCTGCGGACAGCTCAGTCATGCCCGCAGTCTCGAGGTGGCGGCGGGCCGGCGCAAGGGGCCGGTAGACGGACGCGGTGCCCATCCGCGGCCGCCATGGCCGTCGCCCGGGGCCGCGGGCTGATCAGCCGAGGCGCAGCCCCATGATCGTCAGCCCGAGGAGCAGGAGGGCGGCGATGATCGGCTCGCCGTTGGCGTGCAGGCTCTGGCGGAACGACCAGCTGGTCACGTTCAGCGGCCGGGTGGGGCGCAGCCTGGGCAGGAGCGCCGGCGTCCGTGCGCGCCACGGTGCCCACTCCTCGGGGAAGCGCCGGTGCAGCTTGGTATCCTCGCGGTGGATCGCCGGGGGGTAGTAGAGGATGGCGAAGACGACGGCCACGGCCACCAGCCACCAGACCTGGCCGGCCAGCAGGAAGCCGGTGATGATCAGGAAATTGCCGGTATAGAGCGGATGCCGGACCAGGGCGTAGGGGCCGTCCTGCGCCAGCTCCCTGTCCTTGCTCAGGTGGCCGGCGGCCCACAGGCGGAAGGCGATGCCGGCGGCGGCGATGGCGGCGCCGGCGGTGTAGGCCCAGCCGATGCTCGGTGCGCTGAGGGCGACGATGGCGATCAGCAGCAGGATGCCCAGCGCCTGGCGTGCCTTGTGCCGCTTGTGGACGAGCGAGTCGAGGAGGCTGCGGGGGTGGAGATCCATGGTCTTGCAGTCAGTGCGGTGCCCAGGAAGGACCGCAACCATACCAGTATGCGCCCGGTGCCGCTAGCGGCCGCGGCGGGCGCGGCTCCGGGGGCCTTGCAAGCTGGCGGTTGCGGCTTGAGACTGAGCGGGCTATGGATACCGTCTTCATTCGCGGATTGCAGGTCGATACGGTCATCGGCATCTTCGAGTGGGAGCGGCGCATCCGGCAGCGGGTACGCATCGACCTGGAGATGTCGGCCGATATCGCCCGCGCTGCTGCCACCGACTCCATCGACGACGCGCTCGACTACAAGGCCATCGGTAAGCGCATCATCGCCTTCGTCGGGGAGAGCGAGTTCCTCCTCGTGGAGACGCTAGCCGAGGAGGCGGCGAGTATCGTCCGTAACGAGTTCGGCGTAGCCTGGCTGCGCCTGTCGGCCAGCAAGCCCGGCGCCCTGCGCGGTGCCGACGATGTGGGCGTGACCATCGAGCGGGGCGAGCCATCTTGACCCAGGCGTATCTGAGCATCGGCAGCAACATCGACCGCGACCGCAACATCCGCTCCGCCATGGCGGAGCTGCGCGCGCGCTGGCCGGGCGCGGCCTTCTCCACCATCTACGAGACGGCGGCGGTGGGCTTCGCGGGCGAGGACTTCTACAACCTCGTCGCGACCTTCCGGGCCGAGGAGCCGCTGGACGCGGTGCTGGCCACGCTGCGGGAGATCGAGCATGGCCACGGCCGGCGGCGCAGCGCGTCGAAGTTCTCCGCGCGGACCCTGGATCTGGATCTGCTGCTCTGGGGAGATACGGTGCTCGACGGCGATCCGGTCACCCTGCCGCGGCAAGAGATCCTCAAGTTCGACTTCGTGCTCGCCCCCCTGGCGGAGCTCGCCCCGCAGGGGCGCCACCCGGAGCGGGACGAGACCTTCCGGCAGCTGTGGGCCGAGTTCGACGGCACGCCCGCTATCCGGCGCGCCGTCGCCCTTGAGGCCTAGCCGGCCGGTCCAGGCCCTCCGCTAGCCTGCCTTCCGGTAGGGGTTGGGCTCGCTGCGCCCCGGCCGGGTCTTGAAGCGCCGGTGCAGCCACAGGTACTGCTCGGGTGCCCGCACTACCTGCTCCTCGATGACCCGGTTGATCCGTGCCGCATCGGCCGCGTCGTCTCCGCTGGGGAAGCCCTTCAGCGCCGGCTCCAGGCGCACGTGCCAGTGATTACCGGGCAGGCGCTCGCAGTGCAGCGGCACGACCGGGGCGCCCGAGGTGCGCGCCAGGCGGGCGGTCATGGTCAGGGTGCTCGCCGGTACGCCCATGAAGGGGGCGAAGATCGAGCCTTCCCGGCCGAAGTCCTGGTCCGGGGCGTACCAGACGACGCTGCCGGCGCGTAGCGTCCGCAGGATACCCCGCATATCGTCGTTGCGCAGGAGCCCGGCGACGCCGCTGCCGCGCGTACGGATCATGGCAGTGTTGAAGGCCGCGTCCTTGGTCGGCTTGTAGATGGGGTGGAATTCCGGCACGTGGTGGCTGATGATCCGCCCGCACATCTCCATCGTGGTGTAGTGGGGCATCAGGAGGATCACGCCCCGGCCGGGCTCGCGGGCCGCCTCCAGGTGCTCCAGCCCCTCGATGGTGTAGTAGGGGGCGAGGCGCCCGAGGGGGGCCCACCAGGCCAGCGCCCCCTCGAGCACCCCACGAGCAGCGGAGCGGAAGTGGGCGCGCTCCAGGCGGCGCCGCTCGGCGGCGGTGTGATCGGCGAGGGCCAGGCGCAGGTTGGTCCGCACGATGTGCCGGCGGCCCGGGACGAGCGCCCACAGCAGGAGCCCGAGCCCGTCGCCGATGCGGCCGAGCACCGGCGCCGGCAGCAGGGCGAGCAGGCGCAGCAGGCCCAGCCCGGCCCAGGTGGGCCAGTAGGCCGGGTGGCGGACGTCGTCGGGGGGGCTGCGTCTCCCCTTCTTGCCGGGCGGTCTCTTCGCGGGCTGCTCGTTGCGCACGGGTCGTTCCGTAGGACGGGTTGTGGGTGTGGCCGCGCCTGTAGTGTGTGGAGTTGCCCGCCCCGCTGCAAGCCGCGTGCGGCGCGGAATGGAGCGCCGCCGCGGCAGGCGCGGCGCGAAAAAAAACCCCGCCGGGCGGGGCGCCCGGCGGGGTCGGTCCTGCGGCGTAGGGACGCCAGGAAAGCAGGACGGCCTTACATCATGCCGCCCATGCCACCCATGCCGCCCATGCCGCCCATGTCGCCGGCACCGCCGCCGCTATCGTCCTCCTTCTGCGGCTTGTCGGCGATCATGGCCTCGGTGGTCAGCATCACGCCGGCCACGGAGGCAGCGTTCTGCAGGGCGGACCGGGTCACCTTGGTCGGGTCGAGCACGCCGGCCTGGACCAGGTCGCCGTAATCGCCGGTGCCCACGTTGTAGCCGTGGTTGCCGGTGCCCTCCTTGACCTTGTTGGCCACCACGGAGGCGTCCTCGCCGGCGTTGCTCACCAGCTGCCGGAGCGGCTCCTCCATGGCGCGGCGGACCAGCGCGATGCCCTGGTTCTGCTCCTCGTTCTCGCCCTTGAGGTTCTCGAGCGCGCTCAGGGCGCGGATCATGGCAGTGCCGCCGCCGGGGACGATGCCCTCCTCCACGGCCGCACGGGTGGCGTGGAGGGCGTCCTCGACGCGGGCCTTCTTCTCCTTCATCTCCACCTCGGTGGCCGCGCCGACCCGGATCACGGCGACGCCGCCGACCAGCTTGGCCACGCGCTCCTGGAGCTTCTCCTTGTCGTAGTCGGAGGTGGACTCCTCCA
>CAJXLI010000107.1 GCA_913055575.1 uncultured Ectothiorhodospiraceae bacterium
GCGGGATGTTCGACGGGCAGACGTAGCTGCAGCAGCCGCACTCGAAGCAGTCGTTGAGGTGGAAGCGCTCCTCCATGGCGCGGTACTGGCGCCCGGCCGCCAGCCGCCCGAGCTCCGCCGGGTTCAGCCCCACCGGGCAAACCTCCACGCACCGCCCGCAGCGGATGCACGGCTGCTGGGCGTCGTCCGTGCTGCCGGTCTTCCTCGCCTCAGGCAGCACCAGGACCCCGGAGACGCCCTTGGTGATGGGGACGTCGAGGAAGGCCACGGTGTTGCCCATCATGGGGCCGCCGAGGATGATCCGGCTCGGGTCATCGCCCTCGAAGCCGACCTCCTCGAGCAGGTAGCGCAGGGGGGTGCCCACCGGGACGCGGTAGTTGCCCGGGCGCTCCACCCCGGGGCCGGCCACCGAGATGATCCGCTCGATCAGCCCCTCGCCGCGCGGCAGCAGGTGCCCGAGCTGGGCCATGGTGCCGACGTTGTTGACCACCACGCCGACCTCGTAGGGCAGCCCGCCCGAAGGGACCTCGCGATCGAGCAGGGCCTTGATGAGCATCTTCTCGGAGCCCTGCGGATACTTGGCCTTGAGCTGCTCGACCCGGATCGGGTCGTCGGGGCGGATCGCTGCCTCCAGGGCGGCGATGGCATCGGGCTTGTCGTCCTCGACCCCGATGACCGCCTGCGGGGCCCCGCAGCCGCGCATCGCCAGCCGGATGCCGGCGATGACGGTCTCCGTGGCCTCGAGCATGAGCCGGTGATCGGCGCTCAGGAACGGCTCACACTCGCAGCCGTTGACCACGAGGGTATCCACCGCGTAGCCGTCCGGGACCGAGAGCTTGAGGTGGGTGGGGAAGGCGGCCCCGCCCTGGCCCACCACCCCGGCGTCCTGGATGCCCTGGATCAGCTCCCGGCGCGAGAGCGCCTCGACGTCCCGGGACTGCGCCCAGCGCACGGTCTGGCTGTCACCGGGTGCGGTACGCAGGAGGATCGACTGCGTCTTCGGCCCGCGCGCCGTCGGCATCAGCTCGACCCCCTCCACCGTGCCGGTGACCGGCGCGTGGATGGGCGACGAGGCCCAGCCGTCGGCCTCGGCGATAGGCTCGCCCCGGACCACCTCCTGGCCCCGGGCCACGATCGGCCGCGCCGCGTTGCCGAAGTGCTGCGCCAGCGGCAGCACCATCCGCGGCGCGAAGGAGAGGCGCCGGATCGACCGCGTACGCGTCTGGTCCTTGCGCCCCGGGGGCTCCACACCCCCGGGGAAGGTCAGGCCGTTGAGAAAGGAGAGCATGCGCATGGTCAGTTGAGCTTCTCCGCCCGCTTCATCAGCTTGTCCAGGCCCGGCTCATTCGGGTCGAAGGGCGTACCCGGATGGATCGCGAAGGAGGCGCACTTCTCGGCCGCCCGGACGATGTCCTTGAACGGCGCCCCCTTCGGGTCCTTCACCACGACCTGGTTGTTCTCGTCGTAGGCGAAGACCCCGGGGGCGATATCGATGCAGTCGTCACAGGCGGTGCACTCATTGCTCTCCACCCAGACCGGCTCGTACGCCTGGTCCAGGCCGCCCTGGTCGTCGGTACCGGCAGCCTCCGTGGCGGCTCCTCCGCCTTCGCCCACACCGCCTTGCGGGGCCTCGGCACCAGGCGCGGCGGCGCCCTGCAGCGCCCCCGTGAGCTGGCCCGGATCCTCGCCGCTGGCCAGGGACACGAGCGCGGCGCTGATGCGCTGCGCCATCTCCTGGCGCGTCTGCTGGGCAACGGCCTGCGGATCGACCTCCTCGCGATCGAGGCCGACCAGCCCCTTGAGCTGATGCCAGAAGTCCCGCCGCTCCTCGGTGGAGCGGACCAGCTCCTCGGAGACGATCACGCGAACCAGGCGGTTCTGCTTGTCCACCGCCCAGATATACGGGTAGAGCCCCTCGCGCTCGTCCTCGTCCATCGCCAGCAGATCCACCAGCGGCACCATGTCCTCGCTCCACCGCTCCGGCGGCACCTGCTTGAAGTGCTTGCGGAACCGCCCCTCGGTGAGGGCGAAGTCGGCAAAGGTCATGGGGAGCTCCATGCCCTGCTGCTCGCCGTTCTCATCGAGGTAGTTGAGGGTGTAGCGCGGCCAGTCCCGCTCGATGTCCGGGTTGCCCTCGAGATCGCTGCACTCGCGGAAGGTGGTGCCGCGATCCGGGTTGTAGCGGAAGAGCGGATAGGCGCGCGCGTCCACCGCCATGCGCGACTGCAGGAAGGCGACGTCGTCCCCGATACCGTGCTCCGGCGGGCAGACGGCGTAGACATTGAACACCGCCGGCCGCCGGGCATTGAGCCCCTCGATGAAGCTCTCGAGCAGGTGGGTGACGTTGTTGATAGTCCCCTGGGCCACGTAGCTCGTACGGTGGGCCATGCCGATGAGGCTGATCTCCTTGCGGATCTCGTCCTTGCCCTTCCAGGCCTTGCCGTAGGGCGCCATGTCCGAGACCTGGCTGATGAACCCGGAGGTGCAGGCCTGGCCGCCGGTGTTGGAGTAGACCTGGGTATCCAGGACCAGGACCTTGACCGGCTTGCCGGACATCATCGCCCGGGACAGGTTCTGGAAGCCGATATCGTACATGGCGCCGTCACCGCCCAGGCTGACCACAGGCGGGCACAGCGCGTACTCCTCGTCGGCGAAGTCCTCCCAGTTGAACTGGGCGAAGAAGGCGTCGTGCTCCGCCGGGTCGTACTGGCCCGCAAGCTCCAGCTCCGCCATGCGCACGGCCTTGAACCCCTCGGCCATCTTGCTCATATGGCCCTCGAAGAGGCCGACGGCCATGGACGGGCTGTCCTGGAACAGGTGGCTGGTCCAGGGGACCGGATAGGGGTTGAACGGGTAGGTGCTGCCCCAGACCGAGGTGCAGCCGGTGGCGTTGACGATGCCCATCTCGGCGCGGCCGCGGCCGGTCGGCCCCTCGGTGTAGCGCCAGCGCAGGTCCTTGAGCCGGGCCAGGATGTCCGAGGCCCACCGCAGCCAGTCCGGGTCCACCGTCTGGCCACCGCGCCCCTCGTCCAGGCTGCCGGACAGGCGCGAGAGGGTAAGGTCGCGATCGGCGTGCTGCTGGATGGCCTGGTTGATGGCGTCCACATCGGAGATATCCATCCCCTCGGCGAGCTTCAGCCGGATGTGCTGCTCCATGCGGGCGATGAGGTCATCCAGCTTCTTGACGTGCGCCTCCACCCGCGGCTGCATCAGCGCTGTCACCGTGGCCGTGAACAGGTGCACGGCCGTCTTCTCGCCGCAGCCGAGGCAGGCGCCGTCACCCGCATTCAGGGATTCGTAGTTCTTCTTGTCGAGCAGCAGGGTCTCCAGGGCACCGATCCCCTCGTCGAGATCCTCGATGCGGATGTAGTCCTTGCTCGTGCTCGGCAGGTCCCGCCAGAAATCCCAGTTGCGGCGCATCCGGTCGACGTCTTCCTGGGTCTGCGTGACCGCCTGCAGGGCGCCCTCCTCGCAGATGCGTACGCACTCCATGCAGCCCTTGCAGGTGTACGGGTTCACGGCCAGCGAGAAGAGCCCGCCGCTGCCCGGATTGCGCTTCTCCTGCGCCGTGAAGAAGGGCTTGGTCACGGCGAACTGGAACTCGCCGACCTGATCGCGCAGCCAGCCGATCTCCTGGGTCAGCCGCTCCTTGTCCTTGCCCTCGAGGCTGCTGTCCGCCAGCAGCCCCTCGATAGCGCCGTCGAGCTCGGCGTGGAAATCCGCCGTCTCGCCGGCCTCGCGGAGCGCGTTGCGCAGGCGCTTCTCCAGGTCGCGCACCGCGCGACGCAGGTGGCGGGTGGGCTGCTTGCGCTCGATCCGGCGCACCGCCGTGTCGAAGATCTCGCCGATGGAGTTGACCAGCCCGGGCAGCGCGGTGTCCGGGCAGATGGCGTAGCAGTCGCCGCAGGCCGTGCACTTCGTCGGGTCCCAGGCCGGGTACTCGAAGCGCACCTGGGTCATGTCGCGGTAGAGGCCCGTCGAGGCCGGGATCAGCGACTGCGCGATGAACGGATCCGCCAGGTTGTCGTTGCCCTGGCCGGCGGCGTAGAAGCTGCCGGTCTGCTCCCAGAAGCGGTGGATGTCCGAGCGCGGATCCTGGGACTGCGGCATGCGCTTGAGTATCTCCGGCATCTGCGGCATGCCGCTGGCCTCGCAGGCCGGGGCCGAGGCGCCGGTGCTGACCCGCTTGTCGGTGACCTCGCCGATCTCGTCGAAGCCGCGGCGGACCACGCGCAGGTTGTCCTCGACGACGCTACGCCCCTTGTCGCCGAACTTCTGCTCGAGCTGCTCCTCGATGGCGCGGAAGAGTGAGTCACGTGTCAGGCCACGGCGCTCCATGAGGGGCGAGGCAGCGAAGAACGCCCCCTGGAAGGCGATCCCCTGCATGCGGAACTGCAGATCGGCGTCCGAGGCCTCGTCGCGGGCGATGCGGAAGGCGTCGAGGAAGAAGACCCGGATGCCGTTGTCGACGATGTAGCGCTGCGCGGCCTCCGGGAAGCTCTCCCAGACCGCCTCCGCATCGTCCAGGTTGGACTGGATGACGAAGACGCCGCCCTGGGTGAGGCCGGCCAGGGGATTCGAGTGGTCGAAGACGTTCGGGTCCGGCGACAGGACGACCTCGACCTCCCGGAGCTCGCTGCTCACCTGGATCGGCTCCGGCGCGGCAGCGAGGTAGTAGGTAGTCGGCTGGCCCTTCTTCTCGGAGCCGTACTTGGGGTTGGCCTTGATGTGGAAGTCGAGCAGATCGAAGAGGGTCATGGCCAGGTTCTTGCCCGTGGTCATGGCCCCCCAGCCGCCGATGGAGTGCAGCCGGGCGGTAATCGAGCCCTCCGGCAGCAGGTTCGGGTTCTCCGAGCCGCGCAGGGCGAGCTGCTCGATCCCCGGGTACGCCTCCTGCAGGCGCTGCTGGTAGACCTCCTGGGTCGGCGTCGCCGGGCTCGGGTGGATGAAGTCCACCGACAGGTAGAAGAAGGTCCGCTGCGCCCCGTCGGGGAGCATGTTCTCGACGGCCGCGATGACGCCCTCCGGCTGCAGGTCGCGGGAGCCGAGCCCGTAGGCGCCGGAGTAGATGCGCGGCATCTCGCCGGCGCCGAAGGCCGGGTAGTCCGGATACGGCGTACCCTGGCCGGCGACGCGGTTCTCCAGGCACTTGGTCAGCGCCGCCCGGGTCTCGCGGGCGATCGGCAGGTCCTCGGCCATGGGCTGGTCGGTGCGCTCCAGCACCGTCACGCCCTTGCGGCCCTTGAGCAGCTGGGCCAGCTCCTCGCCCGGGAACGGCCGGAACATGGTCAGGTTGACCACGCCCACGGCCAGCCCGCGGTGCGTGCGCAGGTAGTCGGCCACCGCCTCGGCCGTGGCGACCATGCTGCCCTGCCCCAGGATGACGTACTCGGCATCGGCCATGCGGTAGCCCGAGGCGCGGGCGTACTGGCGGCCGGTCAGCTCGAAGAACTCCTGCATGCAGGCGTCGGCGATCTCCGGGACGTGGTCGTAGAAGTACGGCCGCTGCGCCGCCAC
>CAJXLI010000108.1 GCA_913055575.1 uncultured Ectothiorhodospiraceae bacterium
CCCGACGACCTGGTCCTCACCGCCGGCTGCCAGGAGGCGCTGACGCTGAGCCTGCGCGCCGTGGCGGCGCCGGGGGATGTCGTCGCCATCGAGTCGCCCACCTTCTACGGCATCCTCCAGGCCATCGAGTCCCAGGGGATGCAGGCGCTGGAGATCGCCACCGATCCGGAGTACGGCATGGCGCCGGCGGCCCTGGAGCGCGCCCTGGGGCGCTGGCCCATCCGCGCCTGCGTGATGATGCCGAGCTTCGGCAACCCCCTCGGCCACCTGGCGCCGGAGGGGCGCAAGGCGGAGCTGGTGGGCCTCCTCCAGGCCCACGGCGTGCCGCTGATCGAGGACGATGTCTACGGCGAGCTGGCCTTCCACGGCCCGCGCCCCTGGGCGGCCAAGGCGTACGACACCCAGGGGGCGGTCCTCTACTGCAGCGCCTTCTCCAAGACCCTGGGCGCCGGGCTGCGCGTCGGCTGGGTGGCCCCGGGGCGCTACCACGACCGGCTCGCCTACCTCAAGTACGCCACCAGCCAGGCGGTGGCCAGCCTGCCGACGCTGGCGGTGGCGGACTACCTGGAGCAGGGCGGCTACGACCGCTTCCTGCGCCGCGTCTGCCGCCAGTACGAGGGCCACGTGCAGTGGGTGCGCAGGCGGGTCCAGCACGACTTCCCCGCCGGGACGCGGGTGACGCGCCCCCGGGGCGGCTACGTGCTGTGGGTGGAGCTGCCCCCGGGCTGCGACGCCCTCGAGCTCCAGCGCCGGGCCCTGGCGGCGGGGATCAGCGTGGCGCCGGGGCCGGTCTTCTCGCCCACCGGGCGCTACCCGCGCCACCTGCGGCTGAGCTGCGCGCAGCCCGACAGCCAGGCCGCCGAGGCGGCGCTGGCCCGGATCGGGGCCCTGGCGGCGGAGCAGCTGGGCGAGGGCGCCTAGGTGCCGTCTGTGGCCGCCCGGGCGCGCCGGAGGGGCTAGGCTCCGGCGCGGCTCAGCAGCCGGTCGAGGGCGGCGAGCGTATCCTCGCAGGGCGCCTCGAGCTTGAGGCTCAGCTCGTCGTCGGCCCGCGTCCGGCCGGCGTTGATGGCGGCGATCGGCAGGCCGAGGCGGACCGCCTCGCGCGCGAAGCGGTAGCCAGACCAGACCATGAGCGAGGAGCCGACGACCAGGAGCAGGTCGGCCGCCGCGAGGCGGGTGTAGACGTCGGCTACCCGCGGCTGGGGCACGTTCTCGCCGAAGAAGATGACGTCCGGCTTGAGGATGCCGCCGCAGTGCGCGCAGCCCGGGATGCGGAAGTCCGTGGCGTCCGCGTCGCCGAGCTCGGCGTCGCCGTCGGGACGCATGCTGCCGTCGGCGCGCCAGCCGGGGTTGAGGGCGGCGAGGCGCTCCTGGAGGGCGCCGCGCCCCAACTGGGCGCCGCAGCCGCGGCAGACCACGCGGTGCAGGCTGCCGTGGAGCTCGATGACCGGCTCGCTGCCGGCGGCCGTATGCAGGCCGTCGACGTTCTGGGTAACCAGGTCGTGGATGTAGCCGCGCTCCTGGAGCGCGGCGAGCAGGCGGTGGCTCTCCCCGGGCCGAGCCTCGGCCACCGTCGGCCAGCCGACGAAGCTGCGCGACCAGTAGCGGCGGCGCGCGCCCTCGCTGCCCAGGAAGGTCCGGAGCTGCATGGGCTGCGCCCGTTTCCAGCGGCCGTGCCGGTCGCGGTAGTCGGGGATCCCCACGCCGGTGCTGCACCCGGCGCCGGTGATCACCAGGGTGCGCCGGCTCTGCTGCAGCAGGGCGGCCAGGCGCTCGAGCCCCTCGGGCGGCTCGGGGGCACGGATCGCGGTGGTGTGGCACGATAGCGACTCGCTCATGGTCTCCCTCGCGGCAGGCGGCCCGGCTCGCGCCCTCCCTCCTTGGCCCGCGCGGCGGGCCTCGGCTACGGTATCGCGCCATGGAAGAGCTGCAAGCCACACTCAAGCGCATCGACGGCCGGGGCTACAAGGCGTATAAGGACATCGAGGGCCGCCACGCCGGCCCCGGCTTCACCCTGATCGTCGACAAGGTCCAGGCCGATCCCTTCGCCGCGCCCTCGCGGCTGCGCGCGGTGGTGCCCTGGGAGCGCGCGGCGCTGCCGGAGGCGGTCCACGCCAGCCTGGCGCGGCGCCAGGCGGCGCGGGACTACATCGCCCGCGCCTTCCGCCGCGCCGCGGGACGGACGGAGGCCGTGCGCATCGATGCCGGCGCCCAGACCGTGCTCGACCGCAGCGCGGTGCTGTTCACCGAGGCGGGCGTGGAGCTGCGCTTTACCGTGGCGCTGCCGGCGAAGGGGCGGACCATCCTCGGCCGCCAGGCGGCGGAGATCCTCTGCCGGCAGCTGCCGGAGATCGTCGCCGACGCGGCGCAGGCGGCGCGGCTGGATGGCGACGCCTTGATGCGCCACTGCGCCGTGGTGGAGGACCAGCAGGCGCTGCGGGCCCAGCTCGCCGAGCGCGGCCTGGTGGCCTTCGTCGCCGACGGCGCCGTCCTGCCCCGGCGCTCCGGGGTGGATGACCGCCCCCTGCAGGACGCCATCCCCTTCGCCTCGCCCGCGTCCCTTCAGGTCACCCTGGAGGCGCCCAACGCCGGCGCCGTGACCGGTATGGGGGTGCCGCGCGGGATCACCCTGATCGTCGGCGGCGGCTTCCACGGCAAGTCCACCCTGCTCAATGCCCTGGAGCTGGGCGTCTACGACCACGTCCCCGATGACGGGCGCGACGGCGTGGTCACCGTCGACGACGCCGCCAAGATCCGCGCCGAGGACGGCCGCGCCGTCCACGAGGTGGATCTGTCGCCGTACATCGCCGAGCTGCCTTTCGGCAAGTCGACGCGGTCCTTCGCCACAGACCTCGCCTCCGGGTCCACCAGCCAGGCCGCTAGCCTGCAGGAGGCGCTGGAGGCTGGGGCGCGCACCCTGGTGGTGGATGAGGACACCTCGGCGACCAACTTCATGATCCGCGATCGCCGCATGCAGGCCCTGGTGGCGCGGGAGGCGGAGCCGATCACCCCGCTGGTCGACCGCATCGCCGAGCTGCGCGACCGCCACGGCGTCGCCACGGTGCTGGTCATGGGCGGCTCCGGCGACTACCTGGACTGCGCCGATACGGTCATCCAGATGCACGAGTACAGCCCCTTCGACGTCACCGGGCCGGCGCGGGAGGTGGCTGCGGCGTACGCCACCGGCCGCCGGGCCGAGGCGCGCGATGCGCTGGCCCTGCCGCCGGTCCGGCGCCTCGACCGGGGCTCGGTGCGCACCGAGGTGAAGCCGGGCAAGCGCAAGGTGCAGGGCCGCGGCTGCGATGCGCTGCTCGTGGGCAAGGAGACCGTGGACCTGCGCGCGGTGGAGCAGGTCGCCGATGCCGCCCAGGTCCGGGCCATCGGCGTCCTCCTCGAGCGGCTGGCCGGCAGCGGCGCCCTGGACGATCCGCCGGCCTGGGTCCGGGCGGAGCTCGAGCGCGCCTGGGAGGAGCTGCTGGCGCGTCCGGACGGGGACGCGGCGCGGCCGCGGACGCTGGAGGTCATGGCGGCGCTCAACCGCCTGCGCGGTGCCCGCTTCAGCGGCGCCGCGGGGGGCTAGGGCGCGGGTTGGGCAGCCGGTAGGCGGGCCTGACGCGGCCGGGCCACAGATAGGCTGCCGGGACCGCCGCGCAGGGCGGCCCCGGCAGCTCGCCGGGCTCCGGTACGGAGCCGCGGGGTGGCTACTTGTCGCTCTCGCAGGTGTTCATCCCGAGGGGCATGTAGGCCGGGCACACCCCGACCGCCGCCGTGGCCAGCGGGATCAGGCCGATCCAGCCCCAGGCCGTCTGCGGGCCGACGAACGCCAGGGCGATCAGCACGATGCCCACGACGGCGCGGATAGCGCGGTCCATGGTCCCCATGTTCTTGGTCAGATCCATCTCGGCACCTCCTTTCCAGTGCGCGTCTACATCATTCAATAGTATTGCATATCAATAGACGCCCTGCTGCAGCAAGTGGTCCACCCAGGCACCGATGAGCCGATCCAGCAGCCGGTTCTGCTGCTGGCGCGCCCCGAGGTTGTCCAGGTCGATCCAGCCCAGGGGCTGATCCTGCTCGGCGCAGGCGAACACGGCCTGGGTGCGCTCGCCGGTCTCCGGGTCGACCTGCCACTGCAGGCACTGGGCGCAGACGCCCTTGAGCATGCACTGCATGGGGCTGCCCACGGTGCCCACCGCCTCCAGGTGCTCGGGGAAGTAGCCGGCCAGGCCGCCGCGGAGCGCCTCCTGGAAGCCGCGCAGCAGGCCGGTGCCGCCGACCACCATCACCCGGTCCACATCGGCCAGGGCGATGGCCGGCCCCTGGGGGGCGATCTCGCCGTCGCCGTAGCGGCGCACCACGTCCACCATGTCGGCGCTTATCACCGCCGTATCCTGGCGCCGGCGCGGCGGGAAGCCGGGCTCGCGGGCCGTGGCCCAGACGATCTGGTCGGCGCCGGCCTCCAGCTCGTCGGGGTGGTCGATCTCCTCGCCGTCGCCGAAGGCGGCGATGTACAGGACGCGGTTGCCGGCCTCGCGCAGGGCGGAGCCGATGTCGTGCATCACGGCCGCGCCCCAGCGGCCGGCGACGACCATGACGGTACGCCCCTCGGGGATATCCGTGGGGGCGCCCGTGGGGCCCATGAGCACCAGGGGATCGCCGGGCTGCAGCCGGGCGGCGATCCGCGGGGCGGCGCCCCACTGCAGCAGCATGAGGCGGATGCAGTCGCCGTCGATCCCGGTCCCCGAGACCGTCATCAGCGGCACTTGCAGCCGCGTGCCCGCCACGACGGGGCTGTGCCGCTCCAGGGTCTGGAGCCGGAAGAACTGCCCGGGCTGGAAGCGCGCCGCCGCCATGGGGGCCCGCACCCAGACCTCCGCCACCGCCGGGCTCGGCTGCTCCACGGAGACGACCTGCGGCGTCAGCCGGGCGGCGATGTTGTCCAGGAAGGCGCGGGCCTGGCGCCCCGGGCGGGTGGGTAGCGCCCCCAGGGCGGTGAGCACCTCGGGGTAGCTGCGCCGCGCCGAGGCGATGGCCTGGACCACGCTGCCGGCGAAGGCCGGGTGGGTGTCGCCCAGGAAGGTCACCGTGCGCCTGTGCTGCCGGTAGGAGGTGAACGGCCCGATCTCCGGCGCCTTGCAGTGCTCGGCCGGGGCGATGGGCTGCAGGCCGTTGCGGCGGTAGCTGTGGGGGCGGTAGTGGGTGCCCGCCAGCTGCAGGCTGCCCGGGTGCTCGTGGGCGTAGATGGTGTTCGGTACCGTGCCGGCGGCGACGAAGACCGCGCGCGCCGGCAGCTCCTGCTCACGGCCGGTGGCGTACCAGCGCCCGCCCTCGTGGCGCATGCGCCGGAACACCACCGAGGCGGCGTGCCCGTAGCCGTCCAGGCGCACGTGCAGCGGCTCCAGGCCCTCGGCGTAGAAGATCCCCTC
>CAJXLI010000109.1 GCA_913055575.1 uncultured Ectothiorhodospiraceae bacterium
CTCTCAACTTCATGATTATCCAGAGATCCCGGCGTCACGCCAACCTACTTGGCCGCCTGCCGTGCATAATCCGGGCTGAACCCCGATGAGGCGGTCTGGGCGCACGTCAAGCGCGAGGCCGGCAAGCAGGCGCCCGGCAGCACCCGCGAGATGCTCGCCTTGGCGCGTGCTGCGCTCCATCGGATTCAAAAAACGCCTCGTCTCGTTCGGTCGTTCTTCCATCAGCCCGAGTGCCAATACATCCTAGCCAGCCAAACTGGCAATACTTAACGGAAAGTTAGTAAGGATAAGGACGCCAGATGACCGCTACCCCCGCCTCCCTGACCTGGCTCGACCTCACCGCCTCGGACCGCGACAGCGTCCGCCGTGTCCTCGACCTCTTCGAGGAGCAGGGCACCATCGACGAGCTCGGGCTCGGGGCGGTTCGAGACTTCTTCTCGGACACGCTGTTCCCGGGCACCTCCACGCTGCACACCCGCCTGCGCTACGTGCTCTTCATCCCCTGGCTCTATCGGCGCCTTGAGGCGCGGTACCGGCAGGTCCAGGACATTGCCGCTGAGGCGCGGGCGGAGGAGATCCGGCTTATCGAGGCGCTCCTCAGCGGCGGCGAGGCGGAGGGCGTCATCGGCGCGGTGGCGCGGGAGCGGCTGTCGCGGCTGCCGAGCCAGGCGTACTGGAGCGCCCTGGTGCGCTGGGGCCTCTTCGGCCCGCGCCAGAGCCAGGGGTGGTACCACCGGCACTTTAACCGCCTCGCCGCGGGGCTCCGCTCGGCCCGCCCGGACGACGCCGGCGAGCTAGAGGCACCGGAGCGCACCTGGCATCCGCAGCTGCCGGGGCCTCCGGAGGATCTCCTGGAGACGGTGACCTTCGCGCTCACCGCTGAGGAGGCCGGGTTCCTGCGCGACCGCATGGAGTCCGCGGTCCCGGGCAGCCTGCTGGCCCACCTGGTGCGCGAGGGCTCCACTGCGTTGGGCGATGCGCGGTGGCTGTGGGAGGTCCCCGAGGTCGGGCAGGCGCCCGCGTCGCTGCGCGAGCTGGTGGCGATGGCCCGGCGCTTCTCTCTGCACATGGAGGGCGCGCCGCTGCTCTACAATCTTTATCTCGCTGAGCTCCGCCGGGAGCGCCACGGCGACCCGCAAGGGGTCGATGCCGGGCACATCGAGCGCTACCGCGAGGCGCTGGCGCGCTGGGCGGATGCGGAGGAGCGGGAAGCCCCCTTCGATCCGGAGGCGCTGTGGCAGCTGGGCGCCCGGCATGGGGCGGCGTTCAAGGAGCCGCTCAAGCGCTTCGTCGCCGCCTGGTCCGAGGGGCTCAACCGCCACGGCGCCGCGGCGGTGGCGGACAGCCGGCCGCTCCGCGACCTCGTGGCCCAGCGCGAGCGGGCGCTGAAGGGTGCCCGCGCCCGCGTCGTCAATGCCAACCGCCTGGATCAGTGGCGGGGTGACGCCGGCGTCGGCCGGCTCGACTTCCGCTGGCCCAACGTCCGCCGCCTGCTGGTGGATCTGCACGAGGGGCTGGCGGCCTGATGCTGTCGCCCGATGCCCGCCAGGTGGCGACGGAGATCCTGCGCCCGCCGGCCGGCTACACGCTGGACCGTACGGTAATGACCAGCTACAGCCTGGACCTGGAGGTGGTCCTGGCGCTGCCGCTGGCGGTGCTGGCGCAGTCCGATCGCGGGGTGGAGAAGCTGCTCGCGGATCCGCTGCTCCTGCTCCAGGGTCTGCGCGAGGCCTCCGGCCGAGTCCAGGTCTTCGTCGATGCCGCCGGCATCGCCCTGCCGCAGGTCCAGCGCGAGCTCTACGCCGCCCTGGAGGCCAGCGTCCACCCGGTGCGCGCGCCCGGGGGTGGGGCCCTCCACCCCAAGGTGTGGGTCGCCCGCTTCGTCGCCGACGCGGAGGCCGACCCCCTGCTGCGCGTGGCCGTCGCCTCGCGCAACCTCACCTTCGATCGCTCCTGGGATGTGGCGCTGGTCAGCGAGGGCCGGCCGGGCCAGGAAGCCGTGTCGGGCTCGGCGCCGTTGGCCGGGCTGCTCGGCGAGCTGCCGCGGCTGAGCCAGCACGCCCTGGGTAACGACCTGCCGGCTTCCTTGGCCGGTCTCGCCGAGGAGGTTGAGCGGACCCGCTTCCCGGCGCCCGAGGGCTTCGACGGCGCCCTGCGTTTCCATGCCCTGGGCCTGGCGGCGGGCTCGGGAGGGCTGTGGCAGCCGGTAGGGGATGCGGATCGGGTCCTGGCCGTGGCGCCGTTCGCGGACGCTCGCGGGCTGGGCCTGCTCGCCGGGAGCGGCGCCGGGTCACTGAGCCTGGTCAGCCGCCCCGAGGCCCTCGATGCGCTACCCGAGGGGACGCTGGGGCCGTGGGGCTCGGTCCAGGTCCTACAGGAGGCGGCCCTGGCCGAGGCGGACGACGGGACGGCCGGCCGCTCGGCCGGGCTCCACGCCAAGCTCATCGCCGCCGAGCGTGGCGGGCAGGCGAGCTGGCTCATCGGCTCCGCCAACCTCACGCGTGCTGCCTTCAGTGGCCGCAACGTGGAGGTCATGGCCGAGCTCAGCGGCGCCGCCGGCTCGGCCGATTCCGAGCGCGGGGTCGGTATCGACCGCTTCCTCGCCGGCTTCCAGCGGCTCTGCACCCCCTACCAGGCCTCGCAGGCATCCGATGCCGAGGACGAGGCGGCTGCGGCCCGGCGCGCCCTCGAGGCGGCGCGTGACGAGCTACTGGCGTGCGATCTGGCGGTCCGTTGCGAGGCCGGCGAGTCATCGTGGCGCTGGTGGCTGGCCGGGCAGCTGCCGGAGCGGGAAGGCGTGGCCCTCGACGTTTGGCCCGTGACGCTGCCGGCCGAGCGGGCCCGCACCTGGCCCGAGGAGCCAGCCTGGGCGCTGTCTATGCAGCAGCTCACTGCCTTCGTCGCCTTTCGCCTGCGCTGGCCGGAGGCGGAGGAGCTCGAGCCGGTGACCCTGGTGGCCAAGCTGCCGGCGCAGGGGCTGCCCGAGGAGCGCATGCAGCGCATCCTGCGCACGGTGATCGACTCGCCGGAGCGCTTCCTGGCCTTCCTGCGCGCCCTGCTGGGCGGCCTGGAGGACGTCGCCGACTGGGCCCTGGAGCGCCCGACGGACCCGGATAGCGCCGGCTGGGGCGAGCGCCTCGAGGCCGAGACCCTGCTGGAGGATCTGCTGCGTGCCGCCGCCCGGGAGCCGGAGCGCCTCGAGACCGTCCGCCGGGTGATGGACGACCTGATGGCGGACGCAGAGGGCCGCGAGGTGGTACCGGAGCAGCTCCGCGCCATCTGGCAGGCGGTGGATGCCGCGCTGCAGGAGGACAACCAGCGATGAGCCGTCCGGATCCGGAAGCCATTATCAGGCCGCTCCAGTCCTTCCAGCGCCGCACCGTGGAGCACGCCTTCCACCGACTGTTCACGGCGCCGGACAGCACGCACCGCTTCCTGGTCGCCGACGAGGTGGGCCTGGGCAAGACCCTGGTCGCTCGCGGCATCATCGCCCGGGCGCTGGATCACCTGTGGGATCGGCAGGACCGCATCGACGTCCTCTACATCTGCAGCAACCAGAACATCGGGCGCTCCAACCTCCCCAAGCTCCAGGTCACGGGGGATACGGAGGACGCCCAGGCCACCACCACGCGGCTGACCCTGCTCGCCACTGAGCTGGCGGGCAGAGCGCAGGGGGAGGGGCTCTCGGCCCGCAGGGTCAACTTCATCAGCTTCACGCCCGGGACCTCCTTCAACATGGGCCACGCCGAGGGTAAGGCGGCGGAGCGCAAGCTCCTCTTCCAGCTCCTCGGGGACTGGAGCGAGCAGCGGGAGGGGCTGATGAACCTGCTCCAGGGCTGGGTCCAAGATCCGCAGCGCTGGCGCGGGATGCTGGCGGAGCCGCTGCCGCTGGAGCCCGAGATCGCGAGGCGCTTCCAGGAGCGCATCGCCGGGGAGGCGGCGCTCATGGGCGAGCTGGAGGCGGCTATCGAGCGCTGGTTCCTGGAGCCCCTTGAGGTGTACCCCCAGGAGGCGCGGCAGGCCCGCAACCGCCTCATCGGCAAGCTCCGCTACCGCCTGGCGGAGGTCTGCATCGAGGCCCTGGAGCCGGATCTGGTCATCCTCGACGAGTTCCAGCGCTTCAAGGACCTGGTGAACCAGGACGAGGGGGGTCAGGCGCCGTCGACAGTGCTGGCCCGGCGGCTCCTGCAGACGCGCACGGACTCCGGCCAGCCGGTGCGTACCCTGCTCCTCTCGGCTACACCCTACAAGCTCTACACCCGGGATCCGGAGTTGGAGGGCGAGGACCACTACGCCGACTTCCTGGCCACGACCCGCTTCTTGCTCGATTACGACGAGCAGCGCGTGGCCGCCCTCCAGCAGGCCTTGTCGCAGTTCAACAGCGAGCTACGTCGCGCCGCGGCCGGGCAGGGGCACAACGTGCCGAGGGCCCGGGAAGTGGTTGAGGGGCACCTGAGGGCGATCATGGCGCGCACCGAGCGGGTGGCGGGCAGCACTGACCAGGATGCCATGGTGGCGCCGTCGGGCGGCGGGCAGCTGGAGATTCAGCCCGTAGACGTCCGCCAGTACCTCGCCGCCGAGGCCTGGTTCCGCGCCGCCGGCGCGCGGGATCCGCTGACCTTCTGGAAGTCCGCGCCCTACCTGCCGCACTTCATGCAGGGCTACAAGGTCAACGAGCAGGTCCGCGAGCTCCGTGAGCGGCAGCCGGATCGGCTCCTGGCGGTCCTTGACCAATACACGGATGCCTTCCTCGACCGGCAGGCCTTGCAAGCGTGGGATCGGGTGGATCCGGGGCACGCCAAGCTGCGGGAGATGGTCCGGGAGGAGCTGGATACGGGGGGCTGGAAGCTCCTGTGGATGCCGCCCTCGCTGCCGTACTGGCCGCTGGATGCGCCCTACGAGGGTCAGGAGGAGCGGACGAAGACGCTGCTCTTCTCGGCCTGGCACTTCGTCCCGGATGTGGTCAGCGCCGTGCTCAGCTACGAGGCGGAGCGCCGGATGCTCGCCGGGCAGAGCGAGGGCTACGACGAGTTGCCGAGGCAGCTCCTGCAGCTCCCGACCCAGGAGGCGACCCGCTCCCGCCACCGCCTGCTGTTGCTGCTGCTGCCGTGCACCGGCCTGGCGGACCGGGTGCATCCGCTCTCGGCGCCGGCGGACCGGGATGCGCGGGCGTGGGCCCGCGAGCAGGTCGCCGACCTGCTGGCGGAGGTGGCGGAGCAGGGCGATCCGCAGGCTCCCGAGGATTCGCGCTGGGCATATACTAATACTTTCAGAAGTAAAGCCAGTATCAGTAGAGGCTATACTTTCAGAGCGCCGCGTACTGACATTCTGGTTG
>CAJXLI010000110.1 GCA_913055575.1 uncultured Ectothiorhodospiraceae bacterium
AGGCCGAAGGCGATGCCGCCGTGGGGCGGGCAGCCGTAGCCCAGGGCGTCGAGGAGGAAGCCGAACTTGGCGCGCGCCTCCGCCTCGCCGATGCCGAGCAGGTCGAAGACCCCCTGCTGCATCTGCGGGTCGTGGATACGGATGGAGCCGCCCCCGAGCTCGACACCGTTGAGCACGACGTCGTAGGCCCGCGAGAGCAGCGCCTCGGCATCCTGCTGCTGGAGCTCGGCCGGGTCGCTGACACGGGGGGCGGTGAACGGGTGGTGCAGGGCGTGGAGGCGGCCGTCCTGCTCGTCGTACTCGAACATGGGGAAGTCGACCACCCACAGCGGCCGCCAGCCCGGCTCGACCATGCCCAGGTCGTGGCCGATGCGATCGCGCAGGGCGCCCAGGGCGTCGTTGACCACGCTGGCCTTGTCGGCGCCGAAGAAGACGATATCGCCGGCCGCCGCGCCGGTGCGCTCGAGGATCCCCTGCACCGCCGCCTCGGTGAGGAACTTGACGATGGGCGACTGCAGGCCATCGGCCCCCTGGGCCGGGTCATTGACCTTGATGTAGGCCAGCCCCTTGGCCCCGTAGCGGCCGACGAACTCGGTATAGTCGTCGATCTGCTTGCGGGTCAGCTCCCCGCCGCCGGGCACGCGCAGGGCGGCAACGCGGCCGCGCGGGTCCTGCGCCGGCTCGGAGAAGACCTTGAAGTCGACCTCGCTGACCAGATCGGCCACCTCCACCAGCTCCAGCGGGATGCGCAGGTCCGGCTTGTCGGAGCCGAAGCGGTCCAGGGCCTCGGCGTAGCGCATGCGCGGGAACGGGTCGGGGAGCTGGACGTCGAGCACCTCCTGGAAGAGGTGCCGCAGCATGCGCTCGGTGACCCCGATCACCGTCTCCTCGTCGACGAAGGAGGCCTCCATGTCGAGCTGCGTGAACTCCGGCTGCCGGTCGGCGCGCAGGTCCTCGTCACGGAAGCAGCGCACGATCTGGTAGTAGCGGTCGAAGCCGGCCATCATCAGTAGCTGCTTGAACAGCTGCGGCGACTGCGGCAGCGCGAAGAACCGCCCCGGGTGGGTGCGGCTGGGGACGAGGTAGTCGCGGGCGCCCTCCGGCGTAGCCCGGGTGAGCATGGGCGTCTCGATATCCAGGAAGCGCTCGGCCTCGAGGTGGCGCCGTATGGCCGAGGTCACCCGGGCGCGCAGCTGCAGGCGCTGCTGCATCTCCGGACGGCGCAGGTCCACGTAGCGGTGGCGCAGGCGCACGTCCTCGCCGGCGTGCTCGTGCTCGTCGAGCTGGAAGGGGGGCGTGTGCGCGGTGTTGAGGACCTCCACCGCATCGCCGAGCACCTCCATGCGCCCGGAGCTCAGCTCCAGGTTCTCCGTGCCCTCGGGCCGGTAGCGGACACGGCCGCTGATGCGCAGCACGTACTCGCTCCGCGCGCGGTCCGCCGCGGCGAAGGCCGCCTCGGTATCCGGGTCGACCACCACCTGGACCAGGCCGGCACGATCGCGCAGGTCGATGAAGATGACGCCGCCGTGATCCCGGCGACGGTGTACCCAGCCGCACAGGGTAACCTGGGCATCCAGGAGCGCCTCGTTGATCTCGCCGCAGTAGTGGCTACGCATGGCTCATTCCCAAGGGTCAGGTGCTCGCGCTAAAAGCGGCCAATGGTAAGCACGCCCCGTGGGGGCTGCAAGCGGTCCGCGCTTGCCGGCCGAAGGGCCTAGCTGTCCTGGAGATCGAGCCCGACGAGCACCTTTTCGCGCTCGGAGAGATCGCCGACGACGCGGCGTACCGGCGGCGGCAGCTTCTTGATGACCACTGGCGTGGCGAGGATGCGCTCATCCTCGGCCAGCTGGGGACGCTCCAGGATATCGACGACCTCCAGATCGTACGACGCCTCGTCGCCGTAGGCGTCCTTGAGGAGCTCCTCCAGGTTGCGGATCGCCCGATCAGCGGCCGGTGTACGCCCAGCGATGTAGAGCCGGAGCACTGGCTGCTCACTCAATACTGCCTCCCCTTCCGGCTCGGCTCGGTGATACGGACACCGTCTGCCGTGAGGTAGAACTCCTGGATCTCGTCCGAGGTGGGGAGCCCCCGCGCCTTGACCAGGTTGAGCAGGCGGTGCAGGTTGCCATCGTCCTCGGCACGGATCAGCTTGATCCAGACATCGATGATGGAGGAGACGTCCATGGTGCTGACCCCGCCGCTATAGTCGGGCAGCAGCTCGGTAGCCAGCACCGTCACGCCCTGGCGCTTGAGCATGTAGAACAGCCGCAGGAGCATCTCCTTGCCCTGCTGATCCTCGGAGGGATCACCCAGGGCGCTCGCCGGGTCGAGCACCACCACGGCGGGCTGCTGGCTCTGCACCGCGCGCATGACCCGGAGCAGGTGCTCCTCCCAGCCCAGCTCCACGGCCAGCAGCGGCTCGAAGACCAGCCGGCCGCTGCCGTGGGGCTCGAGGTGCTCGCTCAGCTCCAGCCCCACGCTGCGCTGATTGCGCAGCAGCTCCTCGGTCGCCTCCTCGAAGCTCAGGTAGAGGACCTGGTCCCCTGCGCGGCAGGCCGCGTCGGCGAAGGCGGCGGCGAAGGTCGTCTTGCCCGTGCCGGACTGGCCCGAGAGCATCAGCGCCGAGCCGCGGTACGGGCCGCCGCCGCCGAGCATGGTATCGAGGCCGGCGATACCGGTGCTATGGCGCTCCGAGGAGGGGCGCGCCTCCAGGCGGGTCCCCGTAACCGGCGACAGGAACACCCCCTCCTGATCCAGGAGGAAGGGGAACTCGTTGGTGCCGTGGCCGCCGCCACGGCGCTTGAGGATCCGCAGCAGGCGGGTCATGCGCCGCTGCTTGAGCTCCTGCTTGAGCAGGATGACGCAATCGGCGATGTACTCCTCCAGCCCGTAGCGGCGGCTGAAATCGGTCTCCTCGCCGGAGGTGATGAGGGTGGTGGTGTCGCGCTCGCGGATCCACTCGAAGACCCGGGTCAGCTCCGCGCGCAGGCTGTTATCCAGCCGGAAGCTCTCGTCCATGCCGTCGATGGCGTCGAGTACCAGGCGGTTTGCGCCCAGGGCGTCGAGGGCGTGGCCGATGCGGGCGAGCAGCGCGGTCAGCTCGAGCGCCTCGCCGGCGATCAGCTCGGAGCGATCCGGGCGCATATCCAGGATCCGCCCCTGGCCCTGGTCCAGGTACTGCCGCAGGGGAAAGCCGAGGGCCTCGGCGTGGCGGGTCAGGGCCTCCGGCGACTCGTCGAAAGTGGCGAGCACCGACGGCTCCCCCTGGCCAAGGCCGTAGCAGAAGAAGGTCAGCGCGATCGCTGTCTTCCCGCTACCGGGGCCGCCGCGCAGCAGGGTGGGCTGACCGGCGGGGATCCCGCCGTCGAGGATGAAATCGAGCCCCTCGATCCCCGTCGGCACGCCGGGGGTCGCCTTCCGGCGGGCCTCGGGATCCTCGCCCCGGGCCTGCTCGGTCGCGGAGCTGTCACGCTCTACCATCATCGGACGACTCTATAGAGGCAAACGCTGGCTCTGGCAGCGTGCCAAAAACCACGGGCGGGGTCTACGGCCCGGATCCCGGGCGCGAGGCGGCTTCAGCCGGAGCCGGCGCCCTTGGCCCCGCCGGTGCTGCTGCCGACGCCCTGGCCGCTGCTCTGCCCACCGCCAGAGCCGCCGCCGCCCTGGCCTGGGCTCTGCCCCGAGCCGGAGCTGCTGCTCGAGCCGTTACCGGCGCCATTGCTCGCGCCCTCCCCCGAGCTACTGCTCGCGCTATCCCCCGAGCCGGCGCCCTGATCAGCGCCGCCATCGGTGACGTTCTTGCGGTTGTTCGACTTGAAGTCGGTCTCGTACCAGCCACCGCCCTTGAGGCGGAAGCCGACGGGCGAGACCAGGCGCCTGAGCGCCGCTGCCTCGCACTGGGGGCACTCGGTGAGCGGGTCCTCGGAGATGGACTGGATCGCCTCCAGGCGGTATCCACAGCTACGGCACTCGTACTCGTAGATCGGCATGGGCTCTCTCCCTCGATGGCCACCCTGATTCGGTGGGGCTATTGATGGGGTCACCCGGCGACGAATACAACCCCGCCTCAGGGGCGGGCCTATCCTTCCCTCCGGAAGGCGGCGAGGAACAGAACGCCTGGCCGATCGCGGCCGCAGGCTTTAGGCTGTCGCGGCATGAGCGTACCGAGCCCCGAGCCGCGCCCCACCGTGCTGGTCACCGGCTGCTCCAGCGGCATCGGTATCGCCGCCGCAGAGCGCATGGCCGCCCGGGGCTGGCGGGTCTTCCCCACGGCACGGCAGGCGGCAGACGTCGCGCGGCTGCAGGCGGCCGGCTGGACGGACGCCTTGCGGCTGGATCTGGCCGACAGCGACACCATCGGCGCCGCCGTAGCGGAGGTGGCAGAGCGCACCGGCGGGCGCCTGGATGCGCTCTTCAACAACGGCGCCTACGGCCAGCCCGGCGCCGTGGAGGATCTATCGCGGGGGACGCTGCGCGAGCAGCTGGAGACCAACCTGCTCGGCACCCATGAGCTGACCGCCCGGGCCGTGCCGCTGATGCGCGCGCAGGGCTACGGCCGCATCGTGCAGAACAGCTCGGTGCTCGGCTTCATCGCCCTGCCCTACCGCAGCGCCTACGTCTGCTCGAAGTTCGCCCTCGAGGGACTGACCGACACGCTGCGCCAGGAACTCGACGGCAGCGGCATCCACGTCAGCCTGATCCAGCCTGGCCCCATCGCCACGCGCTTCCGCGAGAACGCCCACCGCGCCTTCCGGGCCCGGATCGACGCCGAGCGCAGCGCCCACGCCGCCACCTATCAGGCTGTCGAGCGGCGCCTCGCCGGGGCCGGGACCGCGACCCCCTTCACCCGGGAGGCCGACGCGGTGGCCACGAAGCTCGTCCACGCCCTCGAGCACCCGCGCCCGCGGGCACGCTACCGCGTGACCGTGCCCACCCACCTCTTCGCCGTGCTCGAGCGCCTCCTGCCGGCGCGGTGGCTGGACCGGGTGCTGCTGGCGGCGACGGCCTCGGAGCGGCAGCCCCGGCAGGGGCCCAAGGCGAAGCGCCCGGGGGGAGCCCCCGGGCGCTAGCGGCGACCGCAGCGAGGCAGGCCGGGGCTAGACGGCCTCGCCCTCGACGGCCTGCTCCTGGCGCTGGAAGGTGAGCTCGCCGTCCTGCACATCCACGCGGATGCGATCGCCCGGGGCGAACTGGCCCTCGAGCATATGCCGGGCGAGGGCGTTCTCCACCTGGTTCTGCAGGACCCGCTTGAGCGGCCGGGCGCCGTAGACCGGGTCGAAGCCGGCCTCCCCGAGCTTGTCCAGGGCCGCGTC
>CAJXLI010000111.1 GCA_913055575.1 uncultured Ectothiorhodospiraceae bacterium
ACGCGGAAGTTGGAGAAGGCGGTCTGGCCCCAGCGCAGGAACTCGTAGCGCTCCCGGTTGCGCTGGTACTCCATCTCCGTATTCATCTGCAGGGCCTGGCTATTGCCGAAGTAGTCGACCATCACCGAGTGGTCGATGATCAGGTCGGCCGGGGAGAGCGGATTGATCTGCTTGGGATCGCCGCCTAGGCGCTTCATGGCGTCGCGCATGGCGGCGAGGTCGACGACCGATGGCACGCCGGTGAAGTCCTGGAGGACAACGCGCGCCGGTGTGAAGGCGATCTGGTCCTTGGGCGCCGCGCCGGGGTTCCAGTTGAGGACTGCTTCGATGTGCTCGCGGGTGATATTCGTCCCGTCCTCCGTGCGAAGCAGGTTCTCGAGGAGGATCTTCAGCGAGAACGGCAACCGATCGACGTCGTAGGTGCTGCGGGGGCCGTCGAGGCTGTAGATCTCGTAGGCCTTGCCCCCGGCGTGCAAGGTGGTCCGCGAGTTGAAGCTGTCCGTCATGAGCCCTCCAGTGATTGTTTGATCAGGGGTTCTTATAGTGTAAAGGTTCTGCCGGGGCGCGTCGCTTACGCCCCGTGGGGCAAGGCCGCGAGCATGTCGCGGCTGGCCCGGGCGATCCCGTTGCGCCGCATGAGCAGGGTCAGGCGCCCGCCGCCGTTCTCGCGCCACAGGCTGGCTCCCCGGATACCGCACAGCAGCAGCGCCCGGATCAGCGCGGCGTTACGCTCGTTCTCCAGGTGCTGCTGCTCGCCACGGATCATCAGCCGGGGCCCCATCGGGCTGATGGTCTGGCTGTAGAGATCGCCGATACTGTGGATGACGTTGATATGGGTGGCGTCGCCGAAGTAGTGCGCCTGGCGGCGCGCCTGCTCGATCCCCTCGCTGACGCGCTGCAGGAGCTTGCGACGCTTCATCAGTCGACGCTCGAGGTGGAAGATGCTGGCCACGTAGCGGGTGGTGTCCGCTTCCTGCGGCTCCTCAAGCTGCTCCACCACCCGGCGCAGTCCCGGCGCCAGGCGGGCGGCCCCGTACAATGCGTCTGCCGAGCCGTCGTACTCGCCGAGCAGGCCGTCGACCAGCGGCTCGTAGCGGCGCGCCTCGGTATCACCGGCGCGCGCGATCTCGCGAACGCACTGTACCGACTGCATCACGGCGGCCAGGGTCAGGGCTTGCTCCTGTTCTCTCGACTCGCTCACACGGCCTCCGTGGGCTGCTTCTCCGGGATCTCTCTAGGCACTGCGGGCTGTGTATCGGCAATGACGCCGCCGCCGAGGCAGCGCGGCCCGTCGTAGAGCACGAGCTGCTGCCCCGGGGCCGGGGCGCGCTGGGGATCGGTGAAGTGGAAGGTAACGCCGCCATCGGTGCCGTGGCTCAGACGCCCCGGTTGCGGCGGCTGGCGGTAGCGTACCTGGGCGGTCAGGTGCGCACCCTCCGGCGGGGGCGGCGCCAGCCAGTGGCACGGCTCGGTGGTCACGGCCGCGCTCTGTAGCCAGGGGTGGTCGTGGCCCTGGACCACGATCAGCGCATTGCGTGCCGGGTCCTTGGCGGCCACGTACCAGGGGGCCGAGCTGCGGCCGCTGTCGCCACCGATGCCGAGCCCCCGCCGCTGGCCCAGGGTATAGAAGGCGAGGCCGTCGTGGCGGCCGATCTCGACGCCGTCATCGCGCAGGATCGGGCCGGGCGAGCGCTCGATATAGCGCTGCATGAAACCAGCGAAGTCGCGCTCACCGATGAAGCAGATCCCGGTGCTGTCCGGGCGCTCGGCGTTCGGCAGGCCGGCGCGCCGCGCCTCCTCGCGCACAGCGGCCTTGGGCGTCTCGCCCAGGGGGAAATGGACCTGGGACAGGGCGGAGCGCGGCACGCTGGCGAGGAAGTAGCTCTGGTCCTTGTCCGGGTCGGTGCCGCGGAGCAGGGCGGGCCCGCCATCGCTGGCGGTGCCGAGCCGGGCGTAGTGCCCGGTGGCCACGGCGTCTGCGCCGAGCTGCAAGCGCGCATGGTGCAGGAAGCGATCGAACTTGATGTGCCGGTTGCAGAGGATGTCCGGGTTGGGGGTTCGACCGGCGCGCAGCTCGGCGAGCGCGTGGTCGAAGACCTCGTGCCGGTAGGCGGCGGCGAAGTTGGCCCGATGCAGGGGGATCCCGAGGTGCTCGGCTACCGCCGCGGCGGAGGCCGCATCCTCCTCGGCGGCGCATCGGCTCAGGGTGTCGTCATCCTCCCAGTTCTTCATGAACAGCCCGGCCACCTCATGCCCGGCACGGACGAGGCGGAGGGCGGCCACGGCGGAGTCGACCCCGCCGGAGAGACCGACGACGATGCGCGCGGCTGGCTCGGTCATGGGGTTTCGGGATTGGGTCGGTTGGGCATCATGCCCTTAGAGCCTATCATAGGCCGGCGCCTGTCCCGGTAGCCCGTAGCAGGCGCCGACGGGCGGTGGGTCAGTCCGCCTCGCTGCCGGGTACCAGGACGCTCTCCTGGCTGCCGGGGACCCCGTCCCACTCCACAGCGGCGCCGAAGCCCTCCGGGTCGATGAGCTCCAGGAAGCGTCGCGCCTGCGGGGATAGATAGCGGCCGCGCCGCAGCATGACGCCGTACGTTCGCCGCGGGAAGATGCGGGGCAGGTCGCGGATGACCAGGTCCTCGTCCCCGGTCAGGCAGATGGCGCTGGCGATACCGATGCCGAAGCCGAGCTCGACGTAGCGCTTCATGATCTCCCAGCCCCCGACCTCGAGGCGGACCTGGTAGGGGACGCTGTGCTGCTGGAAGATCAGGTTCACGAGCCGCCAGGTGGTGAGCTGCCGTGGCGGCAGGATCAGCTCTCCGGCCGCGAGATCCTCGAGGGTGATCTCCGGCTTCTCGGCGAGCGGGTGCTGGCGCGGCGTAATCAGCTTCAGGTCGAAGGTGTGCGTCGCCCTGTAGACGACGTCGTCCGGCAGGTCCAGGTTGGAGCCCACGGCGATGTCCACCCGATCCTGCTGCACGGCGTGGATCTGCTCGTCGCCGATGAGGTTGTGGAGCCGCACGTGGACCTTCGGGTGCTGCTCCATGAAGCGCCGCAGCAGGCCCGGCAGGACGTAGAGCGAGGTAGACTCCCCGGCGGCGATGTCCAGGTGGCCGAGCTGCTGCCAGCGGTTGCGGGCGACGAACTGCTCCGGCAGCGAGTCGATGCCCTCGACCAGGGGCGAGGCGACCTCGTAGAGGGCCTCGCCATCCGGGGTCAGCCGGATGCGGGGCCCGCGGCGCTCGAACAGGGTGATACCCATCTCGCGCTCGAGCGCCTGGATCTGGAGCGATACCGAGGGCTGGCTCAGCTCGAGCCGCTCCGCCGCGCGGGAGATGCTACGCTCCTGGGCAGCGTGGCAGAAGGCGCGGAGCTGCTTGAGCCGATTGTGCCGATAGTAGTGCCGGGGCGACTCCTCTTCCAAGCTGTCCAAGGCAGGCTCCATTAAAGCTATCAATATCGAATATAGTTTGCGAAATATTGTCAAATGGTGCGCTGCGCCATACTATCGGTGACGCGTCAGTCAGGCGAGGCTGTGTGCCACACGCACAGCGCGCCAGCGGCGCAGGCTCACCGGATCGGGGCCGGGGGAACCCTACCCGGCACTCGATCCCGCGATGAGCACCCCGGTAGACCGATCAGCCGGGAGCGATGCAAGCGGCAGAACAGACTTACAGGGGCTGGCGGTGCCGGCCTCCACGGGAGGAGCAGCATGAGAGATCAAGCCGAGATCGAGCGCGACTGGGCCGAGAATCCGCGCTGGAAGAACGTCAAGCGAGGCTACGGCGCCGATGAGGTCGTGCGCCTGCGCGGCACCGTCGATGTCGAGTACAGCCTCGCTCGCCAGGGCGCCGAGAAGCTCTGGCAATACATGAACGAGATGCCCTACGTGAACGCCCTGGGCGCCCTGACCGGCAATCAGGCGCTGCAGCAGGTCAAGGCGGGGCTCAACGCCATCTACCTCTCGGGCTGGCAGGTGGCGGCTGACGCCAACCTGGGCCAGACGATGTACCCCGACCAGTCCCTCTATCCGGCCAACTCGGTGCCGGCCGTCATCGATCGCATCAACAACGCCCTGATGCGCGCCGACGAGATCAACCACGCCGAGGGTAACGAGCCCTTCGACTTCATGAAGCCCATCGTCGCGGACGCCGAGGCCGGCTTCGGCGGCGTGCTCAACGCCTTCGAGCTGATGAAGGGCATGATCCGCGCCGGTGCCGCCGGGGTGCACTTCGAGGACCAGCTCGCCTCCGTGAAGAAGTGCGGCCACATGGGCGGCAAGGTCCTGGTCCCGACGCAGGAGGCGGTGCAGAAGCTGATTGCCGCTCGCCTGGCTGCCGACGTCATGGACGTGCCGACCATCTTGGTCGGGCGTACCGACGCCGAGGCGGCGGATCTGCTAACCTCGGACGTGGACGATAACGACAAGCCGTTCATGACCGGCGAGCGCACGGTGGAGGGCTTCTTCCGCACCAAGGCGGGCCCGGAGCAGGCGATCAACCGCGGCCTGGCCTACGCGCCGTTCGCCGATGTGGTCTGGTGCGAGACCGGCAAGCCGGATCTGGGCTTCGCCCGGGAGTTTGCGCAGGCGATCCACGAGAAGTATCCGGGCAAGCTGCTGGCCTACAACTGCTCGCCGTCGTTCAACTGGTCCGGCAACCTGGATGAGCGGACCATCCGCAGCTTCCAGGATCAGCTCGGCGAGATGGGCTACAAGTTCCAGTTCATCACCCTGGCCGGCTTCCACGCGCTGAACCACTCCATGTTCGAGCTCGCACGCGGCTACAAGGAGCGGCAGATGGAGGCCTATGCCGAGCTCCAGCAGTCCGAGTTCGCTGCCGAGAAGGACGGCTATACCGCTACCCGCCACCAGCGCGAGGTCGGGGCCGGCTACTTCGACCAGGTGACCAACACCATCGAGGGCGGCCACTCCTCGGTGACGGCGCTGGCCGGCTCGACCGAGGAGGAGCAGTTCTGACGCAAGGCGCGTCACCTGCCCCTGCCGGCAGCTGGGCCCGGGGTGGTGCGGAGCCGCCCCGGGCTTTTTTTATGGTGATCGTAGAGACCTTGCATTGGCCGGTGTGCGCGCCACTATATAGAATAGGCCGTGATGACCGAAGAACCGAAGGAAAACGAGCCGCAGGGCCCGGAGACCGAGGCGGCCGAGCCGTCGCTGAAGCAGCCACCGATGTACAAGGTGGTGCTGCTCAATGACGACTACACCCCCATGGACTTCGTCGTCGAGGTGCTGCAGCGGTTCTTCAACAAGGACCGCAACGAGGCGACGCA
>CAJXLI010000112.1 GCA_913055575.1 uncultured Ectothiorhodospiraceae bacterium
AGCTTGAGGAAGTTCTTGTCCCAGCGGTTGGTGATGCCGTACTCGGCCACGCCGCCGAAGCCGTAGAGGGTGCGCGACGCCAGCGGCTCCCAGAGCGCCGACCAGTCGCGGATGGGGCCGTCGAGCCACGCCTCGGGCAGGGGCTCGATCTTGAGCCCGTCGATGGCCACCACCGTGCAGCCGGCCATGGTCAGGTGGTGGGCCATGGTGAAGCCGGCCGGCCCCTGCCCGGCGATGAGCACCCGCCGGCCGTTGTCCGCCGCGGGCAGGTACTGGCTGCGCCGCAGGGGGTTCCAGCGGGTGAGCAGGTGGTAGAGCTCGACGCCGTAGGGCAGGCTGAGGACGTCGGTGAGCGCCCGGGTCTCGATCTGCGGGATGTCCACCGGGTCCTGCTTCTGGTAGATGCACGACTTCATGCAGTCGTTGCAGATGCGGTGGCCGGTGGCGGGGACCATGGGGTTGTCCACCATGGCCACGGCCAGCGCGGCCAGGGGGTGGCCGTCCCGGTAGAGGCGGTTCATCTCGGAGATGCGCTCCTCCAGCGGGCAGCCGGTGAGCCGTACCCCGAGCGGGTTGGCCTTGTAGCCGAGGGCCGGATCGGACTTGCGCTCGGGGAAGCCGCGGGCGCAGAAGTCGCCCTCGTGGTCGTGGCAGTAGATGCAGTAGTGGGCCTCGGCGCTGACCTGGCGCCGCTCGGCGCGCGGGTCGGTGAGCTCGAAGCCGTCGCGGCTGCGCCACTGGCTGCGCGGGGCCCGGTGGCGGACGGCGCTGCTGTCCTCCGGCTCCAGCGCCACCAGCCGGGTGTGGTCCACCCGCGCAGGCAGCCGGAAGGCGGCCCAGCCGCGGACCGCGGCGCGGCCCTCCGGGGTGTGCAGGGCGGCGGCGCACCACCGGGTCAGCTGCTCGGCGCCGTCCGTATCGCCGGTGTCCAGCAGCCGCTGCCCGAGGCGGGCCACGGCCAGCTCCCGGTCAGCGCCGGCCAGGCCGTGGGCGTCGAGCGCCGTCTCCAGCCATGCGTCCAGCTCGCCGAAGTCGGCCGTCTCCGCGTCCCGGCGGCGCCGGGCGCGGCGCTTGACGAAGGCCTCGCGGAAGGCCATCACCTCGCTATCCCGGGTCAGGGCGTCCTGGATGGCCGCCAGCGCCTCCTCGACGCCGAACAGCTCCGCCAGGAAGCGCTCCAGGTGCGGCCCGACGGCGACGAGCCAGTCGCCCAGCTCCCGGCCGGTGAGCGGGCTGCCGTGGGGGTCGCGGTGGGCCAGCAGCTGCTGCTGGCGCTGCGGCGCCGCCTCCGCCAGGTGCGCCAGGAAGCGCTGGTCCAGGCGCTCCAGGCCCTCGGCGTGGCCCAGGTCGTGGTAGGTGAGGGCGGTCAGCTGGATGGGGTCGTCGCTCATGTCGCTTGCTCCAGGCGGGCTGGGTCGGCTCCGCCGTCTCGCGGCGGGGCCGAGCGCGAGGCCGCACGCCCGCGCTCGGCCGGCGCCTGGCGGTGTGCGGTCTGCCGCGAATGTAGCACGCCGCGGCGCGGTCTTGCCTGGCGAGCAGGACTGCGGCCGCGGCGCCCACGCAGCGCCCGGTGCCGGGTTAGCCTGGCCGCCCCGGGCGCGGGCAGGGCCGCCAGGCGGGATCGCCCCGCGGCCCGCCGCCCCAGCCGAGTCCTCGAGGGAGATCCATCGTATGCCGCGCGCCAGTACCGCCTACGCCACCGAGCGCCGTCCCAAGGGCCTGCTCATGGCCGCCGCCGGCGTCGTCGTCCTGAGCTTCGATGCCGCCCTGGTACGCCTCGCCGACGCCAGCGGCTGGGCCATCGTCTTCTGGCGCGGCCTGCTCATGGCGGTCTCCGTCGGCGCCCTGCTGCTCGCCACCCAGGGGCGCCATGCCCCGCGCATCTGGCGCCGTGGCGGCTGGGCCGCGGCGGCCTCCGGGGTGTCGTTCGGCCTCAACGCCATCCTCTTCGTCTTCGCCGTCCTCCACACCCATGCGGCCAACGTCCTCGTGCTCTTCGCCACGGCGCCGCTGTTCTCCGCGCTCTTCACGCGGCTGTTCCTGCGCGAGCCGCTGCGCGCTAGCACCTGGTGGACCGCGCTGGCGGTGCTCCTCGGGATGGCCATCCTCCTCAGCGGTCCCGCGGCCACGGACGGCCGCTGGGGGGACCTGGCTGCGCTGCTGGCGGCCGCGAACATGGGGGCCAACCTGACGCTGCTGCGTGCCCGCCAGGCGATCGACCGCCTGCCGGTAGTGGCCACCGGCGGCGCGCTGGCCGCCCTGTGCGCCTGGCCCTGGGCCGAGCCGCTGGCGCTGGCCCCCGCGAGCTACGCCGTGCTCGGCGTCATGGGGCTGGTGCAGATGCCCCTGGCCCTGGTGCTCATCGCGCAGTCGACGCGCTACCTGCCGTCGCCGGAGGTCAGCCTGGTCCTGCTCCTCGAGGCGGCGCTGGGGCCGCTGTGGGTGTGGCTGGTCTTCGCCGAGGTGCCCCCGACGCCCTCGTGGCTGGGGGGCGCCGTGATCGTGCTCGCGCTGCTCGCCTACTTCGCGCGGGACGCCTGGGCGGGGGCGGCCGGGTGGCGGCTCGGCCGGAGCTGAGGCCTCGCCGCGTCAGCCGGCGGGCTCGCTGCCGCTGCCCCCGGCGGTGATCTGCGTCTCGGCCCAGTCGAGGACCTCGCGGACGCGCGGCGAGGCGAGGCGGTAGGCCTCGCGGGGGGTGACCCAGCGGTACTCGTGGTGCTCCGGGCGGCCCAGCTCGGGGTTGATGCCGAGCACGACCTTGCGGGTGGGCGTCTCGGCCAGGTAGTAGCGGGCCACCTTGCCGCGGCCGTAGGGGCCGGTCTCGTAGGAGGCGTACCCCCAGCGGAACGCCAGCGCCGTGATGCCCGTCTCCTCCTCGACCTCGCGGCGGGCCGCCTCCAGGGCCGCCTCGCCCGGCTCGACCTTGCCCTTGGGGAAGTCCCAGTACTGGAAGGCGCGCAGCAGGAGGTAGCGGCGCTCCCCCTCGACGAAGCGGACGGGGACCACGCCCGCCGAGAGGATGCGCCGCTTCTGCCGCTTACGACGAGGCCGTTGGGGCCGTCGCGTCATGGTAGGCCGGTGAGGACTCGTGGAGGGCCTGGATCATGGTCTCGACGCTCTCCGGCGGGGTCTCCGGCTGGACGCCGTGGCCCAGGTTGAAGACGTGGCCGGGGCCGTGGCCGAACTCGGCCAGGCAGCGTCTCACCTCGCGGCGGATGACCTCCGGCTCGGCGTAGAGCATGCAGGGATCGAGATTGCCCTGCAGGGCGACCTGGTCGCCGACGCGGCGGCGGGCCTCGTCCAGCGGCGTGGTCCAGTCCAGGCCGATCCCGTCGCAGCCAGTCGCGGCGATATCCTCCAGCCACTGGCCGCCGCCCTTGGTGAACAGCGTCACCGGCACCCGCCGGCCATCGCGCTCCCGCGGCAGCTGCTCGACGATGCGCTGCATGTAGGCGAGGGAGAACTCGCGGTAGCGCTGCGGGTCCAGGACGCCGCCCCAGGTGTCGAAGAGCATCAGGGCCTGGGCCCCGGCCTCCACCTGGCCGCTGAGGTAGTCGGCCACGGTGTCGGCGAGCTTGGCCATGAGCCGGTGGGCGGCCTCGGGCTCGTTGTAGAGCAGGCTCTTGCTGGCCGCGTAGGTCTTGCTGGAGCCGCCCTCGATCATGTAGGTGGCCAGGGTCCAGGGGCTGCCGGTGAAGCCGATCAGCGGCGCCCGGCCCTTGAGCTCCTGGCGGCAGGCCTGCACGGCGTCCATGACGTAGCGCAGCTCCTGGTCCGGGGAGGGCCGGGGCAGGCGGTCGATGTCCGTGGCGGTCTTGATCCGGTTCTCGAAGACCGGCCCCTCGCCGGCGACGAATTCCAGGCCCAGGCCCATCGCCTCGGGGATCGTGAGGATATCCGAGAAGAGGATGGCGGCATCCAGGTCGTAGCGCTCCAGGGGCTGCAGCGTCACCCGGGCCGCCAGCTCCGGGGTGCGGCACAGCCCCATGAAGCTGCCGGCCTGGTTGCGGACCTCCCGGTACTCCGGCAGGTAGCGGCCGGCCTGGCGCATCATCCAGACCGGCGTCCGGTCCACGGGCTGGCGCTGGAGGGCGCGCAGGAGGCGATCGTTCTGGAGCTCTGAGGTGCTCACCGCGTCACTCCTATACTTGCAGGTGGTCGAGGATCCCCTTGGCGGCCTCCTGCCCCTCCCAGACCGCCGTAACGACGAGGTCGGAGCCGCGGACCATGTCGCCGCCGGCGAAGATCTTCGGATGGGAGGTCTGCCCGAAGGGGGCCTCCTCCTTGCGTATGCGGACCTGGCCGCGCTCGTCGAGCTCGACCCCGTGCTGCTCGAGCCACTGCGGCGGGCTCGGGCGGAAGCCGAAGGCGATGATCAGCCCGTCCGCCGGGAGCACCTCCTCGGAGCCGGGGACCGGCTCGGGCCGGCGCCGGCCGCGCTCGTCGGGCGGGCCGAGCTCGGTGCGCACCACCTTAACCCCTTCGATGCGGTCGTCTCCAATCACCTCCACCGGCTGGCGGTTCCAGAGGAACGTCACGCCCTCCTCCTTGGCGTTCTCGACCTCGCGCCGGGAGCCGGGCATGTTCTGCTCGTCACGCCGGTAGGCGCAGGTGACGCTGAGCGCGCCCTGGCGCAGGGCGGTGCGGTTGCAGTCCATGGCCGTGTCGCCGCCGCCGAGCACGACCACGTGCTTGCCCTGCATGTCGATGAACGCGTCGTCGGCGTGCTCCCAGCCCTCCTCCCGGTTGATGTTGGAGACCAGGTAGGGGAGGGCCTCGTGGACGCCCGGCAGGTCCTCGCCCGGGAAGCCGCCGCGCATGTAGGTGTAGGTCCCGGTGCCGAGGAAGACCGCGTCGTAGCCCTCGAGTAGCTCCTCGAAGGCGACGTCCTGGCCCACCTCGGTGCCCAGCCGGAACTCGACGCCCATGCCCTCGAGGACTGCCCGCCGCGTGCGGATGACGTCCTTCTCGAGCTTGAACGGCGGGATGCCGAAGGTGAGGAGGCCGCCGATCTCCGGGTAGCGATCGAAGACCACCGGGTACACGCCGTTGCGCGCCAGGGTGTTGGCGGCGCCCAGGCCCGCCGGGCCGGCGCCGATGATGGCTACACGCTTGCCGGTATCCTCGATGTCGCTGACGTCCGGCCGCCAGCCCTGCCGGATGGCCTCGTCGCTGATGTAGCGCTCGACGGCGCCGATGGTCACGGCGCCCAGGCCGTCGTTGAGGGTGCA
>CAJXLI010000113.1 GCA_913055575.1 uncultured Ectothiorhodospiraceae bacterium
CCGCAGGACGGCGCCCATCTCGTCGCAGACGGCGGCGACGCGGCTGGAGAAGACGGCCAGGGTTACCGGGTCCATCGCAGCGCCCTCCAGTGGTGGCGGTGGTCTACGGTGCTTGCGCCGGGTGGCGCCGACGGTTACTTTAGACGTTTTTTCCCGGCTCCGGGAGCCGGTGCCGGGAGCGGCAGCAACGCACGAAGACCCCCATGGAAGCCCTGATACCAACCTACAGCCGGCTGCCAGTCGCCTTCACCCGGGGTGAGGGGGCCTGGCTCTACGACGAGCAGGGGCGCGCCTACCTCGACGGCGTCGCCGGCATCGCCGTGTGCGGGCTCGGCCACAGCCACCCGGCCGTCGCCCGGGCGGTGGCCGAGCAGGCGCAGACCCTGGTGCACACCTCGAACCTCTACCGCGTGCCGCTGCAGGAGCGGCTCGCCGAGCGCCTGTGCGCCGCCTCGGGCATGGCCGGGGCCTTCTTCTGCAACTCCGGCGCCGAGGCCAACGAGGCGGCCATCAAGCTCGTCCGCCGCTACGCCAGCGGCCGCGGCATCGAGCGGCCGCGCATCGTGGTCGCCGACGGCGCCTTCCACGGCCGCACCCTGGGCACCCTGGCGGCCACCGCCAACCCCCAGGCGCAGGCGGGCTTCGAGCCGCTGCCCGAGGGCTTCCTGCGCGTGCCCTACGGCGACGCCGACGCCGTGGCCGGGCTCGACGACGACGCCGTCTGCGCCGTGCTGGTGGAGCCCATCCAGGGCGAGGGCGGCGTCCGCATCCCGCCGGCGGACTACCTGCAGCGGCTGCGCCGGATCTGCGACGAGCGCGGCTGGCTGCTGATGCTCGACGAGGTGCAGACCGGCATGGGGCGGACCGGGACGCTCTTCGCCTTCGAGCAGGCCGGCGTCCGGCCGGACGTGCTCGTGCTCGCCAAGGCCCTGGGCAACGGCCTGCCCATCGGCGCCTGCCTGGCCGCCGCCGGCTACGCCGAGATCCTCGGCCCGGGCAGCCACGGCACCACCTACGGCGGCAACCCGCTGGCGGCGCGGGCGGCGCTGGCGGTGCTCGACACCCTGGAGGGCGAGGGCCTGCCCGCCGCCGCCGCCCGGGCCGGCGAGGCGCTGCGGGCGCGCCTGGCCGAGGGGCTGGCCGGCGTCGACGGGATGGCGGAGATCCGCGGCCGGGGGCTGATGACCGGCGTCGAGCTGACCGTCGACGCCTCCGCGCTGCCGCGCCAGGCCCTGGACGAGGGGCTGCTGATCAACGTCACCGCCGGCAACGTGGTGCGCCTCGTGCCCCCGCTGACCCTCAGCGACGGCGAGGTCGAGCAGCTCGCCGACGGGGTCGTGGGCCTGGTGCGCCGCCACCTCGCCGCGGCGGCCGCGTGATCCGCAACGAGCCTTAGAGGGCGTCCCCGATGCGCCACTTCCTCAGCCTGCGCGACTGCTCCGCCGAGGAGATCCACCACCTGCTGCGCCGGGCCGCGGAGCTCAAGGCCCTGCACCGCCAGGGCCAGCTGCACCAGCCCCTCGCGGGCCGCGTGCTGGGCATGGTCTTCGAGAAGTCCTCCACCCGCACGCGGGTCTCCTTCGAGGCCGGCATGGCGCAGCTCGGCGGCCACGCCATCTTCCTGGCCACCGGCGACAGCCAGCTCGGCCGCGGCGAGCCGGTGGCGGATACGGCGCGGGTGATCAGCCGGATGGTCGACACGGTGATGATCCGCACCTACGGCCACGAGATGCTGGAGCGCTTCGCCGCCTACTCGGCGGCGCCGGTGATCAACGGCCTCTCGGACCGCTCCCACCCGTGCCAGGTCCTCGCCGACCTGCAGACCTTCGTCGAGCACTGCGGCGGCATCGCCGGGCGCCGGGTGGCGTGGATCGGCGACGCCAACAACATGTGCCACACCTGGATCGAGGCGGCCGGCCTGCTCGGCTTCGACCTGCACATCGCCGCCCCGGCCGGCTACCGGCCCGACGCCGAGGCCGTGGCCCTCGGCGGCGACCGGGTGCGCCTGTTCGACGACGCCCACGCTGCCGCCGAGGGCGCGGACCTGGTCACCACCGATGTCTGGGCGAGCATGGGCCAGGAGGGCGAGCAGGCCGACCGCGAGGCCGCCTTCCGCGACTACTGCGTCACCGAGGCGCTCATGGCCCGCGCCGGCGAGGGCGCGGTGTTCATGCACTGCCTGCCCGCCCACCGCGGCGAGGAGGTCGAGGCCGCCGTCCTCGAGGGGCCGCAGAGCGTCGTCTGGGAGGAGGCGGAGAACCGCCTGCACGCCCAGAAGGCGCTGCTCGAGTGGCTGGCGGCGTAGGTCGCTCACCGCGCCGCCGGGATCTGTCCCGGGGCCTGAGTCTTGGGGGCGGGGCCGTCGCTGAACGCCGCCCCCGCCTGTAGTACCCTGTCTGTCATCCAAAAGCCTACCGCGAACACCGATCGGAGCCGATCATGCCTGACGTCAACAAGGTGGTCCTCGCCTACTCCGGGGGGCTCGACACCTCGGTCATCCTCAAGTGGCTCGAGGAGACCTACAACTGCGAGGTGGTGGCCTTCACCGCCGATCTCGGCCAGGGCGAGGAGCTCGAGCCGGCCCGGCGCAAGGCCGAGGCGTTCGGCGTCAAGGAGATCTACGTCGACGACCTGCGCGAGACGTTCGTGCGCGACTATGTCTTCCCCATGTTCCGCGCCAACGCCGTCTACGAGGGCGAGTACCTGCTCGGCACCTCCATCGCCCGGCCGCTGATCGCCAGGCGGCAGGTGGAGATCGCCCGCGAGACCGGTGCCGACGCCGTCGCCCACGGCGCCACCGGCAAGGGCAACGACCAGGTCCGCTTCGAGCTCGGCTACTACGGCCTCGAGCCGGGCATCCGGGTCATCGCCCCGTGGCGGGAGTGGGACCTCAACTCCCGCGAGCGGCTGCTGCAGTACGCCGAGCGCCACGGCATCGACATCGAGGGCAAGCGCGAGGCGGGCAGCGCACCGTACTCCATGGACGCCAACCTCCTGCACATCTCCTACGAGGGCGGGGTCCTGGAGGACACCTGGACCGAGCCCGAGGCGGACATGTGGCTGTGGACCAACGCGCCGGAGACCGCCCCGGACGAGCCGCAGTACATCGACATCGAGTTCGCCGGCGGCGATCCGGTGGCCGTCGACGGCGAGCGGCTGTCGCCGGCGGCGCTGCTCTCCCGGCTCAACCAGCTCGGCGGCCGCCACGGCATCGGCCGCATCGACATCGTCGAGAACCGCTACGTGGGCATGAAGTCCCGCGGCTGCTACGAGACGCCGGGCGGGACCATCCTGCTGCGCGCCCACCGCGCCATGGAGTCCATCACCCTCGACCGCGACGCCGCGCACCTCAAGGACGAGCTCATGCCGCGCTACGCGGAGCTCGTCTACCAGGGCTACTGGTTCGCCCCGGAGCGCGAGGCGCTGCAGGCGATGATCGACCGGACCCAGCAGGACGTGGAGGGGACCGTCCGGCTGAAGCTCTACAAGGGCAACGCCATCGTCGTCGGCCGCCAGTCGCCGAAGAGCCTCTTCGACGCCTCGGTGGCGACCTTCGAGGACGACGCCGGCGCCTACGACCAGCAGGACGCCGCCGGCTTCATCCGCCTCAACGCCCTGCGCCTGCGCCTCGGCGCCAACCGCCGCGGCTAGCGCCCGGCCGCCGCCACCCCGGGCCCGCGCGGACTCGGCGGGCACGCGGCACGGGCCCCCGCCGGCCCGGGGCCGCGCGGCGGCCGGCGGCGCCGGCTAGCCCTCCTCGGCGACCGTCCTCTCGGCGTACGCGCACAGGTCCGCGATGGGGCACGCGCCGCAGCGCGGCCGGCGCGCCGTGCAGGTGTAGCGGCCGTGCAGGATCAGCCAGTGGTGGGCGTGGCGCCGGAACGGCGCCGGCGTGACCGCCTCCAGGGCCGCCTCCACCTGCCGCGCGTCCTTGCCCGGCGCCAGGCCGGTGCGGTTGGCGACGCGGAAGATGTGCGTATCCACGGCGATGGTCGGCTCGCCGAAGGCGACGTTGAGGACGACGCTCGCCGTCTTGCGCCCGACACCGGGCAGCGCCTCCAGCGCCCGGCGCTCCCGGGGCACCTCGCCGCCGTGGTCGTCGACGAGCTTGCGGCAGGTGGCGATGATGTTCCGCGCCTTGTTGTTGTAGAGGCCGATGGTCTGGATGTAGGGCTTCAGGCCGGCCTCGCCGAGGGCGAGGATCTGCTCCGGGGTGTTGGCGTCGGGGAACAGGCGCGCCGTGGCCTCGTTGACGCTCCGGTCCGTGCTCTGCGCCGAGAGGATCACCGCCACCAGGAGCTCGAAGACGGAGTCGAAGCGCAGCTCCGTCTCCGGCTCGGGCAGCGCCTCGCTCAGACGGCGGTACAGCTCGTAGCGGGTGTCGGCATCCATCGTCGCTCTCCACGCCAGGGGGCCCGGCCGCCGCCGCTCGCCGGGAGGCAGCGCGGCGCGGGCGGCGCCGGGCCTCAGCGGTCGTCGATGCGGTTCTTGATCGCCAGCAGCACGGCCAGGCCGAAGAACGCGCCCGGCGGCAGGATGGCCAGCAGGAAGACGTCGCCGGGCACCAGCTCCACGGACCAGCCCGCGGCGGCCGGCCCGAAGAGCTGCTCGGCGCCGTCGAGCAGGGTGCCGCGGCCGATGAGCTCGCGCAGGGCGCCGAGGCCGATGAGCACGGCGGCGAAGCCGGCCCCGGTGGCGACGCCGTCCAGCGCCGCCGGGCCCACCCGGTTGCGGGAGGCGAACGCCTCGGCCCGGCCGAGGATGGCGCAGTTGGTCACGATCAGCGGCAGGAACAGCCCCAGGGTGCGGTAGAGCTCGTGGAGCCACGCCGCCATGGCCATCTCCACCACGGTCACGAGGGCGGCGATGATGAGGATGAACACCGGGATGCGCACGTCCCGCGGGACGAGGTTGCGGATCAGGGAGACGGCGGTGCTCGACGCGGTGACCACCAGCAGGGTGGCGAGGCCCAGGCCCAGCCCGGCCGTGGCCGTGGTGGTGACGGCCAGCAGCGGGCACAGCCCGAGCAGCTGCACCAGGGCGGCGTTGTTGCCCCACAGCCCGTCGCGGAGGATGGC
>CAJXLI010000114.1 GCA_913055575.1 uncultured Ectothiorhodospiraceae bacterium
GTCATGGAGGCGATCAAGAAGGCGGAGGCCGAGACCGGCGAGCGCAAGGGCCACTACCTGAACGTGACGGCGCCGTCCCCGGAGGAGATGTACGAGCGCGCGGAGTTCGCCAAGGAGATCGGCGCGCCGATCATCATGCACGACTACCTGACCGGCGGCTTCACCGCCAATACCGGCCTGGCCCGGTGGTGCCGGCGCAACGGCGTCATGCTCCACATCCACCGCGCCATGCACGCCGTGCTCGACCGCAACCCGAGCCACGGCATCCACTTCCGCGTCCTCGCCAAGGCGCTGCGCCTGTCCGGCGGTGACCACCTCCACACCGGCACGGTCGTGGGCAAGCTCGAGGGTGATCGCGCCGCGACCGAGGGCTGGGTCGACCTGATCCGCGAGCGCCACGTCGAGGAGGACCGCTCCAAGGGCCTGTTCTTCACCCAGGACTGGGGCTACATGCCGGGCATGTTCGCGGTCGCCTCCGGCGGCATCCACGTCTGGCACATGCCCTCGCTGGTCTCGATCTTCGGCGACGACGCCGTCCTCCAGTTCGGCGGCGGCACCCTGGGCCACCCCTGGGGCAATGCGGCCGGCGCGGCCGCCAACCGTGTCTCCGTGGAGGCCTGCGTCAAGGCCCGCAACGAGGGCCGGGACCTCGAGCGCGAGGGCAAGGAGATCCTCCAGGATGCGGCCAAGCACAGCCCCGAGCTGAAGGCGGCGATGGAGACCTGGAGCGAGGTCAAGTTCGAGTACGAGACCGTGGACAAGGTCGACACGGCGCACCGCTAATCGAGGAGATGGCGCAATGAGCGAGATCCAGGATTACAAGTCCAAGCTCTCGGACCCGGAGAGCCGGCGGTTCGAGACCTTCTCCTACCTGCCCGAGATGACCGAGGACGAGATCCGCAGGCAGGTGGCCTACGTCATCGAGCAGGACTGGGTCCCCGGTATCGAGCATACGGAGCCCGAGAACGCCGGGCACGACTTCTGGTACCTGTGGAAGCTGCCGCTGTTCGGTGAGGACGACGTCGACGCCGTCCTCAAGGAGGCGGAGCTGTGCTACCAGGAGCACCCCGATCACCACGTCCGCCTCGTGGGCTACGACTGGAAGCGCCAGACCCAGGGCACGTCGATGGTGATCTACCGCGGCGACCTGTCGCGCGCCTGAGCCGCCGTGCCGGCGGGCCGGGCCCGCCGGCCTCCTGGACGCCCTGCACCCGCCTCGTTGGGAGCGCGGCGGCCGGCCCGGCCCCCGGCCAGGCCGGCCGAGGCAGGGCCGAGTATCCGATTTCGCCGAATCTCGGGGGGTTGCGATGAGTGAGCACGATACCGATCAGTACCGCATCGCCGAGGAGCCCTTCTACCGGCCGGTGGCCGAGGAGGTCGAGCTCTTCGAGGCGGCCTACAGTGCCCGCATGCCGGTGATGCTCAAGGGGCCGACCGGCTGCGGCAAGTCGCGCTTCGTCGAGTACATGGCCTGGCGGCTGGGGCGGCCGCTGGTCACGGTCGCCTGCAACGAGGACATGACCGCCGCCGACCTGGTGGGGCGCTACCTGCTGGACGCCCAGGGTACGCGGTGGCAGGACGGGCCGCTGACCACGGCAGCGCGCATCGGGGCGGTCTGCTACCTCGATGAGATCGTCGAGGCGCGGCAGGATACGACCGTGGTCATCCACCCCCTGACGGACCACCGCCGGACCCTGCCGCTGGAGAAGAAGGGCGAGGTGGTCTCGGCGCACCCGGACTTCCACCTGGTGATCTCCTACAACCCCGGCTACCAGTCGCTGATGAAGGACCTGAAGCCGTCCACCAAGCAGCGCTTCGGGGCGCTGGACTTCGACCACCCGGAGCCGGAGGCCGAGGCGGAGATCCTCTGCCGCGAGGCCGGCGTCGACCGCGAGACCGCCGACAAGCTGGTCCAGGTCGGCCAGCGCGGGCGCAACCTCAAGGGGCACGGCCTGGACGAGGGGATCTCGACCCGGTTGCTGGTCTACGCGGCGAGCCTGATCCAGGGTGGGATCGATCCGGCCGCCGCCTGCAAGATGGCCCTGGTGCGGCCGCTCACCGACGATCCCGACATGCGCGAGACCCTGGACCAGGCTGTGGCGACCTACTTCTAGCCTGTATCGGCGGCGTCCTGGGTTGCGGCGATTGGGGGTGGCAAATGACAGCAGCACAGCTCGAGGACTTCCGCGAGGAGATCGAGGCCGCGGAGGCGCAGCGCCGCGAGGAGCTGCGGCATAGCCTTGAGGCTAACTTCCCCGAGGCGGCCAGGCTGATGTCGCCGTGGGGGCAGCACGAGTACCTGGACGGGGCCCGTGCGCTGGCGGCCCTGGGGCGCGGGGCCGAGCCGGTGCTCGCCTACCTCGAGGCTGCGCCGGAGGTGGCCCGGGAGGTCGGCGAGGACGTCGTCCCCGAGCTCGCGCGGGCGGCCATGCAGCTCGCCTCCATGGTCAGCGGCCAGGTCGTCTCGCTCCTGCTCGGGGGCACGCCTACGGCGGCCCGCCGGCTGGGGGATCCGGACCTGGTGCGCCAGTACCTGGGGCTGATCCACCAGCTCGCCGGACGCGCGCCACGCGGCCTGCGGCCGATGCTCGAGCACGTCGACGAGCTGTTCAGCAAGCTGACCCTGGGCGGCTTCCGGCGCTGGGCGCTCTACGGGGCCCAGGCCCACGCCGCGGATTTCGAGCAGCAGCGCGCCTACTTCTCGCTGGCGTCCCAGGACAGCCAGGCGATGCTCCAGCAGGAGCGCCGCGGGACGCTGTTCATCGACCAGCAGCGCCGGCTCAACTTCTACCTGCGCGCCCTGTGGGGGCGGGCCTTCTTCATGCGTCCGACCTCGGGCGACTTCGAGACCCGCGAGGGCTACAAGCCCTTCATCGAGGACGGCGTCATCCACCTGCCGGACGCCTACGACGACTACCAGGGCCTGCCCGGCAAGGAGCTCTACCGGGCCGCGGCGGCCCACGCCGCGGCGCACCGGGTCTATACGACCGGGCCGCTGTCGCCGGAGGGGCTCAATGCGGCGCAGATGGCAGTCATCGGGCTCATCGAGGACGCCCGCGTGGAGCAGCTGGCGCTGCGCGAGTTCCCGGGGCTGCAGGCGCTGTGGCTGCGCTGCCACGAGGGCCGCGAGCAGCGCCGGCAGCAGCTTGCGGAGGGGCTCGATCCCGTCGTCGAGCGCCTCGAGCGCGCCGCGCACGCCCTGCTCGACCCCGGGCGCGCCGACGACGACCCGTGGGTGCGCACGGCGCAGGCGCGGTTCTTCGCGGGCCTCGAGGCGGAGGGCGAGCGGGTGGCCTGGTCCTACGAGCTCGGCCTCGAGCTGTTCGCCGTGCTCGCCGGCGAGCTGCCGCTACCGAGCGCGCGGGTGCTGGAAGGGATCGGCATCCCCTACCGCGACGACAACCGTTTCCTCTTCGCCGAGGCGGACGAGGCCTGGCAGGAGGTGGCCGGCGCGCCGGCGGCCGAGGGGCCGGAGCGCCACTACGTCAACGTCATGGAGATGGTCAACGAGGTCGACTCGGAGCTCGACCACGACGACCCCGACGAGGTCTGGGTCCTGCAGAGCGAGCTCTTCCCCTACGAGGACTACGGGGTCAGCTACAACCAGATGGAGGGCGTCGAGCCGGTCAGCCCCCCCTACCACTACCCGGAGTGGGACTACCAGGTCCAGCTGAGCCGGCCCGGCTGGGTGACCCTGATCGAGCGGCGCCCGGCCCGCGGCGAGCCCGAGGCCATCGACCGCGTGCTCACCGAGCACCGGCCCATCGCTAACCGCCTGCGCTACGTCGTCGATGCCCTCCAGCCGCAGGGGCTGATCCGCCAGCGCGGCCAGGAGGACGGCGATGAGCTGGATATCGACGCCGCCGTGCGCTCCATGGTGGACCTGCGGCTCGGCATGAGCCCGGATCCGCGGATCAATATCCGCCACATCCACAAGACGCGGGACCTCGCTGTCCTGCTGCTCCTCGACCTCTCGGAGTCGACCCGGGATACTGTGGCCGGCACGGACAAGAGCGTCCTCGAGCTGACCCGGGAGGCCGCCACCCTGCTGGCGTGGGCGATCGACGGCATCGGCGACCCCTTCGCCATCCACGGCTTCTCCTCCAACGGCCGCCACGACACCCGCTACTTCCGCTTCAAGGACTTCGGCCAGGCCTGGGACGGCGAGGCCAAGGGCCGCCTGGCGGGCATGACGGGGCAGTACTCCACGCGCATGGGTGCGGCCATGCGCCACGCCGGGATGCACCTGCTGCGCCGGCCCGAGCACCGCAAGCTCCTGCTGATCGTCACCGACGGCGAGCCCCACGATATCGATGTCCGGGACCCGCAGCACCTGCGCTGGGACGCCAAGGAGGCGGCCGAGGACCTGACCGGCCGCGGCGTAACGCCGTACTGCCTGACCCTCGATCCGCACGCCGACCCCTACGTCTCGCGGATCTTCGGCGCCAACAGCTACGCTGTGGTGGACCGTGTGGAGCGCCTGCCGGAGCGCCTGCCGGCGGTCTTCGCCCGGCTCACCCGGTAGCGCCTTATCCTGACCATCAAGATGGTTTGCTTTTGCTTATCGTTCGTGATCCGTAGGGTTGCGGGGCATCACGGCGGCGTGCTCACGTGAGCCGCGCCTAGCGAATCTGCAATCGAGGGAGGTACAACATGGCGTCGAGCGAACTGAGCCGGCGGGAGCTCGCCAATGGTGTCCGCGCCCTGGCCATGGACGCGGTCCAGCGCGCCAAGTCCGGGCACCCGGGGGCACCCATGGGCATGGCGGATATCGCCGAGGTGCTCTGGCGGGACTACCTGCGCCACGCGCCGCAGCAGCCGGGGTGGTTCGACCGGGACCGCTTCGTGCTCTCCAACGGCCACGGGTCGATGCTG
>CAJXLI010000115.1 GCA_913055575.1 uncultured Ectothiorhodospiraceae bacterium
GGCAGCGAGACCAGGGCCTCGAGGACCACCCGCCAGCGCGAGCGCATGCGGGCCAGCCCCCAGGCGAGGGGGACGCCGATGACCAGGAGGACGGCGGTGGTAACCGCCGCCACTCGCAGGGTCAGCCAGATGGGGTGGGTCTCGAGCGGGATGTCGAGCAGGGTCATGGCCGACGCCCGGACCTAGCCCTCAGGGCGTCTGGTAGCCGTACTTCTCGATGATCGCCGTGCCCTGGTCGCTGCGGACGAAGGCCAGGAAGTCGTCGACGATCTCGGGGTGCTCGCTGCGGGTCAGCGCCACGGCGCCCTGCTCGATGGCGTCGTAGTCCTCGGCCGGCGGCATCCACCGGTGGCCCTGGCCCTTGACCGGGCTGTCCGGGTCCCGCAGCTGCGAGAGGGCGACGAAGCCGAGCTGGGCGTTGCCGGTGGTGGTGTACTGGAAGGCCTGGGAGATGCTCTGGCCGGTGGCGAGCCTCCCCTCGGCCTGGAAGCGCTGGTAGAGGTCGCGCGCCTCCAGGACCTGCTGCGCGGCGAGGCCGTAGGGGGCGGCCTGGGGGTTGGCCACGGCGATGTGGCGGAAATCGCCCTCGGCGAGGATCGTCTCGGCGCGCTCATCGACGGGCAGGTCCATGCTGAACAGGACCAGCTCCCCCTGGGCGTAGACGAAGAAGTCCCGCGCCGTGCCGGCGTCCATCAGGATCTGCGGGCGCTCGGTGTCGGCGGAGAAGTAGGCGTCGAAGGGGGCGCCGTTCTGGATCTGGGCGAGCAGCTCGCCCGACGGGCCGAAGGAGAAGCGCACGTCGTGCTCGGAGGTCTCCTCCCAGGCCGCGCCGATCTCCTCGGCCGCCTTGGTGAAGTTCGCGGCGACGGCCACGGTGATGGTCTCTGCCTGGGCGGTCGCGGCGGTCAGCAGGCTGCTGCCCAGGACTGCGATCTTGAGGGGGTTCTTCAGCATGGGTCCCTCCAGTGTTGTCGGTGGCTTGCGATGGCGTCCTCGGTCTAGCACGCCTCGCCGGCCAGGCCGGCTCGGCGCGCGAGCGGATCAAGCCCCTGGGCCACGCCGCGGAGCGCCCTCGCAGCGCTGGCTCCGCCGCGGGGCCTGTCCGTGGCCCACGTCGGGCAGATGACCCGTCAGGCTACCTCATACTCGACGAGCAGGTCTTCGTCCCGGACGATCATCTGGCAGGCGAGCCGCCACTGCGTCGGCAGATCGTCCACGGCCATGCGCTCGATATCCGCGCGGCTGATCTTGCCGAGCTCCAGCAGGACGTGCTGCTCCCGCTCGGTCAGCGGTCCCGCCTTCCAGCCGTGGGGATGGAGCGAGGTCACCCGGACCAGGCAGTTGCCGCACTGCCCGTCCTGGCAGTCGAAGTTGATCGGGATGTTGTTGCGCCTGGCGATCTTGAGGATCGGCTCCAGGTGGCTGCCGGCGACGGCGTAGACCGTATGGTCCCGCCGCTCCGGGTGGCGGAAGGTGATATCGGGCATGGTCTTGCTCCTTGTGCTCGGGTCCAGTCTCTCTGTGCAAAATATATGCCGCCTGACCTCCGGCGCGGGCGGTCTCAGGTGGCCTGATGGGATGAGCCCTCGCCCACGGTCTCCGGGTCGGCGATGATGGGCCGATAGACCTCCACCCGGTCGCCTGCCTCCAGCTCGCGGTCGGCCTTCACCGGCTTGGAGAAGACGCCGAGCTTGAGCTGCGCCAGGTCCAGGTGGGGGAAGCGCTGCTGCAGGCCGCTCTCGGCGACGGCCTGGGCGGCGGTGGTCCCTGCCGGCACCTCGAGCTCGCGCCAGAAGTGCTCGGCGCCTTCCACGTACGCCACGGAGACGTGGATCCGCGCTGCTTCCTCGGTCTCGTTCATGCCTGCCGCGCCTCCCGGCGCCGATCCAGCAGCCGCTTGCCGGCCATCAGCCCGCCGAGCGCGATAAAGCCGCCCGGCGGGAGGATGGTGAGCAGGAAGCCGGAGTAGTCGGGGATGACGGTCACCTCCAGGAAGGCGAAGGTGTCGCCGAGCATCAGGCCGGCCTGCTCGAACAGCGTCCCCGAGCCGAGGAGCTCCCGGATGCCGCCCAGGACCACGAGGGCCCCGGTGAAGCCGAGCCCCATCATCAGGCCGTCGAAGGTTGCCTCCGCCGGCGGGTGGCGGGAGGCGAAGACCTCGGCCCGGCCGAGGATGGCGCAGTTGGTGACGATCAGGGGGATGAACAGGCCCAGCGCCTGGTAGAGCCGGTTGAGGTAGGCCTCCATGAACATGTCCACCAGGGTCACCAGCGTGGCGATCAGCAGGATGAGCACCGGGATGCGGACGGGGTCGGTGATGAGCCCGCGCAACGCCGAGATCACCGCCGCGGAGGCGACCATGACGAACAGGGTGGCCAGGCCCAGCCCCAGGCCGTTGGTGGCCGTGGAGGTGACGGCCAGCAGCGGGCACAGGGCCAGCATCTGGGTGAAGACGACGTTGTTGTCCCACAGCCCCTCGCGGGCGATGCGCCGCCAGCGGCTCTCCCCGCCCGCTGCGGGGGGCGCGGCGGCCGGTACGGGGCCAGCGTCTGTCTCAGCCATGGTCCGCCTCCTCGGATCCGGTCGGGTGGGCGTGGCGCTCGGCGGCCCTGGGGTCGAGGAGCCGCGCCCGGTGCGCCTGGAAGGCGAGCAGGGCGGTGTGGATGGCCTCGACCACCGCCCGCGGGGTAATGGTAGCGCCGGTGAACTGGTCGAACTCGCCGCCGTCCTTCTCGACCGCCCAGCCATCGGGCGGGGTGTTGGCCAGTGAGCGCCCCTCGAAGGCGTCGATCCAGTCCGAGCGCTCGGCCTCGATCTGGTCGCCGAGCCCCGGGGTCTCCTGGTGCTCGAGCACCCGGGCAGCGAGGATCTCGCCCTGGCGGTCGAGGCCGACGATCACCCGGATCTCGCCGCCGTAGCCCTGGGCCGAGGTGGTCAGCGCCACGGCGGTGACACGGCCGCCCGCCAGGTGCTGCCAGGCGGTGTGCGCCCGGCCGTCGTGCTGGATCGTCACGGTGCGCTGCGGGGCGATCCCGGCGGTGCCGCTCGCCGGCGTGACCTCGGCGATATCTTCGCTGAGCTGGCGCTGGCGCGCGGTCTCGATGCGCTCGCGGGTCTGCTGGTCGCCGATGACCAGCGCCGTGCTGCAGAGCAGCGCCACCGTACCCAGGAGGGTGACGTGGTAGGCGGTACGCTGCTGGTAGCTCGGGCGCTCCGGCGTGCTCATGGGTTTTCCTCGCCTGTTGGCAGGGGGGTGCCCCGGCGCGTCCGGCCGTAGACCCGGGGACGGATCCAGCGGTCGATCAGCGGCGTGCAGGCGTTCATCAGCAGCACGGCGAAGGCGGTGGCCTCCGGGTAGCCGCCGTAGGTGCGCACGATCCAGATGGTGGCCGCGCAGCCGGCGGCGAATACGGCCCGCCCGGCAGCGGTGGCCGGCGAGGTGGTCGGGTCCGTGGCGATGAAGAAGGCGGCCAGGACGGTCGAGCCGGCGAGCAGGTGGACCCCGGCGTCGTGGTAGCGCTGCGGGTCCAGGGCGTGGAAGCCGGTGGCCAGGACCGCCAGCGTGGCGAGCAGCACGAGCGGCGTCTCCCACGGGATGACCCGCCGGTGGATCAGGTAGACGCCGCCCGCGGCGAGCAGCAGCGCCGAGCCCTCGGCCAGGCTGCCGGCGGCGTAGCCGAGGACGGCGAGGGCGGGGTCGTAGGCCTCGGGCAGGGCGGCCTGGATGCTCTGCCCCTGGGTGATCGCGGTGCGGGTGGCGTCCAGGGTGGTCGCGCTGGTGACCGCGTCCCAGTCCGCGCCGCCGAGGAAGGTGATGCGCAGCGATGCCAGCAGGCCCGGCGCCTGCTCGGTGCCCAGGGGGGCCGGGGCTACCCAGCGGGTCATCGCGGCGGGGAAGGCGACGAGCAGCGCCACGCGGGCCGCCATGGCCGGGTTGAAGGGGTTCTGCCCCGTGCCGCCGAAGACGCCCTTGCCCAGGACCGTGGCCAGCAGGCCGCCGATGGCGCCGATCCACCACGGGGCCCAGGGGGGCAGGCTCATGGCCAGGATCCAGCCGGCGACCAGGGCCGAGCCGTCGCCGAGGCCGCTGCGCACGGGCCGGCCGGCGGCGCGCAGGGACACCGCCTCGCCGGCGAGGGCGCTGGCCAGGGTGATCACCAGCAGGTACAGCGCCGGCCAGCCATAGAGCCAGACGCCGAAGGCGGTCGCCGGCACGGCGGCCAGTAGGACCTGGCGCATCAGCGCCGGCAGGCTCACCGGCGCGCGCGTATGCGGGCCGGCGACGAGCTCGCTCATGACACCGTCTCCTCTCCGGATGGCGCCGCGTCCGGCGGCGACCCCTCCGCGCCGGTGTCCTGCGGCTCCGCCTCCGCTCCGCCCTGCGCCTGCTCCGCTCCGCCCTGCGCATGGGCCGCACGCTGCCGGCGTCGGGCTGCAGCGGCGGCCTTCTTCCGCTCCTGCTCGCGGCGCTGGCGCTCGGCGCGCTGCTCGGCCATGCGCCTCTGCAGCTCGGTACGCTCCTTCGCGGCCGCCCGCTCGGCGCGCTGGCCCCGGGCGTAGTGGAAGAGCTGGACCAGGGGCCGGGCCGAGGGGCAGACGTAGGCGCAGGAGCCGCAGGTCAGGCAGTCCATCAGGCCGCTGGCGGCGGCGCCGTCGATGTCGCCGGCCGCGGCGCGGTTGGCGATCTCGAAGGGCATCAGCCCCATGGGGCAGGCGTCGACGCAGCGCCCGCAGCGGATGCAGGGCCGCCCCTCGGCCTCGCGGATCTC
>CAJXLI010000116.1 GCA_913055575.1 uncultured Ectothiorhodospiraceae bacterium
GCTCTCAACTTCATGATTATCCAGAGATCCCGGCGTCACGCCAACCTACTTGGCCGCCTGCCGTGCATAATCCGGGCCCATCTCAGCGGCCCGCTTGCCATCGTCCACAATACGGCGTGATCGAGCTATTCTGAAGCACCCCCGATAGGACCCGATGCCGACAGGGCTCGGGGCCCGTGCCGCCAAGGAGCTGACCATGACCGAAGAGGCTACCGAGACCCTGGAAGATCGCCTGTCCGGGATCCACCGGGCGCTGGAGCAGCAGCAGCTCGACCACGTCGATGCGGTGCTCGCGGATCTCGAGCCCGCGGAGATCGCCCTGCTCCTGGAGTCGTTGCCGCCGGCTACACGCCTGCAGCTGTGGGCGCGCGTCCCCGGCGGCGAGGTCGGCGGCGAGGTGCTGCTGGACGTGCACGAGGAGGCGCGCAGCACGCTCATCGAGGACATGGATCACGCTGAGCTCGTTGCCGCCGCCAGCGAGCTGGACGCCACCGACCTGGCCGAGCTGTTCGAGGACCTGCCCCAGCAGGCAGCCCAGGCCATGCTGGGCTCGATCGACGAGCAGCAGCGGGCACGCCTGCAGGAGCGGCTCGCCTTCGAGGCGGACAGCGCCGGGCGCTTGATGCGTACGGACACCGTCACCGTGCGCGCGGACGTCGACCTCGGGGTGGTGAGGCGCTTCCTGCGCCTGAAGGAGGGGGTACCCGACAACACCCACGCCCTGATGGTGGTCGACCGCGACGGGGTCTTCGTAGGGGCCCTGCCGCTAGCGCGGCTGCTCTCCCACGACGACGGGCTGACCGTGGCCGACTTGATGGCGACCGATGTGGACACCATCCCGGCGGCCATGAGCGCCCGCGAGGTGGCGACCCTGTTCCAGACCCACAACCTGGTCGCCGCCCCGGTGGTCGACGAGGCCGGCACGCTGCTCGGCCGCATCGTCGTCGACGACATCGTCGACGTCGTCCGCGAGGACTCCGAGCAGGCGATGATGAACATGGCCGGCCTGGACGAGGGCGAGGACCTGTTCGGCCCGGTCCTGCCCAGCGCCAGGCGGAGGGCGGTCTGGCTGGGCGTCAACCTGGCCACGGCCTTCCTCGCCGCCTGGGTCATCGGCCGCTTCGAGGACGCCCTGGACAAGATCGTGGCCCTGGCCGTGCTCATGCCCATCGTCGCCAGCATGGGCGGCATCGCCGGCAGCCAGACGCTGACGCTGGCCATCCGCGGCCTGGCGCTGGGCCAGATCAGCCGCATCAACAGCGCGTGGCTGCTGCGCAAGGAGGTCGGCATCGCCGTCCTCAACGGCCTGCTGTGGGCCCTGGTGGTTGCGGTCCTGGCCTACCTCTGGTTCGGCAGTGTCGGCATCGGCGTCATCATCGCGGCCGCCCTGGTGATCAACATGCTGGCGGCCGGCATCGCGGGCATCGTGATCCCGCTGCTGCTCAAGCGCTCGGGGGTCGACCCGGCCCTGTCGGGGTCCGTCATCCTGACCACGGTGACCGACGTGGTGGGCTTCATGACCTTCCTGGGGCTGGCGACGATCTTCCTGCTCTAGCCCCGGGCCCGCTCGGGGTGCCCCCGCGGCACGGTCTGCGTCTCGACGAACTCGAGCAGCCCCTCCAGGCCGCCCTCGCGGCCGTAGCCGGAGCGCTTGGTGCCGCCGAACGGCGCCTCCGGCGTGGGGCCGCTGCCGGTGTTCCAGCCCACGTGGGGGAAGGCCAGGTGCGGGATGAGCCGCTCCGCGCGGGCGTCGTCGCCGGTGAAGAGGTAGGCGGCGAGCCCGAGCTCGGCGTCGTTGGCCATCTCCAGGGCCTCGGCTTCGCCGCGGAACGGCGCCAGGGGCACGAGGGGGCCGAAGGTCTCCTCCTGCCAGCAGGCCATCTCCGGCCCTACCCCGCGCACCACCGTGGGCGGGAAGAAGGCGCCGTAGTCCTGCTCCAGGGGGCCGGGGTCCTCGCCGAGGACCGGGGTGGCGCCCTGCTCGACGGCGTCGAGGTAGTGGCGGCGGACCTTGTCGTAGCCGCGGCGGTCGATGAGCGGGCCCAGGTCGACGCCCTCCGCCATGCCGTCGCCGACCTGCAGCCGCCCCGCCCGCTCCGCGACCTTCTCGGCGAAGGCGTCCATCGCCGGCTCCTCGACCAGGATCCGGTTGGCGCAGACGCAGGTCTGGCCGCTGCCGCGGAACTTGTTGGCGATGAGCTGGTCGGCGGCCCAGTCGAGATCGGCGTCGGCGAAGACGATGAGCGGCGCGTTGCCGCCGAGCTCCAGGGTTAGGCGCTTGCAGTCTTCGGCGCTGCCGCGGATGAGCTCCTGGCCCACGGCGGTGGAGCCGGTGAAGCTGAGTACGCGGATGCGCCGGTCGGTGAGCAGGGCGTCGCCGATGGGCTCGGCGGCCCCGGTGACCAGGTTGACCATGCCCGCGGGCAGGTCCAGCTCCCGGTCGAGGAGGGTGAGCAGGGCGAGCATGGTCAGCGGCGTCTTCGACGACGGCTTGGCCACGGCCGGCGCGCCGGCGGCCAGCGAGGCCGAGAGCTTCTTGGCGAGCATGCCGATGGGGAAGTTCCACGGCGTGACGAGCGCGACCGCGCCGGCGGGGCGGGGGTAGACGGTCCAGGTGCAGTCCCGCGGCTGCTCCGCCAGGATGCGCGGCTGGAGGACGTCCAGGTGCTCGGCAGCGTAGGCGAAGAAGCCGGCGGCGTAGCGGACCTCGCCCTGGGCCTCGGCGTGGGGCTTGCCGTGCTCCAGGGTGAGGATGCGGCCGAGCTCCGCCTGGTTGTCGCGCAGGGCGGTGTCGATGGCCTGGAGCCAGCGCCGGCGCGTGGCCAGGTCCGGGGGGCTGGGCAGGGCAGCCTGGGCGGCGGCCACGGCCCGGCCGGTCTCCTGGGGGCCGAGGGCGGGGAGGTTGGCGAGGAGCTCGCCGTTGGCCGGGTTGGTGACGCCGAAGGTAGTGCCGTCGTCGGCGTCCACCCAGTCGCCGGCGATGTAGGCCCTGGGCTCGGGCAGCAGCGGGGAGTCGATCATCGCGGTCCTCGTGGCTTGGCGAGGCCGGGCCGGATGTGTCTCGGCGCTGGCGCGCTACAGGAGGCCGACCTGCAGCTTCGCCGCCTCGCTCATCATTTCCTGGCCCCACGGCGGCGAGAAGACCAGGTTGACCTGGGCATCTACCACCGTGGGGACCAGCTCGACTTTCGTCCGCACGTCGTGGGCGAGGATGTCGCCCATGCCGCAACCGGGCGCGGTGAGGGTCATGTCGATGTCGGCGTGGCGCTGCCCCTGGTCATCCTTGCGGATGTCGCAGCGGTAGATGAGGCCGAGATCGACCACGTTGACCGGGATCTCCGGGTCGTAGCAGGTAGCCATCTGCTCCCAGACCAGGCGCTCGACGTCCGCGTCGGTGGCGTCTTCCGGCAGCTGGGGCGGCTCCGGCGGCTCCTTGCCGATGGCGTCGGCGTTGGCCCCGTCGATGCGGAACAGGTGCCCCTGCAGGTAGACGGTGTAGCTGCCGCCGAGGGCCTGGGTGAGGACCCCCTCGGCGCCGGCGGGGATGATGCCGGTATCGCCGGCCGGGATGACCACGGCCTCGCAGTCGCGCTGGAAGGTGACGGGCTCGCCGTTGGGTGCGTACATGGCTCAGGTACCGGTTGCTGGCGGTGGTGCTGGTGATCCAGGGCCATCCTAGCAAAAGAAGCGCTGGGGGGTGACGATGAGCCAGGGTCCGGTAGCCGGCCCAGGGCGGGACGGCGCAGGCGGTGATCGCCTACACTGGAGCGGCATTCGGGGGACGGGGGCGTGGCTCCGCCAAGGGCGCGTGCCCGCGTCCCGGATACCAGAACCCGACCGCGGCATAGGAGGCGGCATGGCGGAAGAGCTTACAGAATCGAAGCGTGCAGACGGGGGGGACTCGGAGCTGGATCAGGAGATCGGCTCGGCGACGGTGGTCATCTTCCGCTCCGGGCTCACGGATACGCGCTCGGTGGTGCGGGCCCTGCGCCAGCACGGTATCGACTTCCGTGAGGTGGAGATGCCGATGGGCTCGGAGCAGATGCGCAACCGCTTCCAGCGGCTCCAGCAGATGACCGGCTGGGGGAGCCTGCCGCAGATCTTCGTCCACGGCGCCTTCGTCGGCGGCCCGGATGAGCTGCTCCAGCACCCCATCCTCAACCCGGGCAATCAACAGCAGCCGGAGGCCTCGCAGCGCAAGCGCCGTGAGCGGGGTCGGTGGACCGGTCGGATGATCGGCTACGCCGGGCTGTTGCCCATCCTCACCGGCCTGGCGGTCGCTGTCCTGGCGCCGCAGGGGGCCCACGACCAGGCCGTGGTGGCGACCCTGCTCTACGGTGCGGCCATCCTCGCCTTCCTCGGCGGCGTCCACTGGGGCACGGCGCTGCTGCGCGAGAGGCGGCCCCGGGCCGTGATGATCTTCAGCGTCCTGCCCGTGTTGGTCGCCTGGCTGGGCGCCTGGGTCGGCATTAGCGGCATCCCGGGCATCGGGGCCCTGGCGCTGGCGGCCGGCTTTGCCGGCTGGTTCGGCTACGAGGGGACGACGGACCCGGGTACGGCCTTCCCGGGCTGGTACCGGCGCATGCGCGGCCAGCTTACCGTAGTGACCTGCACGGCCTTCTTGCTCCTGGCGCTGTTCGCCTGAGCCACCGGCGGCTGGGGCGGGTCAATCCTGCCCCAACCACTGGATCCGGTAGAGGTCCAGGCGCCGGTCCTTGTAGTTGCGCACCGAGCCCTCGTTGCGGATCTCGGTGAGCT
>CAJXLI010000117.1 GCA_913055575.1 uncultured Ectothiorhodospiraceae bacterium
CCCTCCTGGAGCTTCTCGAGCAGGGCCTCGCGCTCGGCGCTGTACTCCTCCTCGACCACCGCGCGGCGGGAGACCACGACGTTGTTGCGGCGGGCGTCGAGCTTGATGACCTTGAACTCCAGGTCCTTGCCCTCGAGGTAGGTGGTATCGCGCACGGGCCGGATGTCCACCAGGGAGCCCGGCAGGAAGGCGCGGATATGGCCCAGGTCCACGGTGAAGCCGCCCTTGACCTTGCCGCTGATCTGGCCGTTAACGGTCTCGCCGCTCTCGTAGGCCTGCTCCAGGGCCCGCCAGGCGTAGACGCGCTTGGCCCGCTCGCGGGAGAGCCGGGTCTCGCCGAAGCCGTCCTCGACGGTATCGAGGGCTACCTCGACCTCGTCACCGACCCCGACCTCGAGGTTACCCTCCTCGTCGTAGAACTGCGAGATGGGGATCTTCGCCTCGGACTTGAGCCCTGCGTTGACGATCACGTCCTCGTTGTCGATCCCCACGACCTTCGCCGTAACGATGGCGCCAGGCCGCATGTCGGTGTTCGCAAGGCTCTCCTCAAAGAGTTCTGCAAAGCTTTCGGTCATCGCTCAGTCGATCCAGGACCGTAAAACGGTCAGTTTTGGGTAGTGGATTTCAGCGGCCCGCCGACCGCCAGTTCTACAGCTGCTGCGCGTGCAGCAGCGCCTCCAGCCGCCCCGTAGGCCGCACCGGATGTGCACCGATTATTCCAGCTTCTCCCGCACCTGCGCCAGCACCTGCTCGATGACATCCGCTGCGGCTACATCGGTAGTATCGAGGTGTACGGCGTCCGGGGCAGGCTTCAGCGGCGCCGTCGTGCGGGAGGCGTCTCGTCGATCTCGCTCGGCGATCTCTTCTGTCAGCGACGCTAAGCTAACATCGGCCCCCTCCCCCTTCAACTGGTTATAGCGCCGCCGGGCCCGCTCTTCCACCGTGGCCGTGAGGAAGATCTTCACCGGCGCCTCCGGGAAGACCACGGTCCCCATGTCGCGGCCGTCGGCCACCAGGCCGGGGGCCTGGCGGAAGTCGCGCTGGCGCTCCAGCAGGGCGCCGCGCACCGGCTCCAGGGCAGCCACCCGGGACGCCAGGGCGCCGATCGCCTCGGAGCGCAGCTCCGCGGTGACATCGGAGCCGTCGAGCAGCACCCGCTCGGCCCCGTCCTCCAGGCGGAACGCCGCCGGCAGGACCGCGGCCAGGGCCGCGGCCTGGTCGGCATCGTCCGGGGATACGCCCTGGCGGTGGCAATAGAGCGCGGTCAAGCGGTAGAGGGCGCCGCTATCGAGGAAGTGCCAGCCCAGGGCGCGTACCACCGCCCTGGTCACGGTGCCCTTGCCGGCACCGCTGGGGCCATCGATGGTGACAACGGGGGGTAGGTGCGTCTGCGGCATAGGTGGTCCGGATGTCCTCGCGTTGCTGGGGGTTTGCGGCGGTCAGACCGCCTCGATCGCCAGGCCCAGCGCGCGCAGGAGCGCCACGAAGCCGGGGAAGGAGGTGGCTGCGTTGGCGCAGTCCTCGACCTCGATCGCGGCCTCGGCGCGCAGGGCGGCCACAGCGAAGGCCATGGCCACGCGGTGGTCGGCGTAGCTGTGCACCCGGCCGCCGCCGAGGCTGGGCCGGCCGACGATACGCGCCCCATCCTCGCGGGGCTCGACGGTGACGCCCAGGGCCTGGAGGCCCTCGGCCATGACGGCGATGCGGTCCGACTCCTTCACGCGCAGCTCGGCGGCGCCGGTGATCACGGTCTCGCCCTCGGCGCAGGCGGCGGCGATGAACAGGGCCGGGAACTCGTCGATGGCCAGCGGCACCAGCGCCTCGGGGACAGCGATGCCGCGCAGCGGCGCGGCGCGGACGCGCAGGTCGGCCACCGGCTCGCCGCCGGCCTCGTCGACGGCGAGGACCTGGATGTCCGCCCCCATGCGCTGGAGGATATCGACGACCCCGGTGCGCGTCGGGTTCCAGCCCACGTGGCGCAGGACCAGGTCGGAGCCGGGGGCGATGCTCGCCGCCACCAGCAGGAAGGCGGCCGAGGAGATATCCGCGGGCACATCCACGCGGGTGCCGTGCAGGCGGTGGCCGCCGGCCAGGCAGACCGTGTCCGCACCGCGGCTGACGGGGTAGCCGAAGCCCTCGAGCATGCGCTCGGTGTGGTCGCGGGTCGGCGCCGGCTCGGTCACGCAGGTGCGCCCCTCGGCGCGCAGGCCGGCGAGCAGGAGGGCCGACTTCACCTGGGCGCTGGCTACCGGCAGCGTGTAGTCGATGCCCGCCAGCGGCGCGCCGCCGGCGATCCGTAACGGCGCGGTACCACCCTCGCCGGTGGTGATGCGCGCGCCCATCGTGGCCAGCGGATCGGTCACCCGGCGCATGGGGCGGCGGCTGAGCGAGGGGTCGCCGGTGAGCACCGTGGCGAAGGGCAGCCCGGCGAGCAGGCCGGCCAGCAGCCGCATCGAGGTACCGGAGTTGCCCACGTCCAGCACCTCCGCCGGCGGCTGCAGCCCCTCCCAGCCGACGCCGTGGATCGTGGCGGCGCCCTTCCGCGGCCCCTCGATGGCGACCCCGAGGGCGCGGAAGACGCCAGCGGTGGCGAGGACATCGTCGCCCTCCAGCAGGCCGGTGACCCGGGTCTCGCCGTGGGCCAGGGCGCCGAGCATCACCGCCCGGTGGGAGATGGACTTGTCGCCGGGCACCCGCGCCTCGCCGCGCAGGGTCCCCCCTGGGGCCACCCGCCAGCGCTCGTTGGAGCCGGCGCTCACGAGCGCCCCTCCAGCAGCCGCAGGAAGCCGGCGCGCGCCGCCTGGGCGTTCTCGAACACGCGCAGGAGGCGCTCGTCGTCGCCGGCGGCCAGCGCCTCGGCGATCTGCCCGAGATCCGCCTGGTAGCGGCGCAGGGCGTGGACCAGGTGGTCGCGGTTGGCGGCGCAGATATCCCGCCACATCGCCGGGTCCGAGGAGGCGATCCGGGTGAAGTCGCGGAAGCCGCCGGCGGCGTACTCGAAGATCTCCTGGCGATCGTCCCAGCCGGCCAGGGTATCCACCAGGGTGTAGGCCAGCACGTGGGGCAGGTGCGAGGTCGCGGCCAGGACCTCGTCGTGGTGGTCCGCCCCCATGCGGATCACGCGGGCGCCGGCCTCGTGCCACATCGCCTCGACCCGGGCGACGGCGTCGGCGTCGGCGCCCGCCAGCGGCGTCAGGATCACCCGCCGCCGGTCGTAGAGCTCGGCGAAGGCGGCGTCGACGCCGCTGTGCTCGGTCCCCGCGATGGGGTGGCCAGGGACCAGCCACGCCGGCACCTCGCCGAAGACCGCCTCGGCGTCGGCGATGACCGTCCCCTTCACGCTTCCGGCGTCGGTGACCACGGTGCCCGGCTCCACGGCGCCGTGGAGGGCCTCGAAGATCCCCCGCATGGCCCGTAGGGGGACGCAGACAACGGCCACGTCGGCGCCGGCGACCGCCTCGGCGGGGTCGGTGGTCCAGCGGTCGATGACCCCGAGCGCCGCCGCGCGCTCCAGGCCCTCCGGACGGCGGCCGCAGCCGACCACCTCGCCCACGGCCCCGTGGCGGCGTAGCGACAGCGCCAGGGAGCCGCCGATGAGCCCGACGCCGAGGATGGCCAGCCGCTGGATCACGGGGCCCCCTCCTGCACCTGCCGCGACAGCGCCGCCAGCAGGGCCTGGTTCTCCTCCGGCGTGCCCACGCTCACCCGCAGGTGGTTGGGCAGCTCGTAGGCGTCGACCGGCCGGACGATGATGCCGCTACGCAGCAGCCCCTCGTGGATGGCCGCCGCGCGCGGGCCGGCGTCGAAGGTTAAGAAGTTGCACACCGACGGCAGCGGCGCGAGGCCGAGCGCCACCAGGCCGCGGCGCAGCACCTCACGCTGCTCTCCGTTGAGCGCCACCGAGCGCTCCAGGTGCTCGGTATCGGCCAACGAGGCCACCGCCGCCGCCTGGGCCGGTGCCGAGGAGTTGAACGGCTGCCGTACGCGGTTCATCAGCTCCGCCACCGCCGGATGGGAGAGCGCGTAGCCCACCCGCAGGCCGGCGAGGCCGTGGACCTTGGAGAAGCTGCGGGTGACGACCAGGTTCGGGTAGGCGTCGAGCCAGCGGCTCGCATCCGGGTAGTCGGCCTCCGTGGCGGCGTACTCGAAGTACGCCTCGTCCACCACGACGAGGGTCTCCCGCGGCACGGCGTCGAGGAAGCGGCGCAGGGTGTCACCGCCCACCCAGGTGCCGGTGGGATTGTTGGGATTGGCGATGAAGACCACGCTGACCGTCTCGTCCACCGCGGCGCGCATGGCCGCCAGGTCGTGGCCGTAGGGCTGCTCGGCCGCGGCCGGCAGGGCCGGGACGACCCGCGCCGCCGCGCCCACCGCCCGGGTGACGATGGGGTAGACGGCGAAGGCGTGGGCGGAGAGGACCGCCCGCCGCCCCGGGCCGAGGAAGGTCTGCGCCAGCAGGACGAGGACGTCGTTGGAGCCGTTGCCCAGGGTCACCCGCGCCGGATCCACGCCGTGACGCTCCGCGATGGCCTCGCGAAGCTCGAGGCCGTTGCCGTCGGGGTAGCGGTGGCTCTCGCTGACCGCGGCCGCGGCGGCCTCCGCCGCCCGCGGCGACGGGCCGAGCGGGTTCTCGTTGGAGGCGAGCTTGATCACCTCGTCCACGCCGTACTCGCGGCGC
>CAJXLI010000118.1 GCA_913055575.1 uncultured Ectothiorhodospiraceae bacterium
CTGCCGTCCAACGCCGTGCTCGCCGACGAGTTCCTGGCGCACTTCGACGGCTTCTCCATCGGCTCCAACGACCTGACCCAATTGACCCTTGGACTGGATCGTGACTCAGGCGTCATCGCGGATCAGTTCGACGAGCGCGACGAGGCCGTCAAGCGCATGCTCTCCATGGCCATCCAGGCCTGCCGCCGCCAGGACAAGTACGTCGGCATCTGCGGCCAGGGCCCGTCGGACTACCCCGAGCTGGCCCGCTGGCTCATGGACGAGGGCATCGAGAGCGTCTCCCTGAATCCGGACACGGTCATCGAGACCTGGCTGTACCTGGCCGGAGAGGGGCAGCAGTAGGCGCGCGGACGCGCAACGCGCAAGAGCCGATACGCCGGGCCGCCGGGGCAGCATCCGGCGGCCCGGCCCCACCCTTGCTGGAAAGCGGGCGCACGTACCCGTGCCCCTGCCCGGCTCGCCCGGCACAGGCCGTCGACACCGCCTGCGGACCCGCCGAGCGGCGCCCTAGCCCTCTCCCGTCTCGACGGGCAGCTCGGGGTCGTTGCCCCACTCCGACCAGGAGCCGTCGTAGCCACGCACCTTCGGGTAGCCCAGGGCGCGCAGGACGACGTAGGTCAGGGAGGAGCGGTGGTGGGTCTGGCAGTGGACCACGACCTCCCGGTCGGGGTCGTCGAGCCCTCGCTCGGCGAGCATCTCGCGGATCTGCGAGGCCGGGCGCAGCAGCGGCGGATCCTGGGGATCCATGAGCGCCTGCCAGTCCAGGTGGACGGCGCCGGGGATGTGCCCGCCCCGCTCCGCGCGCACGTCGGTGCCGGCGTACTCGCCGGCGGAGCGGGCATCGAGGACGGCCACCTGGGGATCCCCCAGGTGATCGCGCACCCAGTCGCGATCGGCGCGGTACGCCGGGCAGCGGATCTGCGCCGTGCAGGGGCGCGGCTGCGGGGTCTCGGCGCCGCGCACCGTCTCGCCCTCCTCGGCGAGCCAGCCCTGCAGGCCGCCGTTGAGCATCCCGTGGCGGGGATGGCCCAGGAGCTCCAGGGTCCAGAGCAGGCGGCCCGCCTTGCCGCCGCCGTCGGCGTCGTAGGCGACCACCGTCACCGTATCGTCGATGCCGACGCGCCCGAGCCGCTCGCCCAGGGCCGCCGGCTCCGGGAGCAACCCCTTGGCCGGCGGCTCGACGCGGACCAGGTCCCCGTAGGGGAGGTGGACGGCCCCCGGTATGTGGGCCCGCTGATAGCGGCTGTCGTCATCGCCGACGTCCACCAGCACCACCGGCTCCGCCGCGCGGAGGGCCTCGAGGTCGGCCGGATCGAGTAGCAGCATAGCCCTTTCCCCCTCTCGCCGGCCTCAGGCCGGCATGCGCAGGAACTCGCGCCGGTAGTGGCGCAGCTCGGCGATAGAGTCGCGGACATCGTCCAGGGCCAGGTGGTTGCCCGACTTCCGGACCCCCTCGGCGACCGCAGGCGCCCAGCGCCGGCTCAGCTCCTTGAGGGTGCTGACGTCGATGTGCCGGTAGTGGAAGTAGGCCTCCAGCTCCGGCATCCACTGCACCAGGAAGCGGCGGTCCTGGCAGATGCTGTTGCCGCACATCGGCGACGTGCCCCGGGGCACGTGCTGCTGCAGGAAGGCCAGCACCTGCGCCTCGGCCTCGGCCTCGGTGAGCGTGCTCGCCCGTACCCGCTCCAGCAGGCCGGACCGGGTGTGCTGCCGGGTGTTCCAATCGTCCATGCTATCCAGCAGGTCCGGATCCTGGTGGATCGCCAGCACCGGCCCCTCGGCCACCGTATCCAGGTTGCTATCGGTGACCACCACGGCGACCTCGATGATCCGGTCCCGGGCCGGATCGAGACCGGTCATCTCCAGGTCGATCCAGATCAGATTCCATTCAGAAAAGCCCATAAAGCCTCTCGTGCTGCAGGTGACTGGCTCGGCCTAGCACCGCCCGGGCGGCCGCAGCGGGCCGCTCACCCGGCAGCTCGCTGACCGCACCCGGTAGGGCACAGGCCCGGTCAGCCCGGCGGCCAGGCCATCTGCCGGCCGCCGAGCAGGTGGAGGTGGAGGTGGTGGATCTCCTGGCCGCCGTCGTCCTTGCAGTTGAATACCGCCCGGTAGCCGCGCTCCGCCAGCCCCTCGTCGGCGGCGAGCTGGCGCGCCGCCGTGAACATCTCGTTGAGCAGCTCGCCGTCCTGCGGGGTCAGGTCGTGCAGCGTGGGCACGTGGCGCCGCGGGATGATCAGGATGTGCGTCGGCGCCTGGGGGTGGAGATCGCGGAAGGCGATCACCTGGTCGCCGCTGTGGACGATGTCGGCGTCGATCTCGCCGGCGACGATCTTGCAGAAGATACAGTCGGTCATCGGGGTCTCCTCTTCCGCCAGCCGATGCTCAGCCCTCGTAGGCCCGACGGCCCATGAAGGCGTGGGAAAGGGTGCCCTGGTCGACCTGCTCCAGGGCGCCGCCCATGGGCACGCCGTGGGCGATGCGGGTGGTGCGGACGCCGTGCTCGGCGGCGAGGCCCTGGAGGTAGTGGGCGGTAGCCTCGCCCTCGGTGGTAGGGCTGGTGGCGAGGATGATCTCCGCCACCTCGCCGGCCTCCAGCCGCTGCTCCAGCCGGTCCAGGCCCAGCTCCTCGGGGCCGAGGCCGTCGAGCGGCGACAGCGCCCCGCCGAGCACGAAGTACAGGCCCGCGTAGTCGGTGGCCTGCTCCAGCGCGAAGACATCGGCACTGCTCTCGACGACGCACAGCCGCGAGCGGTCCCGCTCGCTGCTGGCGCACAGGCCGCAGCGCTCCGCCTCGGTGAGCAGGCCGCAGTCGCGGCACCGCCCCACCGTATCCGCCGCCTCCTGCAACGCCGCGGCGAGCCGGCGGGCGCCGTCGCGGTCCCGCTGGAGCAGGTGCAGCGCCATGCGCTGCGCCGACTTGGCGCCCACCCCCGGCAGCCGGCGCAGGCTCTCGATCAGCTCGTCGAGCCGCGGCGAGAAGACACGCATCGGCCGGCGCCGCTCAGAACGGCAGCTTCATCCCCGGCGGCAGGCCCAGGCTCTCGGCCATGCCCGACATGCGCTCCTGGCTCTCGCGCTGGATCTTCTGCACGGCATCGTTGCAGGCCGCCGCGACCAGGTCCTCGACCATCTCCCGGTCGTCCTCGAACAGGGAGGGGTCGATGTCGACCTTGCGCACCTCGTTGCGGCCCGTCATGGTCACCTTCACCATGCCGGCCCCGGCCTCGCCGGTGACCTCCATGGCGGCGATCTCCTCCTGGGCCTTCTGCATGTCCTCCTGCATCTTCTGGGCCTGCTTCATCATGTTGCCGAGTCCGCCCTTCATCGCCTCTTACCTCGCTGCTTGTCTCCGCTAGGGGGTTTCTTCGCCGTCCGGCGGCCGCACGCCGTGGAGCTGGCCGTCGAAGGCCTGGCACAGGCTCTGCAGCCCCGGATCCTCCGCCAGGGCCTGCTCGGCGTCGGCCTGGCGCTGCTGCGCCTGCTGGCGCTCCGCCATCGCCGGGGTCCACGCCGTGGCGCCGGTCTCGATGCGCAGCGCGATGGCCTCGCCCAGGGCCTCGCCGAGCGCCGCCTCCAGCCGCTCCCGGCGCTCGGCGCTATTCAGGTACGCCTGGGCCTCGTCCAGGCGCAGGGTAACACGCTGCCCCTCGCGGCCAGCCCACTCGCAGTGGGCGGCGAGCATGCGCAACGGGCCGTCCAGCCCGCGCACGATCTCCGCCCAGCGGGCGGCCTCATCGCCCGGCGCGGCCGCCGGTGGCGCCGGCTGCGCCCCGTCGGCCTCCACGATCTCGCCCGCGACCGGGGCCACGCCCGCCGCGGACGCCCCTGCCCCCTCGCCCCCGGCAGCGGGCGCGCCCTGGCCCCCGGCCGCAGGGCCGGCCGCCGGCTGCTGGCTACCGGTTGCCCCGCCGTCGGCAGCCGCCGCGCCGCCGGCCGGCACTTGCGGCGCGGTCTCGGCGGGGCGGAAGGCGTGCATGCGCAGCAGGGCCATCTCGAACCCCGTAGCGGGGTCCGGGGCGTAGGGCAGGTCCCGGCGGGCATTGATGCCGATCTGGTAGTAGAGCTGCAGGTCCTCGGCCGCGATGGCGCCGGCGAGCCCCATGAGCCGGTCGCGCTCGGGCTCGTCGTCGCCGATCACCGACGGCACCTGCTGCGCCAGGGCCAGGGTGTGGACCGTGGCCACCAGCTCGGCCAGGGCGTCGTCGAAATCCGCCGCAGCGTCGGCCATGCGCCGTACGGCACCGACCAGCGCCTCGCCGTCCCCGGCAGCCAGCGCGGCGAGGACGTCGAGCACGTGGCGGCGCTCGATGGCGCCGAGCATCGCCGCCACCTCGTCATCCCGCGCCGCCCCCTCGCCGAAGGCCAGGGCCTGGTCGAGCAGGCTGAGGCCATCGCGCAGGCTCCCCTCGGCGGCTCGCGCCAGCCGCATCGCCGCGCCGGGCTCCACGGCCACCCCCTCCTCGCCGGCGATGTGGAGCAGCCGCTCGTTGATCAGCGACGCCGGCAGCTGGCGCAGGTGGAACTGGAGGCAGCGCGAGAGCACGGTCGCCGGCAGCTTCTGCGGGTCCGTGGTGGCGAGGAGGAACTTCACGTGGTCCGGCGGCTCCTCCAGCGTCTTCAACAGGGCGTTGAAGC
>CAJXLI010000119.1 GCA_913055575.1 uncultured Ectothiorhodospiraceae bacterium
TGCTGGTATCGGGTGTCCATCGCAACATCCTACCCCACTCCGGGTGTGGGTGTTGCGCTTGAAGGTTGAGCCTACGCCGCTCCATTAAGAGGCGCCGGGAGAGCGTATTTCCAGACCGTCCCGATCCCACGATCATCAGGAAGGGCTCTGGGTTAGGTTGAGCCGTGCTTTTAGGCACAGGCCGGGCTCTACATGGCCTTGAGGCATGGGCAACTGAACTAAGGGCTGAATAGACGCGTGGAATTCGCGATCGCAAGCTACTTTTGAATAGAAGCACGCGCTACCTCCATCGGGGTTTTTCAAGGGTCAGTCTATCGCAGTAGCCATCGCCCGAAACCGCTCACTTCGCCCCTGCAACTCCTCGAAGCCGCCGGCGGCGGTGATCTGTCCCTGCTCCAGCAGCACCACCTGATCGCAGTTGCGCACGGTGCTTAGCCGGTGGGCGATGAGGATGATGGTCTTCTGGTGGTGGAGGGCATCGATCGCCTCCATGACCGCCTTCTCGGTGACCGTGTCGAGGGCGCTGGTGGCCTCGTCGAAGACCAGCACGCTCGGGTCGTGGTAGAGGGCGCGGGCGATGCCGATGCGCTGGCGCTGCCCGCCGGACAGGCGCACGCCGCGCTCGCCGACCACGGTCGCGTACTGCTGCGGCATCTCCTGCACGACGAAGTCGTGGAGCTGCGCCATGCGCGCGCAGCGCTCGACCTGCTCGGGGTCGATCCGCTCCGGCGGGACGCCGAGGGCGATGTTCTCGGCCACCGAGGCGTCGGTGAGGAAGATCTCCTGCGGCACGTAGCCCAGCGCCTGTTGCCAGGCGCGCAGGTTGGTGTCCGTCACCGGCTCGCCGTCCACGGTAATCGCCCCCGCGGTGGGGCGCAGCAGCCCGAGGAGGACATCCACCAGGGTGGTCTTGCCGGCGCCGGTGCTGCCCACCAGCCCCACGGAGCTGCCCACAGGGATGTGCAGGTCGATGCCGGCCAGCGCCGGGGCCGGGGCGTTGGGGTAGGCGTAGTGCACGTCCGCCAGCGCCACTGCCTGCCGCGGGATCAGCGGCGCCGGGGCCTGCTTGCGGATCTCGGCGAGCTCCGCCCGCCGGTGCAGGTCGTCGTGGACGCTGTCCACCGCGGCGCCGCCGAAGCGCAGCTGGGCCAGGCCCTGGTAGACCCGCTGCGCCGCCGGCAGCATGCGGTAGCCGGCGAAGGCGTAGAGCCCGAGTACCGGCAGCACCTCGCCGAGGGCGCCGCCGGTGGCCCCGCCGTGGGTGGCCATGAGCACCAGGGTCAGGGCGATGATCCCGCCGAAGGCCACCGCCTCGATGACGAACTTGGGAACCTCCGCGAGCGTCTGGCTGGTGGCCTGGTGCTTGGCGAAGCGGATCGACGGCCCGCGAAAGCGCGACAGGTAGGCGTGCTCGCGGCCGAGGAGCTTGATGTCCTTGATCCCGCCGAGGGCCTCGCCGGCGGCCTGGAAGCGCTCCTGGTTGGCGCGCACCCGATCGCGGCCGATGCGGTCCAGGAAGCCGCGGATGGTCCAGTAGATCAGCGCGTACATCCCGCCGAGCACCGCCGCCGCGCCGACGGCGAGGGCCGGGTTGATGGCCACTAATAGGGTGACAATGGCGATGAGCACCACGCCGTAGGCCACGGCGTTCAGGCCCGGCTTGATGACCTGCTGCTGGAGCTGCTGCGTCTCCGTGAGGATGCCCTTGGACATGTCGCCGCTGTGGCGATTCAGGAAGAAGGCGTAGGGCTGGCGCAGGTAGGTCTCCAGCAGCCGCTCGCTGAGGCTGTGCATGCGCATGAAGGCCCAGCGGTTCATGGCGTAGACGGTCAGCGAGCGGAAGGCGGCGGAGAAGACGATGAGCGCGAAGGCGCCGGCGCCCAGAGCCAGGAGGAAGGCGTCCACCGAGGTGAAGCCGAGCCCCTCGTAGGCCTGGCTGAGGAAGGGGTTGGTCTTCACCGTCTCCGGGTTGCCGAGGACGCTGAGGAACGGCATCACCGAGGCGACGCCGGCGGTCTCGAGCAGGGCCATGACGACGACCATGCCGAGGACCACGGCGCCGCGGCGCTTCTCCTGGCGGCTGAGCAGGCTGAGGAGTTTCTTGAGCAAAGGGGCTCCCTTGGCGGGGTACGGGTTCGGGGCGTGGGCGAGGGCTATGGGCCCGGCGGCGTCGGGGGTGTGGGGGGCGTTTCCGCCTCGTCCCCGGCCTCGTCGGCGGCCGGCTCGCCGCCGGGCTCGGCGGCCTCCACCTCGGCGCGCAGCGCGTCGATCTCCGCCATCAGCTGCTCGTGCTCGGCGCGCTTGCGCTGCAGGTGGCGGTAGGCGAGGCGCGTCTTCTCGCGCACGCCGGCGGGGGTGAGCTGGTAGAGGTAGCGGCGCTTGTCGCTGGCGTGGGAGAAGTTCTCGAGCTTGATCCACCCGCGCTCGAGCACCGAGCGCACGGCGTAGTGGGTCTTGCCGACGGACAGGCCCAGCTCGCGGGCGAGCTGGCGCTGGCTGAGCTGCGGGTTGTCGCCGAGCAGGCGCAGGACGCGCAGCTGGAGCTCTTCGGGGTCCATGGGGTCGTCGCTAATCTCGGGGGCCGCGGGCGGCCGGGATCGGGCGTTCGGGCACGCTACCGCCGGGACGGTGACGCCTGAGGAAGGCTCGCCCGGCGAGGGGTGTTCGGATTGTGAGCAGTCATGGAATCACAGGTGGGGCGAGGGGGCAACCGTCGGGGAGTGAGAGGGCTCAGTCCCGTACCCATGCCCCAAGTGGATAGACATTGTTGTTGACGAGCGTATGCTCGATGACGACGGGGGACACATCGAAATGCGCCGCTGCCTCTTCGATGCGGTCCTCATTGGGCGCCGTGCTGTCCTCGAGGTCGTCCGAGCCTTCACGCAAGTCCAGAAACTCGCTCAACGCAGCAAACGGGCACAACAGCTCCTGGGCAAACGCCCGCTGAAACTTCTGACGTCCTGTTCGGGCATCTGTCGCGGCTGCGAGGGTTAATGGTTCTCTGGGCGAGTAGAGAAGGTCGCCTAATAGGCGGCCGAGCGCGAACCGCCGTCCGTGGCGATGCCCGGTTCGGAAAACGATGCGTCCCCCGTGGTCGTCCGCCGCACGGGTGGCGCTATAAGGTACCGTATCGGCAGACCCGGATTCCAAGGATTCGGGCGGCATGTCCGCGATGGCGGCTAGCATCCCGTTATCCAACGGGCCATCACCTAAGCCCCAGGTGCGGCGCGCCATCTGCGCCGTGTCGATAGCCCTTCGCCACGGGGGAAGTTGTCGCGCCGACAGCGGCTGCGAGAAAGCCGAAGGGCCTCGGTGGATGCCCTCGGTGTCCGGAATCTGGTACGGAATACCCCGTTCCTGCAGCGCTTCCTCCAATGCCGCCACGTGCGCTATCGCCTTCTGCCGTGATGCTGCCACCAGTTCGCGGATGGCCGGTGTTCCTAAGCGCTGCTCAAGCTGCAGAAGCTGCTCTAGTAACCCCTCCGGGGCCTCGTCGGGGTCGAACCCGGCCATGGCCTCAAGGCGGCGCAGCTCACCATCCTCGCTGCTGGCTCGCTCCGCTTGGACGGTCTGCCATAGCTGCTTGAGCTCGCTCTCCGGTAGGTCGCAAGCCTCGAGTCGAGCCAGGACGCCCTCCAGGAAACGGTCGACTTCGGCCTCGAACGCTTCCGCATCCAGTGCGCCGTGCCCTTGGGTGACGAACTGAACGGTAGACGACGCTGAGGTATGGGGACCGTAGTCTACGAAGATGCGCTCACCGTCGCCGTGGAAGGTGATGCTCGGCCATACATAGCCGGCGCCGGTGGCCGCGAGGCTATGGGCAAGGCGCCATTTTGGGGGTGCGTTCGCAGGACGCGTGGCCGGTGCGGGCTCCCAGCGAAGGCGCCACCAGTTCTCCGCCAGGAACAGCGCTAGCGGATACGCTGCAGCAAAAAGCCTATCGCGCTCGGTCTTGGCCTGTACATCATAGAGGCGGGTCATGGGCTGGTCATTGAGGTAGATCGCCAGGTTGGCGAATGTCGCAGCCTCTTCAGCCGGTAATTCGGGGTAGGCCAGCCACTCCCAGTCAAACCGCAGTGCCTCGCTCATTCTGCACGCCTCTTCTCCCACGCGCGGCGGATCAAGTCGGCCATGGGGTCATCGTTCTCCAGGGGATACCCATGATAGGTGCCAGCCTCCACGTTGTCGCACCGTGCCTCAATGACTTGCTCGTCATGAACCATCCAGATATGGCGAGGGGGGTCGTCATCGGCATCCTGGCTCACCAGGCCTGCACAGACTCCTTCTTCCAGGAGAGACTGGGCCTCATCCCGTCGAAAGATTCCGGCATCGTCACAAAGGCTCTTGCTTGGCCGAGGTGACGCGGGTGGCGTGAGACCGAAATCGCCTGGATTGCGCTTATGCAGTGGACTTCCGACGTACTTCACTTGGCGGCGAAGCTCGTCGCATCGCTCAGAAGGTAGGCCGGCGTGGAGGCGGCGCTTCGGGTTGCGTTTGGGTCGGACATCATTCTGTTCTGGTCAAGTCGCAGCGGACACCCGATTAAGCAACGGCGGCCATTTCCCTTTCGCGTGGTGTCAGATATCCGA
>CAJXLI010000120.1 GCA_913055575.1 uncultured Ectothiorhodospiraceae bacterium
GTCGAGCTCCGCCACGCCGGTGGTCAGCCGCGGCTCCGGCGCGGTGGAGACCTCGGCGAGCGTGGTCACCTCGGCGCCGCGCCCTGTACGCCCTGCCCCGGCGGTAGCGCCCGTCGCGGACGGCACCACCTCCTCCAGGGTGTTCCAGGCACCGCACTCCGGGCACTGCCCCATCCACCGCGGGTGCTCCCCGCCGCACGCCGAGCAGACGTAGCGCGGCCTGGCCCGCGCCATCACCACGCCCCCCTGCCGTCGACGTAGCGCCGCTGCGGCCGGGGCGGCGTCCGGCAGAAGAGCTCGTAGGCGATGGTCCCGCAGGCGTCGGCCACCTCCTCGGCGCGCACGGCGTCGCCCCAGAGCACGGCCGGGCTCCCCTCGCGGACGCCGTCGAGGCCACGCAGATCGACGGCGAGCATGTCCATGGAGATCCGCCCCACGAGCTGCGTGCGCTGCCCGGCCACGGCCACCGGGGTGCCGCTCGGGGCGTGGCGGGGATAGCCGTCGCCGTAGCCGATGGAGACCACCCCCACCGGCATGGCCTCCGGGCAGGACCAGCTAGCCCCGTAGCCCACGGGGTCGCCGGCGCGCAGGTGCCGCACGGCCACCACCTGCCCCTCCAGGGCCATCGCCGGCCGCAGCGCCGGGTCCGTATCGCGGGCCGCGACGAACGGCGAGGCGCCGTAGAGCATGATCCCCGGTCGCACCCAGTCGTAGTGGCTCGCCGGCCAGCCGAGCACACCGGCGGAGTTGGCTGCCGAGCGCGGTCCCGGCAGCCCGGCGCAGGCCGCATCGAAGGCCTCGAGCTGCCGGCGGGTAGCGGGATCGTACCGATCGTCGGCGCAGGCGAGGTGCGTCAGGAGACCGATATCGGAGCGGACCGAGGGGGCGTCGGCGAGCCGGCGCCAGGCCTCCTGCACCGCCTCCGGCGGGAAGCCCAGCCGGTGCATGCCGGTATCGACCTTCAGCCACACCCCTACGGGCGCGGGCAGGTGCGCCGTGGCCAGGGCCTCCACCTGCCAGTCGCTGTGGATAACCAGCTCCAGGTCCTCGGCCGCGGCGCGCTCCAGATCCTCGCCGGTGAAGGGGCCCTGCAGGAGCACGATGCGCTGCCGCAACCCGGCGCTGCGCAGGGCCTCGGCCTCCGCCAGGTCGGTGACGGCGAAGGCGTCGGCCTGCCTGGCCAGGGCCTGCGCCACCGCAGTCAGGCCGTGGCCGTAGCCGTCCGACTTGACCACCGCCATGACGCGCTGCTGCGGGGCCGCCTCGCGGACGAGCCGCAGATTGGCACGCAGCGCGCCCAGATCCACCGTAGCCTGCGCCCCGCGGCTCACCCCGGGATCCCTCCGCCGTAGACGTCCTCGATGTAGTTCTCGAAGCGGGTGTACTCGCCGAGGAAGGTGAGCCTCACCGTGCCGATGGGCCCCTGCCGCTGCTTGGCGACGATGAGCTCGGCGATGCCCTGGTCAGGGCTCTCCTCATTGTAGACCTCGTCGCGGTAGATGAAGGCGATGAGGTCTGCATCCTGCTCGATGGCGCCGGAGTTGTGGCTGATAATGCTGTCGGCAACCCATGAGGCCGGCCCCGGCACCGTCAGGTCGTAGACCTCCGCCTCGCCAGCCGGCTCGATAGCCACGACCTCGTCCCAGTAGACATCTCCGCCGCACTGCTCCAGCAGCCAGGCGTCCTGCAGCTGCTCGGCGTACTCTTGCAGGACCTTGCGAGAGGGCGCAAAACGGAAATGAGCGCTGCCACCGTAGCTCGTGCCCCGCTGAGCCGCCATGGCACGATGTGTCACTCCTTGCTCCCTCATGCGGGCACGTACGGCGTCGAAGTACGCACGGGGTAGTGTGTCCCGATTGGGATTGCTCGCAACATGCGCCAAGCGGCGGGCGAGCTCGACAGCCGGCTCGCGCCGGGGGCCAAAAGCGCCGACCCGCTTCAGAAAGTGCCTCTGATCCTCGCTCCCCGAGACCCACACCATGTAAGTTGGGCGGCACAGCTCGCTGCGGACTTCCTGGATTCGCCCGACAATCCCCAGACGAAGCAGTAGCGCAGCGACATCTTCGGCGAGCCCGCGACTATTCGTGCTCAGGTGGACGCCGTGGCTACCCTTCTGCCACGGCTTTCGCACCGAGATCGTGCCATCTGCCGCCCAGAGGTGGCGCAAGAGCAGTGCAACCTGGTCATTGGCGAGGCGAAAGACGGCCTCCGGCAAGCGTTTCTCATGGGAGCGCTGTCCAAAGATACCCAGCTCCCGCAACCAGCGGTTCACGCCCGAAGGGTGCCAGCGATCCCCATTCCCCGAGAACACCAACTGATGCCACTTCCCGCGGCCTGTATAGCGCTTCACGACACTGCCAAAGGCCTTCTTGGCGGCTGCTGCTACCGCGCTGCTGTTCTCTTCCGATGCAGTCGCGTACCTAAGGGGCTGCCCAGGGAGATAGCTCCCGTCCCCTATCAGGTGCCCGAGCAGCACCAGGTGGGCAGCGGGCCAGGGCTCGCACTTTTCAGGCTCCGGCAGACGCCGTGCAATAGCCAACCGATCAGAGGCAGCGAGCTCATCGACCCTTCGCCACCCCTCGGCGGCTAGCAGCCGATGGCGACCGGTTGCTCGGAGCGTGCGGCCACTGGCCAGCTGAACCCGGTAGACCGGCCGCCGACCTACACACCAGACCTTCTCAGCCCTTGCCGAGACGAGCTGATGGTGCTCGTCCAATGCCATTACATCCGGCGCTTCCCCCTCGAGGCGCTCGATCGGCACTCGGCGGCCATCCGCCAGCAGCACGGGTGTATCCCCGGTCACACACTCGCGCAGGTCCGACATGATCGGGCGCTTGTTCGGCCGCTGCTCCAGCGAGCGGTTGAGCTGCGACAGCGCCATGACGGGCGCGTTCAGCTCCTTGGCCAGCGCCTTGAGCGCGCGCGAGATCTCGGAGAGCTCGCCGGCGCGGTTCTCCCGGAAGCCCGGGATCTGCATCAGCTGCAGGTAGTCGATGACGATCAGCCCCAACTCGCCGTGCTCGCGCTGCAGGCGCCGCGAGCGGGCGCGGATATCCGTCGGCGTCAGGCCGGGCGAGTCGTCGATGAACAGCGGCGCCTCGGCCAGCAGGCTCATGGTCGAGGTCAGCCGCGGCCAGTCGTCGTCCTGGAGCTTGCCGGAGCGCACACGCTGCAGCGGCACCCGGCCGAGGGAGGCGAGCATGCGCATGGCCAGGGCGTCCGCCGGCATCTCCATAGAGAAGGTCGCCACCGGCTTGCGCAGCTGCATGGCCACGTGCTCGACCATGTTCATCGCCACGGTGGTGTTGTGCACGCAGACATCGTTGGCGACGAAGTTGTGGGTCTCGGGGATCGTCAGGTCGTAGACCTGCTTCTCGCCCAGCGGGCGGATCGCCTCGATGCGGTCCCAGTAGATGTCGCCCTCGGCGGGCTCCGGGGGCCGCTCCCCCTCGGCCTCGAGCGCGGCCGCCGTCTCGGCGAGCCGCGCCGCCGGGCGCTCCTGGCCGCAGGCGCCGATCCGCTCGACGAAGCGGCGGATCGACGCGGGGTGGGTGATCGCCAGGTGCCAGTCCCACCGGCAGGCCTCGTCGCCCGGCAGCTGGCGGTGGCTGAGGCCGGCGACGACGCCGAAGCGCAGCAGCAGGTGCTGCACCTGCCGCGCCAGCCGCTCGCTCGGCGCGGCGTAGCCGACCCGCACCGGGCCGGGCCCCGGCTCCTCGAGCCAGAGTCCCGCCCGGAGCAGGCGCTTGAGGAAGGGGGCGAGCTGCTCGGCCGGCAGGACGAACACGGCGGGGGGCAGCTCCAGCGCCCCCGGCGACCCCGCACCGAGCTGCGCCAGCCAGCGCCGCAGCCGGTCCGAGCCCTCGAGACGGGCCCGCGCCTCCGGGCCGCCGCCGAGCAGGTGGGCAAGCAGCCGCAGCTCCCCGGTGCGCATCGGCCGGTCGCCGAAGACGGCGAGCTCGCGGGGCACGGCGATGCTCGCGCCCGGCTCCAGCTCGGCCAGCGGCCGCCAGCCCTGCCCGGTCAGGAAGGGGTGGCTCTGGGTCGTCTCCACCCGCCGGCCGAGGCGCGTGGTGACCTCGTAGACCGGCTTGCAGCCGTCGTCCACGTAGTCGCAGGGCTCCGTCCAGCGGACGCGGCCGTCCTCGTGCAGCGTCCCGATCCGGGCGCTCCGCTGGCGGACGATCGCCTCGATAGTCGCCACGCTGCCGTCGGCGCGGACGATCTCGGCGTCGTGGGCCAGGCACTTCCCCATCGAGGGGCGGCCGGCGAGGATGACGAGATCACCGTTTTGGAGGCCCGAGGTGAGGCTGTCGAGATCGTCGAAGCCGGTGGCCAGGCCGGTGACCGGCTCCTGGGTACGGTAGAGGCTATCGATGCGGTCGATCACCTGCGGCATGAGCTGCCGCATGCCGACGAACCCCTGGCGGTTCCGGCCGGTCTGCTCGGCGATCTGGAAGATGGT
>CAJXLI010000121.1 GCA_913055575.1 uncultured Ectothiorhodospiraceae bacterium
AAGGTCCTGCGCTCGCGCTTCTACCGGGCGGTGATGCGCTCGGCGGCGCGGCTGACCTACGACCAGGCGGCGGCCGCGGTGGTCGATGGCGATCCCGAGGCCCGCGCCGAGATCGGCGAGGAGGTGGTCGGTCATCTGCAGACCCTCCACCGCCTGTACAAGACCCTGCGCCAGGCGCGGGAGCACCGCGGCGCCATCGATTTCGATACCACCGAGACGGAGATGCGCTTCGACGATGAGGGCCGCGTGGTGGCGGTCGAGCCTACGGAGCGCAATGACTTCCATAAGGTGGTGGAAGAGTGCATGATCTCCACTAACGTCTGCACGGCCAAGTTCCTGCTCAAGAACAAGGTGCCGTCGCTGTACCGGGTCCACGAGCGGCCCGGCGAGCAGAAGCTTGAGCAGCTCAAGGCGTTCCTCGCCCAGGCCGGCCTCGAGCTCGGCGGGGGCGATGAGCCCACCGGCAAGGACTACGCCCGGGTCATGGAGCAGGCGAAGGACCGTCCCGACCGGCATCTGATCGAGACCGTGCTCCTGCGCTCCATGCAGGCCGCGGAGTATCGCCCCGACAACGCCGGCCACTTCGGCCTGGCGCTGGACGCCTACACGCACTTCACCTCGCCCATCCGGCGCTATCCGGACCTGGTAATCCACCGCGGTATCGGCCACGTGATCGACGGCCATCGGGGGCGCAGCTTCTCGATGAGCCACGATGACCTGGTCACCCTCGGCGAGCACTGCTCCATGACCGAGCGCCGCGGCGACGAGGCGACGCGCGATGCCGAGATGACCCTCAAGTGCGAGTACCTCTCGGACCGGATCGGGGAGGAGCTCACCGGCGTGATCGCGGCGGTGACCTCGTTCGGGCTGTTCATCTCCCTGGAGGGGGTCTACGTCGACGGGCTGACACACATCACCAACCTGGAGAGCGACTTCTTCCACTACGACTCGGTGGGCCACCGCCTCGTGGGCGACCGCACTGGCAAGGAGTATCGGCTCAGCGATCGGGTCCGGGTGCGGATCGCGCGTGTGGACAAGGACGAGCGCAAGATCGACCTGGAGGTGATCGCTCACCCGGTGGATGCCGACGGCGAGCCGCTGGACGGTAGCGGCAAGCGCAACAAGGGCGGCAGCCGCAAGGACGGCTCGAAGAGCAGCTCCCGCGAGGCCAAGAGCGGCTCGAAGGCCAGCGCCAAGAGTGGTTCCGGCAGTAGCAGCCAGCAGGCCAAGGGCGGTGCCGGCAGCAGCCGCCGCCAGAAGGGCGACTCCGGCAGCAGCGGGCAGACCAAGGGTGGTTCCGCCGGCAGCAGCGGGCAGACCAAGGGTGGTTCCGCCGGCAGCAGCGGGCAGACCAAGGGTAGCCCCTCGTCCGGGCCGGCGTCGGAGACCGGTGGGAGTGGCCAGGGGTCATCGACGCAGAAGAGCGGGGCCTCGAAATCCCGTAGCAGCCGCCGGCGCTCCGCCGGCCGCCGCAGCAGCAGCGGCGGCGATGACGACAGCGGCTGAGCGCCATGGGCGGGGGGAGGCGACGCCGCGCCCACGGCGGTGACGGTGGCCGTAGCGAGGCGGCCCCTGCCGGGGCACAACTGGTCTACGGCCAGCACGCTGTCCGCGAGGCGGCTGCCTACGATCCGGCCGGCGTGGAGGCGGTCTGGGTCGAGCGCGGCCGGCGCGACAGCCGCCTCGAGCGCCTGCTGGATAAGCTCGCGCGGCGAGGGATCCCCGTCGAGCGGGTCCAGCGCCGGGAGCTCGATCGCCTCGCCGACGGCGGCAGCCACCAGGGGGTGGTCCTGCGCTACAGCGGCACCCCCGCCCGCGGCGAGGGCGAGCTGGCCGACCTGCTCGAGGCCGAGCCGGAGCCGCTGCTGCTCGTCCTCGATCAGGTCCAGGACCCCCACAATCTCGGTGCCTGCATGCGCAGCGCCGCCGCCGCCGGCGCCCACGGCGTCATCGCCCCGCGCGACCGCGCGGCCGCGCTGAGCCCCGCCGTCCACAAGACGGCCGCCGGCGCCGTGCAGCGCGTCCCCTTCTTCCAGGTCACCAACCTCGCGCGGGCGCTGCGGCAGCTCCAGGACGCCGGCGTGGTCGTCCTCGGCGCCGCCGGCGAGGCCGCGGCGCCCTGCTATAGCGCCGATCTGCGCGGCCCGCTCGGCCTGGTACTCGGCGGGGAGAGCGACGGCATGCGGCGGCTGACCCGCGAGCGCTGCGACCGGCTGGTGGCCATCCCGATGCCGGGAGCGATGGAGAGTCTCAACGTCTCGGTAGCGGCCGGGGTGCTGCTGTTCGAGGCGGTGCGCCAGCGGTTCCCAGAGGGCGGCGGTCTCGGGTAGACTGCGCTGCTTTGGTGAAGAGGCGACCTTGCCTTACGCCCGTACGGGCGGAGGCTTTTTGAGCCTGCGGCTCGAATAACCGTAAGGAGTGGCAATGCGACACTACGAGATCGTCTTCATGGTCCATCCGGACCAGAGCGACCAGGTTCCGGCCATGATCGAGCGCTATCGCGGCATCGTGGAGTCCAACGGCGGGCAGGTGCACCGCCTGGAGGACTGGGGGCGCCGTCAGCTGGCCTATCCGATCAACAAGCTCATCAAGGCCCACTACGTCCTGATGAACGTCGAGTGCGGCCAGGAGGAGATCGATGAGCTGACCTCGGCCTTCCGCTTCAACGATGCGGTCATCCGCAATCTGGTCCTGCGCCGCGAGGAGGCCGTCACCGAGGCCTCGCCGATGGCCAAGGGCAACGACAAGCGCGAGGACCAGAAGGAGTCCGAGAGCGCGGAGTGAGCCGCGCCCCCGCCATCTGACGATCGACGAGGAGCCTGATCATGGGACGTTTCTTCCGGCGCCGTAAGTACTGCAAGTTTACCGCCGAGGGCGTGAAGGAGATCGACTACAAGGATCTCAACACGCTCAAGAACTACATCACCGATACCGGCAAGATCGTGCCGAGCCGGATTACCGGCACGAACGCGCGCTACCAGCGCCAGTTGGCGCGGGCCATCAAGCGGGCGCGCTTCCTGGCGCTGCTGCCCTACACCGACCGCCACTGAGGCCGCGCCGTGCAGCCGTTCGCCGCCTTCATCCTGCGCGGGCCCTTCCAGGCCGCCACGGTGATGGTCGCGGCGAGCCTCATGCCGCTGCTGTCCATCGTGGCCGTCGGGGCCCTGGCGCTGGTGACCCTGCGCCAGGGCGTCCGGCAGGGGGCGATGGTGGCCGCCATGGCCGGGGCCATCCTCTACGCCCTGCTCTTCGCCGTGGCGGGGGCCGGGGAGCCGGCCCTGCGGGTGATCGCGGAGCAGTGGCTGCCGGTCCTGGTGCTCGCCGAGTTCCTGCGCCGCAGCGTCTCCCTGCCCGCGACGCTGCTGCTGTGGATGGCCCTCGGCGCCCTGGCGGTGATCGGCTTCCATCTGGTGATCCCGGATCCGGCGGCCTACTGGCAGTCGACGGTCGAGGCCTTCCTGGCGGCGGCCGGGGCCGAGCCCCAGCAGCTGGGGCCCGATGCGAGGGCGGTGCTCGAGCAGGAGCTGCTGCCGATCATGACCGGCCTGTGGGCGGTGAACCTGATGCTCATCGCCCTCGTGGGGCTGCTCATCGGGCGCGGCCTGCAGGCCCTGCTGTACAATCCCGGCGGGCTGCGCCGAGAGCTGCACGGCATGGACCTGGGGCGCCGGGCCGGGGCGGCGGCCCTGGCGGTGTGGCTGGGGGCGCTGCTCAGCGGGCCGGGGCTGGTCTACGACCTGTCGCTGGTGGTCGGCGCGGCCTTCGTGGTCCAGGCGGCGGCGTTGGCCCATGCGGTGGTGGCGGCCCGCGGGTGGAGCCCCGGGTGGCTGGTGCCGGTCTACTTGCTGATCCCGTTCCTCTTCCGCCCCCTGGCGCTGGTGGGGATCGGTGATGCGCTGTTCCAGTGGCGGCGGCGACTGATCGGCGAGGGGCCGTCGCAGTAGCCGCTGACGCAACCGAGTACGAACAACCGAGGTACAAGGCATGGAACTGATTCTGTTGGAAAAGGTGGCGAACCTAGGGAAGCTGGGTGATCGCGTCCGGGTGCGGTCCGGCTACGGGCGCAATTACCTGCTGCCTTACGGCAAGGCCAAGATGGCCACCCCCGAGAACATCCGTTACTTCGAGGAGCAGCGTGCGGAGCTCGAGCGGGCGGCCCGCGAGGCGGAGCATGCCGCGCAGGCGCGGCTCGAGCAGCTCCAGGGGCTGACCCTGCGCATCCCCGCCAAGGTGGGCGAGCAGGGTAAGCTGTTCGGCTCCGTGGGCCCGGCCGAGATCGCCGAGGCGGCGCAGGAGGCCGGTGTCGAGCTGGCCCGGCGCGAGGTGCGCATGCCCGAGGGCCCGATCCGGGTCACCGGCGAGTACGACGTGACGGTGCACCTCTACAC
>CAJXLI010000122.1 GCA_913055575.1 uncultured Ectothiorhodospiraceae bacterium
GTCTCCTGCGGCACCTGCCTGACCCAGCTGGAGCGCTACGAGTTCCAGCGGATCTTCCCGGGCTGCCGGCTCATCGATATCCACGAGCTCCTGCTCGAGAAGGGCTACGGCCTCGAGGCCGACGAGGCGACGCAGTACCTCTACCACGACCCGTGCCATACGCCGATCAAGACCCGGAACCCCACCGAGGTGGCGAGCCGGCTCATGGGCCAGCCGGTGCAGCTCTCCGACCGTTGCTGCGGCGAGTCGGGCGTTTTCGCCATCTCACGGCCGGACATCGCCAGCCAGGTCGGCCACCGCAAGCAGGAGGAGATCCACAGGGGCGTCGAGGCCCTGACCGGCGCGAGGCACGCCGAGGACGGCAACGTCCGCATGCTCACCACGTGCCCGTCGTGCCTGGAGGGGCTGTCCCGCTACCGCGCCGATACCGGCGTCGAGGCCGACTACATCGTCACCGAGATGGCCCGGCGCTCCCTGGGCCAGCAGTGGCAGCAGGACTTCCTCGAGCGGACACGCCAAGGCAGTATGGAGAAGGTGCTGCTATAGTGGCCGAGGCCAGGCGCAGGGAGGGCGGCAAGCGAGATGGTGGAGCTGCTCAACGAGTTCCTCTGGCGTTCCGGGGACTGGGCCGAGACGCACGTCCACGACATCGCCCTGGCCCTGATCGCCACGCTCCTGGGGGTCTACGGCACCAGTGCCGCCCGCCTCCTCGCCCGGCCCCTGCGGCCCTATCCGCGGCCGCTGCGCGTCGGCGCCTTCGTGCTCCTGTGCACCCTGGGCTTCGGCGCGGCCACCGTCTGGGCTACGCCGCTGCTCGCCGAGGCCCTGCTCTACGCCGAAACGCGCTACCTGGGCGTCGCCGCCATCGGCGCTTTCCTGGTCCTCGGCTACCTCGCCGAGCGCAGGATCCGGCCCTGACGCCGGCTACGGACAGCAGCCCCCTCGTCGCACCCGACGCCGAACGGAGGAACCCCCCATGCCCGTAATGCTCCTCGGCCTCGTCCTCTTCCTGGCGAGCCACCTCATGCGGGCCCTCGCCGGCGGCTGGCGCGAGCAGCAGATCGCCCGCCACGGGGAGGCCGCCTGGAAGATCGCCTGCTCGGTACTGGCCCTTGCCGGCCTGGTGCTCGCCATCTACGGCTACGGCCTGGCCCGCGCCGAGGGCACCCTGCTCTGGGCCCCGCCGGGCTGGACCCAGTACGTCCTGTCCCTGGTGATGATCCCCGCCTTCCTCCTGCTCTTCGCCGCCTACGCCCCGGCCAACCGGCTCCGCAACGCCGTCGGGCATCCGCTGCTCCTGGCGGTGGGCGTATGGGCGCTGGCCCACCTCGCGGCCAACGGGCGGCTCGCGGACGTCCTCTTCTTCGGCGCCTTCCTGGCCTGGGTGGCGATCGCCTATCCCGCCGCGCGGGGCCGGGACCGGGCCGCGGAACGCCCGCTGCCCGAGCCGCGGCGCGCCGGGGAGGCAGTGACGATCGGTGGCGGCCTGGCAGGCTACATCGTCTTCGCCCTGTTCCTGCACATGCCCATCACCGGCGTGCCGGCCTACGGCTAGCCAGACGCGGGCCAGGCCCCCGACCCGTAGCGGTCCCGGCGAGCGCCTAGCCCGGCGGGGCTCCCCGCCGCTGGCGCCTCAAGGGCCGCCGAGGGCAGCCTCCGACCACGCCTTCGGGAACAGGCTGGCCACGGCGTCACCACGCCGGACGCCGATCCCCAGCGTGTAGCCGTGCAGGCGCGGCAGCACGTGCCCGCCCTCGGGGGCGGCCGGGGCGCGCTCAGGGCCGGGACGGATGGGCTCACGGCGGAAGAAGGCCTCGGCCTCCGCCGGCGTGAGATCGAGGAAGGGGCCCCGCGCATGCGGACCCAGCGCCATGGCGCCGGCCGTCGAGGGCTTGGGCGGCCGCGTCTGCGCGCGCACCGCCGGGATCCCGGTCCGCTCCGCCGGCACGCCGCCGGCCCCGCCGTGGTCGCTGGCGACGATCTTGGCGTACTTGCGCCCCTCGAAGAACGGCGTCAGGCCAGACAGGACCGCGTCCGCCACGCCCAGCTCGTCCCGGAAGACCTGCAGCAGCGCTCGCGCCCCGGCGTCGGGCGCCAGCGGCCCCGGATCCGGCTCCTCCGTCCCGCCGGCGACCCGGCGCAGCACGGCCACAAAGAAGCCGCCGGTATCGTTGTGGTGGGGCCACAGGCGCCCGCACTGCGCCATCGCCGCGCCGTAGCCGGTACCGTCCCACCCCGTCAGGCCCGGCTCGAGGTGGATGTCCTCGAGCCGGGCGGGCAGCAGCTCAAAATCGTCCCCCGAGGCGGCGAGCGCCGCAGCGACCACGCCCTCGTTCTCCTCCGGGGCGAAGGTGCAGGTCGAGTAGACCACGCAGCCGCCCGGCCGGGTCAGGGCCATGCCCCGGCGCAGCAGCCGCAGCTGCTTGCGCACCAGGCGCTCGCGGAACGCCGGCGTGGTCTCCTCGGCGGCCGTGGCTGTCTTGCGGAAGGTGCCCTCGCAGCTGCAGGGCGCATCCACCAGGACCTTGTCGAAGCGGCCTGCGGCCCACGGCATGCCCTGCCCGTCCCGGGCCGTCTGGGTGACGTTGACGATGCCGAGGCGCTTGACCGCCTGGGCCAGCGCCCCGAGGCGGCCCCGGTTGGCGTCGTTGGCCACGACCGTGCCCCGGTTGCCGAGGGCCTCGGCCATCTGCACCGTCTTGTTGCCGGGGGCGGCGCACAGGTCCAGCACCCGCTCGCCGGGCCGAGGGTCGAGGAGCTGGGCCGGCAGCAGGGAGGCCGCCTCCTGGATCTGGTAGAGACCGGTAATAGCCCCCCAGTGCCGACCGGGGCGGAAATCGCCGTGGACCTCTAACGCGTCCGGGTGCCAGGGCAGCGGTCGCGGATCCAGGCCGTCCGCGCGCAGCAGGGCCGCCAGATCACCCCGGGACAGGCGGGTGGTATTGGCCCGTACACAGGGTGTCAGCGGCTGCTGGAGCACGCTGCAGAAGCGCGCCCAGTCGTCGACAAGCCCGCGGTAGCGGTCGTAGGCGCTGGGCCCGGCCGCCAGGTCCGCCGGCGGTTGGTAGCGATCCTTCTTGCGAGCCAAGTGCGCTCCTCTCCCGTTGAAAGGAGCGCAATTCTAGCGCGCTGGGCCCTGGAGGGCGAGCCGGGGCAGCGCTACCGCAGGGCGGCACGTCCACGGCCCTAACGCCGGGGCTAGGGAAAGTGGCGCGCCAGTCCCGGTCGGTATTGGCAGCTGGGCCAGCTGCCGCGACAGGGGCGACTCCGAAGACGTCTCTACCCTAAGGCATCCCGGTCCGCAGGCCTAGCCTCCCGCCACCGAGATGCTGCTGGATCCACTCCGGGTCGAGGGCCAGCCGAGGGGCGCCCTGCCTCCGGACGCTCACCCACCCCGGACGGCTCCGGCCATGCGCTCGATGCCCAGCAGGGTCAGGCCGAGGAGCAGCAGGATGCCCCCGCCCACAAGGACCGCCGACAGGAGCCGATCCCGCCGGGTACGGCCCTCCAGCAACTCTCGCAAGCGGCGCATATCGATCCCTCGTTCGCTTGGCGTGCCCCCCGGAAGTTTGGCGGTGGCTCGCCGCCAGGGATACGGCGTTGCGGCACACGGCCCCCGTGCCGGTTTGTCGCGGCCGGCTCACCCCCCGCCAGGCTCGGAGGTAGGGCAGAGACGCGCCAGCTTGCAGGCACCGCAGCCGTGATCGCAGCCGCCGCCCTCCTCCTTGGCCGGTCCCAGGTCCGGGCGCCGCCTCGCAAGGCGGCGGGCGAGCCCTTGCACGGCGACCCAGCCGCCGAGCAGGGCGAAGATCAGCGCGCTGGCCACCAGGTAGTCAAGCACGGCTCACCCCCCTCCCAGGCCGGCGAAGCCCATGAACGCTAGCGACAGGATCCCGGCGAGCATCAGGCTCATGGCGGCGCCGCGGGCCACGGACGGCACGTCCGCGAGATCGACCTGCTCCCGCAGGCCCGCCATGAGCACGATAGCGAGGATGAAGCCGGCCCCGGCGCCGAGGCTGTAGGCGACCGATTGCAGGAAGTCGTAGCCATTGCTGGTCTGGAACAGCGCCACGCCGAGGATGGCGCAGTTGCTCGTGATCAGCGGCAGGAAGATCCCCAGCGCCCGGTAGAGCGCCGGGCT
>CAJXLI010000123.1 GCA_913055575.1 uncultured Ectothiorhodospiraceae bacterium
CAGGCCCACGACGACGTCGGCGCCGGACTCCTTGAGGTTGTTGGCGTGGGCGTGGCCCTGGGAGCCGTAGCCGATGATCGCCACGCGGCGGCTGGTGATCAGCGAGAGATCGGCGTCCTGATCGTAGTAGACCTTCATGTTTCCCCCCTGGACGGATACGTTTCGGGCCGCCCCGCCGGCGGCGAGGCGGCGCGCGGACGGGTGCTACAGGCGCAGGTGGCGCTCGCCGCGGCTGATGCCGATGACCCCGGAGCGGACCACCTCGAGGATGTTGCTCGCGCCGATGGCGTCGATGAAGGCGTCGAGCTTGTCGCTGGTGCCGGTCATCTCGATGGTGTAGATCTTCTCGGTGACATCGAGCACCCGGCCGCGGAAGATGTCGGTCAGGCGCTTGAACTCCTCGCGCTGCTCGGCGACCCCGGCAGTGACCTTGATCAGCATCATCTCGCGCTCGATGTGGCGCCCCTCGGTCATGTCCATGACCTTGATGACGTCGAGGAGCTTGTTGAGCTGCTTGATGATCTGCTCGATGATCTGGTCCTCGCCCACGGTGACGAGGGTCAGCCGCGAGACGCTCGGGTCATCGGTCGGCGCCACCGCCAGGCACTCGATGTTGTAGCCGCGGGCCGTGAACATGCCCGCGATCCGCGACAAGGCGCCGGACTCGTTCTCCACGAGCATCGAGATGATGTGACGCATCGCTTCCCCCGCACCCCGTAGACGACGTAAATACGCGAATATACTCGCGTACACCGTGTGGATCAAGGGAGCCGCCCGCCGCGGCCGGGCGGCCCTCGCAGGCCAGGCGCCCGGGCGAGGCTACCCCGTACCCGCGCGCGGCCGGCGCCGCTCAGATCTTGCGCGCCAGCCAGCGCGGCCACACGCGCAGCCCCTCGAGCGCCCACCCGGCCTGCTCGGCCTGCTCGGTGACCATCCGCAGCAGCTCGTGGGCCTGCGCCCGCTCGAGCATGAGCCCGGCGACCGCCTCGGCCTCCCCCCGGGCGAGGCCCTCCGCCGTGAGCCGGTGCCCGAGCAGCCCGATGCGCAGGCCGCCTTCATCGCCGGCCTCGACGCGCGCCTCGCTGACCAGGTGCGTCGTCCACGGGGTGACCGGCCCCGCCGCCTGCGCCGTTCGGGACGCCTCCGCCAGGTCGTCGGAGACGGCGTCTGCCGCCCCGGCGAGCTGCGAGCGGGCGGCGATATGCTCGAGGGCCATCACCGTGTCGTCGGCCGGTGCCGTCTCCGCCGCCGGGTGGCTCCGCTTGAGCGCAGCGTTGAGCCGCTCGACCAGCGGCCCGGCCACCGCCCGCGGCACCCAGGCGTTGCAGCCGCCCTCCGAGACGAGCGTGAGCCTGAGCAGGATGCGGTCCTCCAGCGGCGCGTAGCCGATCTGGAGCTGCTGCACGCGGGGGAACGTCGTCGCCTCGCTCATGCCGCTCTCCTCGGGGCCGACAGCAGGCAGCCCCGGCCTCGCTGGCGCCGGGGGCCGAGCACGGCCGGGTGCAGCCGGCCCGGCTCAGCCGGCCTGCTCCTCCGACTGGCCCTGCTGCGCCTCCTGGATCCTGGCCTGCAGCTGCTGCCCCGCATTCTGGAGGCTGCCCACCACCTGGCCGTAGACGTTGGCCGGGATGACCAGCTCGCCCGTCGTGCGGAGCTCACCGTCCGCACCGACCGCCTGCGTCTGGACGCGGACCATGCCGTTTCGCATGGACACGGCACCGAGTTGCTCGATCAGGATATCGCTCATAGTTGCTCCCTCTTGGATAAGTCGTGGGAAGTGGCGCTGCGGCCCGGCCGGTGATCCAGCCAGGGCCCGACCTGTAGACCGGCAAGGCTAACACGTCCCGTCGGGCGTTGCGCCCACCCGAGCCGTCCGGGCAGCCGCTGTCGCGCTGGTCAGGGCCCCCTTCCGCGGCGTGGGAGCCGCCCAGCACGGGTATAATGGGCAGGCGCGGTGGTCGGCGGCCACGGACATCGAGCAGCTCATCGAGCGCATCCCCGGCGGGCTCGAGCGCTACCGGCCGCAGATGCGCTACCTTATCCTCGACGAGGGGGCGCTGCTCGCCGAGGAGAGGTCGCCGGAGCTGCGCAGCCTGGTCCAGGCGCTATTCCGGCTCGAGTACAGCCGCAACCCGCAGGAGATGCTCTCGATCATCGGGAAGCTCGGCGAGTGGCTGCACCAGCCAGAGCAGCGGCGGCTACGACGGGCGTTCGCGGTCTGGGTCCAGCGGGTGCTGCTGCGCCGCGGGCGGGCCAACGACGACGAGGCGCAGCCGGACGGCTCAGAGGTGGAAGACCTTGAGGAGGTACAGCAGATGTTGGCCGAGCGTATAAGCGAGTGGGAGAAGGAGTGGGAGCAGAAGGGTCGGCAGGAGGGGCGGCAGGAAGGTCGGCAAGAAGGCCGGCAAGAGGGTCTGCAAGAGGGTCGGCTAAAAGGTGAGGCAGGATTGCTCCTCTGGCTCCTGGCGCAGAAGTTCGGCAGCCATGCCGCCGAGCGCTACCAATCCCAGATTGAGCAAGCGGATGAGGCCACCCTCAAGCGCTGGTCGGCGAACACCCTCTCGGCCGAGCGCATCGAGGACGTCTTCCGTGACGACTGAGCCGATCAGTTCCAGGAGCTGGTCCCTGTCGAGGATGAACGCCGGCGTTTCCCAGCAGCGCCTTACCCGCCTGCTCGACGTCAGCGCCTCCAGCCTACGCAAGTGGGAGCAAGGGATTCATGTCCCTCAGGGCGCCGCCGCTACGCTATTGCGGGTCATGGAGCGGGAGCCGGAGGCCGTCACCCGCACCGTGCTCGCGGAGCAGCAGCGGGGCGGCGAGGAGAGCCACGCTCGCTAGGCCGAGCCGTCGGAGCCCCTAGCCTACCCGGCACCCCCTGCCGCAGCCGCCCCAGCCGCCGCGGCAGTGCCCACTCGGCCCGCCTATCACGCAATGGAGATGGATCCGTGAACCGCACCCATCGTAGGGCAGCAAGGGCCGGCGCGCTGCGCGGAGACCAGCGCGCCAGCTATCCGAGCGGACAAAGCCGTAGGCCCGACGTCAGGCGAAGGCCAGGGCGTCGAGGAAGGCGCTTTCAAAGGAGCTGGGGCTTACGATCGGTACGTTGTCCGCCTCGGGAAGGTTCTCAAGGTTCACCGTTGTGCCGGCCACGCTCACGGTCATCGCATCGTCATCGAGATTGACGTTCTGGATGCCGACACCCCCCTCTTGGAAGCCGCCGCCGAAGAACAGCTGGTCACCATCCTCGAAGTCGTCGATCGTTACCTCCTGGCTGGTGGCCGCGTCGCTGAACAGGAAGCGATCTTCGCCGGCGTTGCCGGAGAGGACCGCCCCGCTCTGATCGGCGTCGATGTTGTCGCCGGCGTCCGTGCCGTTCCGGACCTCGGCCGGCCCGCTGCCGCCTTGGGAGGGGGGCAGGCTCGGCAACGCGGTACTGATAGTATCCCCCCCCATGCTACTGGAGCCGTTGTCGGTGGACACATCGCCCTGGCTAGACGATGGCTGGCTAGTGCTGCTGTCCAACCCCGCCTTGACCGCCTCAACGGATTCTCCGGCCTCGACCTGCTCCAGGATGGAATGGGCCTTGTCGGTGTCGTTCAGCCCGCGATTGACGAAGTACTCGGCGACTTCCGTCTTCTCCGCAATGAGTTCGGTGTCTTCCTGGCCCTGCTCGGTGTCATTGGCTTCAGCACCGTTGATGACCGCCTCGACAAAGAACCCCCTGGAGACGTGACCCTTGTCCAGGGCATCGATCCAGTAGTCTCGGCCCTCTTGACCCGGGTCCCGGTCGAGGAGGTTGTTGTAGACCTTGTCGACAAGCGACCCCGTATCCAGGCCACCGTAGAGATCCTGCCCCTCAGGGGCTACGAACATGGAGCGTGCCACGTCCAGGATACTCCCGCTCGTATCCAGCTGGTCCATCCAGAAACCGAACCCGTTGGCGTCCGGCCCCCGGTCGAAGGTGGCCATGTACTAACGTTTGCATAAGTAAAGCCAGGGTATGCTAAAATTACAGCATGAAATGTAAGCGATCCAGTGATGGGCGCA
>CAJXLI010000124.1 GCA_913055575.1 uncultured Ectothiorhodospiraceae bacterium
GCGCCGCCGGGATCACCACCCCCAGGTAGCGCAGGATCTCCAGGCCCATGAGCACCGCCACCGCCTCGCCGGGCAGCCCCCCGCCCGCTGCCTCGGCGAGGTAGTCGATGAGCTCGTTCGACGACAGCACCGTGAAGAGCACGGCGAGCACAGCGAGGGCCGTCCAGGCGGCCTCGCGCACCAGATAGCGGTCGATGAGGGGCAATCCCAAGGGCGTCGGCTCGATCCCGTGGCGCGCGCTGCAAAAAAGCGGCGCCTTTCCGTAGACTGTGCGCCTGCGCACTTTTCCGGCGCGGCGCGGCTGAGCATAACGGGCCGGCGCACGATTGACGAGGGTACGGGAGGCTTCATGGAGCTCAAGACCAAGAGCGGCGACCCAGTACGGCAGCGCACCGCCTGCCTGGTGGTAGGCGTCTACGAGCGCCGGCGGCTGAGCGACGCGGCGCGGGCCGTGGACACCGCCAGCGACGGCTACCTGAGCGGCCTGCTCCGCCGCGGCGACCTCGAGGGGCAGGTGGGGCAGACCCTGCTGCTGCCCGACGTCCCCGGCGTGCGCGCGGACCGGGTCCTGCTCGTCGGCCTCGGCCGCGAGCGCGACCTCAACGAGCGCAGCTACCGCAAGGCCGTGGCCCAGGCGGCCCAGGCGCTCGACAGCGCCGGCGCCGGCGAGGCGACGGTATGCCTCGCCGAGCTGCCGGTCCGCGGCCGGGACCTGGGCTGGCGGGTGGCCAGCGCCGCCGAGACGCTGGAGACGGCCGGCTACCGCTTCGACACCTTCAAGAGCCAGCCGCAGCCGCCGCGCCGGCCCCTGCGCCAGGCCACCCTGGCGGTACCGCGGCGCGCCGACCTGCGCCGCGCCCAGCCGGCGGTGACCCTGGGCCAGGCCACCGGCCGCGGCGCCAACCTCGCCCGCGACCTGGGCAACACCCCGGCCAACGTCTGCACGCCCACCTACCTCGGCGAGCAGGCCGAGGCCCTGGCGGCCCGCTTCGACGCCGTCGAGGCCGAGGTCCTCGGCCCCGACGCCATCGCCGAGCAGGGCATGGCGGCGCTACGCGCCGTCGCCGACGGCGCCCAGACCCCGCCGCGGCTGGTGGTGCTGCACTACCGCGGCGCCGACGCGGCGCAGGCGCCCCTGGCGCTGGTCGGCAAGGGCGTCACCTTCGACAGCGGCGGCATCTCCATCAAGCCCTCGGAGGGCATGGACGAGATGAAGTACGACATGGCCGGCGCTGCCGCCGTGCTCGGCACCGTCCACGCCGCCGCCGAGGCCGGGCTGCCGCTGAACCTGGCGGCGGTGGTCCCGGCCACGGAGAACATGCCGGATGGGCGCGCCACCCGTCCGGGCGATATCATCGGCAGCCGGGACGGGCAGCGCATCGAGGTCCTCAACACCGACGCCGAGGGCCGGCTGGTGCTCGCCGACGCCCTGTCCTACGCCCGGGACCTGCAGCCGGCGGAGGTCATCGACATGGCCACCCTCACCGGCTCGGCCATCATCGGCCTCGGCCACCACCGCCACGCGGTGATGGGCAACGCCCCGGGGCTGCTCCGGGACCTGCTCCAGGCCGGCGACCGGGCCGGCGACCCCGGCTGGGAGCTGCCCCTGGACGAGGCGTACGACGAGCAGCTCAGCTCGCCGTTCGCCGACGTCGCCAACATCGGCGGCAGGCCCGCGGGGACGATCACCGCCGGCTGCTTCCTGCAGCGCTTCGCCCACGGGCTGCGCTGGGCGCACCTGGACATCGCCGGGACCGCCTGGCGCAGCGGTGAGCGCAAGGGCGCCACCGGCCGGCCCGTGCCGCTGCTCACCCACTTCCTCGCCGGACGCGCCGGCTGGTCGCCGTGACCCGGGTGGACTTCTACATCCTCGGCGGCGCGGGGGCGGAGCTGCGCGAGCGCTTCGCCTGCCGCCTGGCGGAGAAGGCCTACGGCAACGGCTACACCGTCCTGCTCCTCGCCGAGGAGGCGGAGCAGGCCGAGCGGCTCGACGGGCTGCTGTGGACCTTCCGCCAGGGCAGCTTCGTGCCCCACGCGAGGCTCGAGCAGCGCGAGGGCGAGCCGGTGGCCGTGGCCACGGACGAGCACGGCGGCGACGACGCGGTGCTGCTCAACCTGACCGACCGGCACCCGGCCACCTGGCAGGCGCGCAGCCGCGTGGCGGAGATCATCGACCAGCGCGAGGCGGTGCTCAGCGCCAGCCGGCAGCGCTACCGGGCCTACCGGGCCGCCGGCAGCGAGCCGCACACCCACCGCATCGACGAGGGGCGCCGATGAGCACCACCGAGCCGCAGCAGCCGCTGCCCCACGCCGCCGCCGGGCGCCGCGCCGCGGGCCAGGCGACGGGGCCGGCGGCCGCAGCAGTGGCCGCAGCGGCGGCGCGCCCGAGCCCAGGCACCCAAGCCCCGAACCCCTGACGAGCGAGGCCCCCATGGACAAGACCTACGACCCGAGCACCATCGAGACCGAGCTCTACCGCCTCTGGGAGGACGGCGGCCACTTCGCCCCCGCCGGCGAGGGCAGCCCGTACTGCATCATGATCCCGCCGCCCAACGTCACGGGCACCCTGCACATGGGCCACGCCTTCCAGGACACGGTGATGGACGCCCTCATCCGCTACCACCGCATGGAGGGGCGCAACACCCTGTGGCAGATGGGCACCGACCACGCCGGCATCGCCACGCAGATGGTCGTCGAGCGCCAGCTCGAGCAGGAGGGGCTGAGCCGCCACGACCTGGGCCGCGAGGGCTTCCTGGAGCGGGTCTGGCAGTGGAAGGCCGAGTCCGGCGGCACCATCACCCGGCAGCTGCGCCGCATGGGCGCCTCGGTGGACTGGGACCGGGAGCGCTTCACCATGGACGCGGACCTGTCCGAGGCGGTCACCGAGGTCTTCGTCCGCCTCTACGAGGACGACCTCCTCTACCGCGGCGAGCGGCTGGTCAACTGGGACCCCGTCCTGCGCACGGCCGTCTCCGACCTGGAGGTGGAGTCGGCGGAGGAGCAGGGCCACATCTGGCACATGGTCTACCCCCTCGCCGACGGCAGCGGCTCGGTCACCGTCGCCACCACCCGGCCCGAGACCATGCTCGGCGACACCGCCGTGGCCGTGAACCCGTCCGACGAGCGCTACACCCACCTGCTCGGCAAGACCGTACGGCTGCCGCTGGTCGGCCGCGAGATCCCCGTCATCGGCGACGACTACGTCGATCCGGCCTTCGGCAGCGGCTGCCTGAAGATCACCCCGGCCCACGACTTCAACGACTTCGCCGTCGGCGAGCGCCACGACCTGCCGCGGATCAACGTCCTCACCGAGGACGCCCACATCAACGCTAACGCCCCCGAGCGCTACCAGGGGCTGGACCGCTTCGCGGCGCGCGAGCAGATCGTCGCGGACCTGCGCGCCGAGGGACTGCTGCAGGCCATCGAGGACCACCGGCTCATGGTCCCGCGGGGCGACCGCAGCGGCGCCGTCATCGAGCCGTACCTGACCTGGCAGTGGTTCGTGCGCGCCGAGCCTCTGGCCAGGCCCGCCATGCAGGCGGTGGCCGACGGCCGGATCCGCTTCATCCCGGACAACTGGGAGAAGGTCTACTTCGAGTGGCTGGACAACATCCAGGACTGGTGCGTCTCCCGCCAGATCTGGTGGGGCCACCGCATCCCGGCCTGGTACGACAGCGCCGGCAACGTCTACGTCGGCCGCACCGAGGCCGAGGCCCGCCAGCGCCACGGCCTCGGCGACGGCGTCGAGCTCACGCGCGACGAGGACGTGCTCGACACCTGGTTCTCCTCGGCGCTGTGGCCCTTCTCCACCCTGGGCTGGCCGCGGGATACCGAGGACCTGCGCACCTTCTACCCGACCTCGGTGCTCGTCACCGGCTTCGACATCATCTTCTTCTGGGTCGCCCGGATGATCATGATGGGGCTGCACTTCATGGGCGACGTCCCCTTCCGCGAGGTCTACGTCCACGGCCTCGTCCGCGACGCCGAGGGGCAGAAGATGTCCAAGTCCAAGGGCAACGT
>CAJXLI010000125.1 GCA_913055575.1 uncultured Ectothiorhodospiraceae bacterium
GCGTCGCCATCCTGGGCGCCTCCGGCTCCGGCAAGTCGACCCTGCTGGGGCTGCTCGCCGGCCTGGAGCAGCCCTCGAGCGGCCGGGTCTGGGCCGACGGGCAGGAGCTCACCGCCCTGGACGAGGACGGCCGTGCCGCGGCCCGCGCGGGGCGGATCGGCTTCGTCTTCCAGGCCTTCCACCTGCTGACCGGCCTCTCGGCGCTGGAGAACGTCCGCCTGGCCCTGGAGCTGGCCGGGCAGGGCGGTGACGGCGGCGCTGCCGCCCGCGCCCTGGAGCGGGTCGGCCTGGGCCACCGCCTGCACCACCCGCCGGAGCGCCTCTCCGGCGGCGAGCAGCAGCGGGTCGCCATCGCCCGTGCCTTCGTGACCGAGCCGCGGCTGCTGATGGCCGACGAGCCGACCGGCAATCTGGACGATACCACCGGCGCCCGCGTAGTGGCGCTGCTCTTCGAGCTCAACCGCGCGCAGGGGACCACGCTGCTCGTGGCCACCCACGACCCGGAGGTCGCCGAGCGCTGCGACACGGTCTACCGCTTCCGCGAGGGGGTGCTGCTGCGATGAGCGCCAGCGCTACCGTGCCACCGTCCGGCGCCACCGCGTGGCGCCTGGCGGTGCGCTTCCTGGGCCGCGATCTGGCCGCCGGCCGTCTGGGCATCCTCGCCGCGGCGCTGATCGTGGCCGTGGCCGCGGTGACCGCCGTGGGGTGGCTCGGTGACCGGGTCGAGGCCGCCACCGCCAACCGCGCCGCCGAGCTCATCGCCGCCGACCGCCTGGTGCGCACCGACGAGCCCGCTCCCGAGGCGTGGCTGGCCGAGGCCCGGGAGCGCGGCCTGGCGGCGGTGCGTACTATGGCTTTCTCCACGGTGGTGATCGTCGACGGGCGTAGCCAGCTGGCCTCGGTCAAGGCCGTGGAGGCCGGCTACCCGCTGCGCGGCGAGCTGCGCATCGCCGAGGCGCGGGATGCTGGGGACCGGGTCGCCGCGGGCCGGCCGCCGCCCGGCGAGGTCTGGGTGGGGCCGCGGCTGCTCGATCTGCTCGACGCCGAGCTGGGCACGACCCTGCAGGTGGGGCGCTCGAGCTATCCGGCCCGACGCCTGGTGACCGCCGAGCCCGATCGTGCCGGCGGGTTCGGCAACATGGCGCCGCGGCTGCTCATGGCCTGGGAGGACGTCGCCGGATCGGCCCTGGTGGGGGCCGGCTCGCGGGTGGACTACGCCCTGCTCCTGGCCGGCCCCGAGGAGGCGCTGCAGGGCTTCGCCGACTGGGTGCACCGCGCCGATGGCCCCGAGCCGGAGGTGCTCACCGGCGAGGAGGCGCAGCCGGCCATCGGCGAGATCGTCGGCCAGGCGGAGCGCTTCCTGGGCCTGGCGGCGCTGATCACCGTGGTGGTGGCGGCCGCCGCGGTGCTGCTCACAGCCCGCCACTACGCCGCGGCGCAGCTCGACCGCGTGGCGGTGATGCGGGTCCTCGGCGCCAGCCAGGGGCGGGTGCTGGCCGTCCAGGCGCTCATCCTCACCCTGGTCGCCCTGGCTGCCGGCGCGATCGGCACAGCGGTCGGCTTCGGCCTGCACCTGGCCATGGTGGCGGCGCTCGCCGACGTGCTGCCGGCCGATCTCCCTGCGGCCGGTCCCCTGCCGGCGCTCTACGGCATCGGCCTGGGCGCGGTAGCCACCGCGGGCTTCGCCCTGCCCACCGCGGCCCGCCTGCGCCGCGTGCCGCCCATACGGGTCCTGCGGCGCACCGCCGGGACCGGGGTCCTGCGCACCTCCGTCCCCTACGCGGTGGCGGCGGCGGTGATCGCTGCCCTGATGGCCTGGCGCGCCGGCGATCCGGCCCTCGCAGCCGTCGTCCTCGGCGCCACCGCGGGCACCCTGGCGGCGCTCGCCGGCGCTGCCTACGCTGCCGTGTACCTGGCCGGCCGGCTGCGCGCCCGCACCGGCTCGCGCCTGCTGTGGCTCACCGGGGTGAGCCGGCGGCCAGCGGCAACGGTCCTCCAGGTCGTGGCGGTTGGCGTCGGGCTGATGGCCCTGCTGCTGCTCTCAACGGTACGCCAGGACCTGCTCGATACCTGGCAGGCGGGGCTCCCCGAGGATGCGCCGGATACCTTCCTCATCGACGTGGCCCCCCAGGACGTAGAGCCGCTGCGGGCCTTCCTCGCCGAGGAGCTGGACGCCCGGCCGACCTTCTACGCCACCGTCCGCGGTCGGCTCGACGCCATCGACGGGGCCCGTGTCCGCCCCGAGGATCTCGGCTCGGCGCGCGCTCGCCGGCTGGTCAATCGCGAGCTGACCCTCACCTGGACCGAGGCCTTGCCCGCGGGCAACACCGTCGTGGCCGGCGCGTGGTGGGGCGACGACCCCGGCGCCGAGTGGTCCGTGGCGGCGGGCTACGCCGAGCGCCTCGGCATCGGGATCGGCGACGAGCTGACCCTGGTGATCGACGGCGAGCCGGTCAGCGGCGAGGTCACCTCCCTGCGGGAGGTGGCGTGGGACAGCTTCAACCCCAACTTCTTCGTCATCGCTGCGCCGGGGCTGATCGACGCCTACCCGGCGTACCTGACGAGCCTCCAGCTCGGCGACGCTGCCGGCCGCATCCTGCCCGCGCTCAACGAGCGCTTCCCCGGCGTTACGCCGGTGGACGTGGGGGCCATCCTGGAGACGGCACGCCGGATTGTCGGGCAGGGCGCCCGGGTCGTGGAGCTGATGGCCGCGCTGACCCTGGCCGCCGGCGTGGTGGTCCTGCTCGCGGCGCTGCGCACGGCGGCCGCCGAGCGGCGCTTCGAGGCCTCCCTACTGCGCGCCCTGGGCGCCTCGCGGCGGCGGCTGGAAGCCCTGGCCGTGGTCGAGCTCGCCGCCTCCGGAGCGCTGGCCGGCCTGCTCGCCGGAGTCGCCGCCGCCACCGCCGGGTACCTGGCCGCCGGGCAGCTCTTCGATCTCGCCTACGCCTTCCCGTGGCCGGTGGTGGCGCTCGGCGTCGCCGTCGGCGCCGCGACCGTCGCCGGCGCCGGGTGGCTCGGCGTCCGCCGCGACTGGCGCGCCAGCCCCATGGCGCTGCTGCGGGGCGGCGAGGGGTAGCGCCAGGCGGGGGCAGGCGCCGCTACGGCTTGACAGGGGCGCCTGTCAGGGCAATATTGTGCAGTGCCGCACAACGCTGGCTGGCACTGCACATCCCCCGCAAACGTCGAGGAGCTACCATGGTCCACTCCCTGATGCCCGAGTTCGATGAAGGTGAGCGCCAAGCGCTGACCGTCGATCGCCTCTTCCACGCCGGTATCGGGCGGGCCACGGTCGGCCTGTCGCCGGCGGCGGTGTCCCTGGCGACCTTCGACTGGGCCGTCCACCTGGCCAGCCATCCGGGCAAGCAGTTCGCCCTGATGGACGAGGCCATGCGGAACACCATGCGCCTCAACGCCTACGCCTTCAGCCGCATGACCGGCACCTGCCCGGAGCCCTGCGCGAAGCCGTGGACCGGGGACGACCGCTTTGCGGCGGAGCAGTGGCAGCGCTTCCCCTACGACATCATCGAGCAGTGCTTCCTGCTCACCCAGCAGTGGTGGCACGACGCTACCGTCGGCATCCGCGGCGTCACGCAGCACCACGAGGATGTAGCCAACTTCCTCGGTCGGCAGGTGCTCGACTTCTACTCGCCGTCCAACTTCCTCCCCACGAACCCCGAGGTGCTCGAGCACACCCTCAGCCAGGGCGGCGCCAACCTGGCCCAGGGCTTCGCCAACCTCCTCGAGGACGCCGAGCGCAACCTCAGCGGGCGTCCGCCGGCGGGCGGCGAGCAGTGGCAGGTGGGCGAGAACCTGGCCGTGACCCCGGGCAAGGTGGTCTACCGCAACCGGCTCATGGAGCTCATCCAGTACGAGCCGGCCACCAAGACCGTCTACCCGGAGCCGGTCCTCATCTCCCCGGCCTGGATCATGAAGTACTACATCCTCGACCTGCAGCCGGGCAAGTCGCTGATCGAGTACCTG
>CAJXLI010000126.1 GCA_913055575.1 uncultured Ectothiorhodospiraceae bacterium
GTCAAGATGACGGTGGAGCTGATCGCCCCGATCGCCATGGAGGACGGCCTGCGCTTCGCCATCCGCGAGGGCGGCCGAACCGTCGGCGCCGGCGTCGTCTCCAAGATTATCGAGTGATCTTGTTGCCAAGGGCGGGGCGTAATTGATAAATTTACCCGTTCTTGGAATCAGACTACTAGGCCAGTAGCTCAATCGGCAGAGCAACGGTCTCCAAAACCGTAGGTTGGGGGTTCGAGTCCCTCCTGGCCTGCCAACTCCACGACGCGGTCCGGCTGGGCTTCCCTGCCGGACCGCTTCGATAGCAGGGTCCATGAAGTCAAAGGCTGAGACACGACACTCCCCCCTTGATTCGCTCAAGTGGGCTACCGCAATCGCGCTCGCGGCTGTCGGCGTAGCGGGGTTCTACCTGTTCAGTGATCAGCTGCTGATCGTCCGCGTGATCGGGCTCCTGGCGCTCGTGGGCGGGGCCGGGGGCATCCTGTTCACGACGCAGCGGGGGCGCGCGGTCTGGTCCTTCGCCAAGGGGGCCAGGCAAGAGCTGCGCAAGGTCGTCTGGCCTACTCGCCAGGAGACCCTGCAGACCACCCTGATCGTAGGGGCCGTTGTGATCGTCGTCGCGCTCCTCCTCTGGCTCCTGGACATGCTCCTGTTCTGGCTGGTCGGCATGATCACTGGCCACGGAGGCTGACGCATGGCACTGCGCTGGTACGTCATCCACGCCTACTCAGGCTTCGAGAAACAGGTCCAGCGGTCCCTGAGCGAGCGCATCAAGCGCTCCGGGATGGAGGAGAAGTTCGGGGAGATCCTCGTGCCCACCGAGGAAGTGGTGGAGATGCGCGAGGGACAAAAGCGCAAGAGCGAGCGCAAGTTCTTCCCTGGCTACGTCCTCGTGCAGATGGAACTCGACGATGACACCTGGCACCTGGTTAAGGAGGTGCCGCGGGTCATGGGGTTCGTCGGCGGGCGGCCGGACAGGCCGACGCCTATCTCGGAGCAGGAGGCCGAGCAGATCCTCAACCGGGTCCGCGAGGGAGCCGAGAAGCCCCGCCCCAAGGTCCTCTTCGAGGTCGGCGAGGTCGTGCGCGTTACCGACGGCCCGTTCACCGACTTCAACGGCGCTGTAGAAGAGGTCAACTACGAGAAGAACCGCCTGCGCGTGGCTGTCCTCATCTTCGGGCGCTCTACGCCGGTAGAGCTCGAGTTCAGTCAAGTGGAGAAGACGTAGCCACAGTGTCTCCGGCCCCGGCACCGCCGGCCGGTCATCCCATCCACGGGGAGCCCTGACAAGGCGCCTGAACCCGTGACAGGAGTCAAGCATGGCAAAGAAGATCGAAGCCTACATCAAGCTAGAGGTCGCCGCCGGGCAGGCCAATCCCAGTCCGCCCGTGGGTCCGGCCCTGGGCCAGCACGGCCTCAACATCATGGAGTTCTGCAAGGCGTTCAACGCCCAGACCCAGGAGATGGAGCAGGGCCTGCCGATCCCGGTGGAGATCACGGTCTACTCCGACCGCAGCTTTACGTTTATCACCAAGACCCCACCGGCCCCGATCCTGCTGCTCAAGGCAGCTGGCGCTAAGGGCGGCTCCGGTACGCCGAATACCCAGAAGGTGGGCTCCGTGCGGCGGGACCAGCTCGAGGAGATCGCCCGCACCAAGTGGCCTGATCTGAACGCCTCGGATATGGATTCGGCCGTGCGGACAATCGCCGGCACCGCGCAGAGCATGGGTATCGACGTGGAGGGGGTCTAGAGCGATGGCTAAGCTGACCAAGCGGCAACGTATGATTCGCGAGCGTGTCGACCGGAGCCAGCACTATCCGGTCGAAGACGCCCTCAACTTGGTGAAAGAACTGGCCATAGCGCGCTTCTCCGAGAGCATCGACGTAGCCGTCAACCTCGGTGTCGACCCCCGCAAGTCGGACCAGATCGTGCGCGGGTCCACCGTGCTGCCCCACGGTACCGGCAAGACGATGCGCGTTGCCGTCTTCGCCCAGGGTGAGAATGCCGAAGCCGCTCAAGCCGAGGGCGCCGATGCTGTCGGGATGGACGATCTTGCGGAGCGCATGCAGGGCGGTGAGCTCGAGTACGACGTGGTGATCGCCACGCCGGACGCCATGGGCGTGGTCGGCAAGCTCGGGCCGGTCCTCGGCCCGCGCGGGCTGATGCCGAACCCGAAGACGGGCACCGTCTCCGCCGATGTGGCCGGCGCCGTGCGCAATGCCAAGGCAGGGCAGGTCCGCTACCGGACGGACCGTACTGGGGTCATCCACTCTGCCATCGGCCGCGACGATTTCGACCTGGAGGCGCTGCAAGGCAATCTCGGCGCCCTGCTCGCGGATCTGAACAAGCTCAAGCCGAGCACCTCGAAGGGCGTCTACATCCGGCAGGTCACCGTGTCCTCGACCATGGGCGCCGGTGTCCGCGTCGACAAGGCGAGCCTCGGGGTCTAGCACGAGACGCATATCGGGCAGCGGGCGAGGCCCGCTGCCACCGGCTGGCAGGGAGGCCAGCCCGGCTGTCACTGACGCGACAGCCGTCCGAGACCGCCGGTGCCCTGCGGGGCTTAAAGGGGAGACCCGCCTGCGTAGACGGTGGCGCAAGCGAGGAGCCTGCACTTCGCCACCGTGAAGCCGACTCGAGAGAGTCGAGAGGCGCGCCTGTAGGGCGTGCACCATCGGCTCCCGGGAGGCGACTTCCGAAGAGCGCAACCTTCCCAGGAGACAGACGATGGGACTGAGTCTGGAGCAGAAGAAGGCGATGGTGCAGGAGGTGGCTGCGGTGGCCGATCAGGCCCTTACCGCGGTCTCCGCCGAGTACCGGGGCCTGACCGCCCTGGAGATGGACCGGCTCCGCGCCCAGGCGCGCGAGCAGGGGGTCTATCTCCGCGTGGTCAAGAACACCCTGGCTCGGCGGGCAGTGGCCGGCACCGACTTCGAGTGCATGACCGAGGGCTTCTACGGGCCGCTCCTGCTGGCGTTCTCGCAGGACGACCCGGGTGCTGCAGCGCGCCTGGTGCGCGACTTCAGCAAGAAGAACCCGGCCCTCGCGGTCCGGAACGTAGCCTTCGGCGGCCAGCTCTACGGCCCCGAGCACCTGGAGCGGCTGGCCAGCCTGCCGACCCGCGAGGAGGCCCTGTCGAAGCTGATGGCCACCATGCGGGCGCCCATCCAGAAGCTCGCCACGACCACCAACGAGGTGCCGGGCAAGCTGGTGCGGACCTTGGTCGCGGTACGCGACGCCAAGAAGGAAGAGGCTGCCTGACCTGGCCGATCGCCACCGGATCCGCGACACGCGGATCCGCTCGCTTGATCATTGACTGAGGAGATACAACGATGGCCGTATCGAAAGACGAGATCCTCGAGTCCATCGCCAACATGAGCGTCATGGAGGTCGTGGAGCTCATCGAGGCGATGGAAGAGAAGTTCGGCGTGACCGCCGCTGCCGCCGTCGCTGCTGCGCCGGCCGCCGCCGGGGGCGGCGATGAGGGCGAGGCCGCCGAGGAGCAGACCGAGTTCGACGTGATCCTCAAGGATACCGGCGAGAACAAGGTCGGCGTCATCAAGGTGGTCCGCGGCGTCACCGGCCTGGGCCTGAAGGAGGCCAAGGAGGTCGTCGAGGGTATCCCCGCGCCGCTCAAGGAGGGCGCCTCGAAGGAGGAGGCCGACGACATCAAGGCGAAGCTGGAAGAGGCGGGGGCGAGCGTCGAGCTCAAGTGAGCTGGGCCGTCCTGCCGTCCAAGCGGATGTAGGCGTGGGCTGGCGGCCTGAGGGCCGCCGGCCTGCGCTCGTTGATACCACTCCCTAAGCGACTACCCGGACCAACCTTGGCACCGTAACCGTACGCCCGGCGTGGTCCGATTGGCAACGTTGTCCGCGGTCCGCCGCGGTCTGGATTCGAGAAGCTGCTCAAGCGCTGAGGAAGCCCGATGGCCTATTCGTTCACCGAGAAGAAGCGCATCCGCAAGGACTTCGGGAAGCTCCCGA
>CAJXLI010000127.1 GCA_913055575.1 uncultured Ectothiorhodospiraceae bacterium
TGGTAGACGTCCGAGAGGACCTGGTCGTTGGTGTAGGAGTGGATGGTGGTCATCAGCCCCTCCTCCACCCCGATGCGATCGTTGATCGCCTTGACCATGGGGGCCAGGCAGTTGGTGGTGCAGGAGGCGTTGGAGATGACCTCCAGATCGGCGCTCATCTGCTGGTGGTTGACCCCGTAGACGAAGGTGCCGTCCACGTCCTTACCGCCCGGCGCGGAGATGACCACCTTCTTGGCACCCGCCTGGAGGTGGGCACGGGCCTGCTCCTTGGTCGTGAACAGGCCCGTGCACTCCATGACGACATCGACGCCGAGGTCCTTCCAGGGCAGGCTGGCCGGATCCTTCTCCGCGCAGACCTTGATGCGGTCGCCGTTGATGATGAGATCGCCGCCCTCGACCTGCACGTCACCCGGGAAACGGCCATGGGCCGTGTCGTAGCGGGTCAGGTGGGCGTTGGTCTCGGCGTCGCCGAGATCGTTGATGGCTACGATGCGGACTTCGTCGGTACGCCCGGACTCGTACAGCGCCCGCAGCACGTTACGGCCGATGCGCCCGTAACCGTTGATCGCTACGTTGATCGTCATGGATGCTCCTCCTAACTAGGCTTCGTGTTCCAGTCTATGGCGGCAGCCGTCCGCGACCGGGTGGATACCCCCGCCTGCATTGCGTCGAAGCAGTAACCGCGGCAGTGTAACCGATCCATCCGCTCTGCGGGGATAGCGCTTATCAAGATTGAGGATGCCGGCGATTAGCTACCACGATCGATCCGGGCGCGGGACAGCTCGTGGGCGACAGCCAGCCCCCGCACCACGGCGCCGAGCCCCGAGGCCCGGCCGCGGTTACGGGCTTCACCGGATAGAGGAGTCGAGCCATGTCGCTACACTGGATCCCTGAGGGCGGGGAGGTCCTGATCCAGGGCGCCAGCCGCGGGATCGGCCTGGAGTTCGTCCACCAGTGCCTCGCCCAGCCGCACATCGGCCGCGTGTGGGCCTCGTGCCGGCACCCGCAGGAGGCAGAGGCGCTGCAGGCCCTGGCCCGTGAGTCCGGGGGCAGGCTGCACCTGCTGACCCTGGACGTCACCGACGAGCTGACGGTCAGCGACGCCGCCGAGCAGGTCCGCGCCGCCGAGGGGCGGCTGCACCTGGTCCTCAACGCCGCGGGGCTGCTCCACGACGCCGGGCGGGGCATCCGCCCGGAGAAGCGGATCGAGGAGGTCACCCCCGAGGGGCTGGACGCGCTCTTCCGGGTCAACGCCGCAGGGCCGCTGGTCGTGGCCCGCCACTTCCTGCCCCTGTTCAGCCACGGTGACCCGGCGGTCTTCGCCGCCATCTCGGCGCGCGTAGGCTCCATCGGCGACAACCGCAAGGGCGGCTGGTACGCCTACCGGGGCTCAAAGGCCGCGCTCAATCAGTTCCTGCATACGCTGGCGGTGGAGCTGGCGCGCCGGGCCCCGGCGGTGACGTGCGCGGCGCTGCACCCGGGGACGACGGATACGGAGATGTCGACGCCGTTCCGGGCCTGGGTGCCCGAGGAGCAGCTTTTCTCGCCGGAGCGGACCGTACGGCAGCTGCTGGGCGTCATCGACGGGCTCTCGCCGGCCGATAGCGGCAGCTTCTTCGCCTGGGACGGGCAACGCATCCCCTGGTGACCCCGCCCGCCCGGGGCTTCGGCAGCGCAGGACCGAGGGCCACGGCCGCCAGGCAGGCCCATACCCTCACGCGAGGGCCCCGCCGAGGCCCTCGAGGCCGATACGGCCGCACTTGGCGCCGGCCAGCCGATTGGCGCAGCGCAGCGCCGCCACCGGCGACTCGCCCCGCACCAGGGCGTGGATGAGCCCGGCGTTGAAGGCATCGCCGGCGCCGACGGTATCGACGACCGCCGGCGGCGGATGGGCGGGCTCGTGGTGGCACGCCCCGTCCGGGGTGCGCAGCCAGCCGCCGGCCTCGCCCCAGGCGCAGAAGGCCAGCCCACCGCCCGGAGCGGCAGCGAGGAGGGCCTGGGGGTCGCCGTAGCCCCGGGCCTCGGCGTAGGCGCGGGCGTAGACGACGACGTCGGCAGCCTCCGCCAGGGCCTCGATGCCGTCCCGGGGCTTCTCGATCTCCACGGAGACCGGCAGCCGCGGCGCCCGCGCCCGCGCATCGCGGATCATGGCCCGCGTGGCGGCGACGTTGCGCCCCTCGAAGTGCAGCCACGCCAGCCCGTCCAGCGGGACAGCGGCGAAATCGTCCGCGTCGAGATCCGGCAGGTCGCGGTAGTGGACGATGGTCCGCGAGCCGGTGGCGCGGCTGGCGGTAATATACGACACGGGGGAGCGGCTGCCCGGGCTCGTGCGCGCGCGGCGGTCATCGACCCCCTGTGCCGCCAGGGCCGCCTGGATGCGCCCGGCGTCGGCATCGTCGGCGAGCACGCCGAGCCAGCGGCTATCGTGGCCGAGCTGGGCGAGCACATCGAGGGTGTTGGCGGCGTTGCCACCCCGCGCGACGCGCTGCGCCAGGGCCCGGACCTCCTCGTCCTCGGCCGGATAGCGCTCGGTGGTGTTGATGATATCCAGCGTAGCGATGCCGACACCCAGGACAGCGGCCATCGCGGTTCCCTTCCCTACGGCAGCCTACATGCCGGGAGGCCGGGCGACACCGCCACCAGCAGCCCGCACCGACCAACGCCCTCGCCCTGTAGCGGCCCGCTCCGGGACCCTCGGCACCGGCCCGCATCCCGGCCTGCCGCCTAGGTAGCCGACGCCCGCGGCCTCGGCCATCACTCGTCGTCGCCCTTGAGCATGTCCTGGAGCCCGGCGAACGGGTTGTGGGTCGCCTGCGGGGCGGGCTTATTGCCCTTCTTGCGCGGCCTCTCCGGCCCGGTATGGGGCTCGATCTCCCGCTGATGCTCGTGGTCGTGGCAGTAGAGGCAGAGCAGCTCCCAGTTGCTGCCGTCCTCGGGGTTGTTGTCGTGGTCGTGATCGATGTGGTGGACGGTGAGCTCGTGGACATTGTGCCGGTCGAACGCCCGGCCGCAGCGGCCGCAGACCCAGGGGAAGAGCTTGAGCGCCTTCTCCCGGTAGCCCTGCTCCCGCTGCACGCGCTCGCGCTGCGCCTGTGCCACGATCTCGTCGAGGCGGTCCTGATCCGGCTCACTCACGGCCTCGCCCTCCCTCAGCTTCATCATAACCAGCACGTCTCATCGTAACCCGCTGGCGGCAGCCGATCACGAGCCCAACGAATCCGTAGCACTTTTTCCACCATGCGGGCCGCACGCCGTGATAGAGTAGAGTGATGTTTGTAGCGGCGCCCGTGCACAACGGGCGCCCAGGTTGCCGCCCGTCGCTCCGGCGATCCCGGACCGGTACCCTCAAACCGGTCGTGGATCGATCCGCCAAGGCCTTTCCTCGATGCCTAGCTCACTCCCGGCGCTCGCGCCGGCGCCTTGGCCTATCCCGATCCAGGAGCGTCCTCTATGACCTTCGACAACCTCGGCCTCTCGCCGGAGCTGCTCCGCGCCGTCGCCCAGCAGGGCTACGAGACCCCGACCGCCATCCAGGACCAGGCCATCCCGGCGGTGCTCGGCGGCGACGACGTCATGGCCACCGCCCAGACGGGCACCGGCAAGACGGCGGCCTTCACCCTGCCCCTGCTCCAGCGTCTCACCGAGACCGCGCCGCAGCAGGGCCAGCGGCGCATCCGCGCCCTGGTGCTGACGCCGACCCGGGAGCTCGCCGCCCAGGTCAGCGAGAGCGTGGCCACCTACGGCCGCCACGCGCCGCTGCGCTCGACAGAGATCTACGGCGGCGCGCCCATGGGCAAGCAGACGGCCGCCCTGCAACGCGGCGTGGACATCGTCGTGGCTACGCCGGGCCGGCTCATCGACCACCTCGACCGCGGCAACGTGGACCTGCGCAGTGTCGAGACGCTCGTCCTCGACGAGGCCGACCGGATGCTCGACATGGGCTTCAAGCCGGCCATCGAGCGCATCCTCCAGTC
>CAJXLI010000128.1 GCA_913055575.1 uncultured Ectothiorhodospiraceae bacterium
CTGGTATCGGGTGTCCATCGCAACATCCTACCCCACTCCGGGTGTGGGTGTTGCGCTTGAAGGTTGAGCCTACGAGGTTGCCAACTTCCAGCGGCTTTTCAAGATCGAGGGGTAGGTACGGCCGCTCGAGGAGGAGATACGCTCGTGGGAGAGCGCGCTGCCGAGGAGCCGCCGACCTTCCTGATCGTTGACGACGAGCGGGTCAACGCGATGCTGCTCGAGGCCCTCGTCTGGGCACGGGGGTTCAACGTGGTCACGGCCGCCGACGGTGAGGAGGCCGTGACACGGTTCCAGGAGCAGCCGATCGACATGGTCCTGATGGACATCATGATGCCGAAGGTCGACGGCTACGAGGCGACCCGCCGTATCAAGGCGATGGATCCCGAGGGCTTCGTGCCGGTGCTCTTCGTCACCGCGCTCACCGACGAGCAGCGCCTGGCCCAGTGTATCGAGGCCGGCGGAGACGATTTCCTCACCAAGCCGATCAGCCGGGTACAGCTCAACGCCAAGATCGACGCCTGGCTGCGCACGCGCTCCCTCTACCGCACGGTGATGGCCCAGCGGGATGCCCTTAGCAGCCATCAGGAACACCTCGAGTGGGAGCAGGAGACCGCCGAGCGGATCGTCGCCCGGGCGACCGCTTCCAAGGCGCTGGAGGCGCCGGGACTGAGCTACTTCTACCGCCCGGCGGCCATCCTCAGCGGCGATATCCTGCTCGCTGCACGCCGGCCGGCCGGGAACCTGCTCCTGCTCGTCGGCGACTTTACCGGCCACGGGATCGGCGCCGCGGTGGGGGTGCCTGGTACGGCCCAGATCTTCTACGAGCGCACCGCCCGCGGTGCCCACCCGACGGAGCTGCTCGACGAGATCAATGACCAGCTCTTCCGCACCCTGCCGGCGGACATGTTCCTCAGCGTGGCCCTTATCGAGGTGGACCTGCGCCGCGGTCAGCTGGGGGTGTGGAATGCCGGCATGCCACCGGTGTGGCTGATCCGTGGCGGTGGCGTGGCTGCCACTTTCCCCTCGGTGGACCTGCCGCTGGGGGTGGCCCGGGATGGCGCCCGCGGCCGACGGCAGCTGGCGTACACGGCGCTGCCCTCGGGGGCGTGGCTCTACGCCTGCTCCGATGGCATCGTCGAGGCCACCGATGCCGAGGGTCATCTCTTCGGCGTGGAGAGGGTGGAGGCCGTGCTCACCGGCTCGCCCCCGGCGGCCGGTTTCGAGCGGCTCCTCGCCGAGGTGGGCCGCTTTCGGGGTGACCGCCACCAGCGCGATGACACCGCGCTGGTGGCGGTGGACCTCGACCGGCTGTTCGCCGAGGGCGGGATACCGGGCCACGGCGCCGGGGTGGCGGCGAGCTGGCACAGCGAGCTAGTCCTCGACGCTGCGACTTTGGCCAACATCAATCCGGTCCCGCCGATCATCAACCTGCTCTCGGACCTCGGGGCGCTGGAGGCGGAGCGCCAGAGCCTGTACGTGGTGATAGCCGAGCTGTTCAACAACGCCCTGGAGCACGGCCTCCTGCGGCTCGATTCCTGCCTCAAGTACAGCGAGGGGGGGTTCGAGGCGTACTACCGCGAGCGCGCCCGGGCCCTGGCGGAGCTGGAGAGCGGCGAGATCGCCCTGCGCGTGCAGTGCGACGGCCAGGCCTCGACGGGGCACGGGGTCGTCATCGAGGTGGCGGACTCCGGACCCGGCTTCGACTACAGGACCGTCATCGAGGCCGGCGGTGGCGGCCATCTGCCCGCCGGCCGGGGGCTCATGCTGGTGCGCTCCCTGTGCGAGGAGGTGATCTTCTTCCCGCCGGGCAACCGCGTCCGCGTCCGCTACGCCGGTGGCGGGGCCTCCTAGAGGTAGGCTTACAGGCCGGCGGCCGTGAAGCGCGCCAGGGCGCCGGCGAGCGCCCCGGCGATGATGGGCAGCGGGGCCGAGGCCAGCAGGCGGGCGAGGGTGTAGCGGCCGCCGAGGGTGGGCAGCTCGTGGGCGGCGACGCGGTGGAAGGCGAGCACCGACCACGCGGTGAGCAGGGCGATCAGCTGCGCCGTGCCCGCGCCCTCGTCGATGAGCACCAGCACCAGCGGGAAGGAGACCGCCGGGCCGCCGGGCAGCAGCCCGCCGCACAGCGCGGCGAGGAGGACCCCCCGCCACCCCGAGCTCTCCCCCAGGTACGCCACCACCAGCTCCTCGGGGAGCAGGGTGATCAGGAACGCCGCGGCGAGCAGCGCCAGGGGCAGGCGCAGGAGCAGGGGGCGCAGCTGCCGCCAGCCGGTGCGCAGCGCCGTGCGGTGGGGGTGGCCCGGGCGGCGCTGGGCGAGGGCCGCGAGCCCCGCCAGCAGGAGGAGGACGGTGGCCAGGCCCAGGGTCATCGGTTGAGCCCCATCCGGCGGGCGAGGGGGCGGGCGAGCAGCGCGGCGATGAAGGGCAGGGGCAGGGACGCGAGCAGCCGCAGGGCGACGAAGTGGACGCCGAGGAAGGGGATCTCGTAGACGACCACCCGGTTGAGGCCGAGCACCGACCAGGCGGTGATGAAGGCGACGCACACCTCGAAGGTCGCCCCGGCCCCGAGCAGGGCGACGACGAGGGGGAAGGCCGCGAAGGGGCCGCCGGGGGTGAGCGCGCCGGCGGTGGTGGCCAGGGCCAGGCCGCGGAGGCCGCTACCGGCGCCGAGCCAGCGCTGGACGGTCTCCCGGGGGATGAGGATCTGGGCGTAGCCGGAGATGAGCACGGCGGCCACGACGATGGGGGCGACCCGCAGCAGCAGCCCCCCGGCGCGCTCGGCTGCCGCGACGGCCGCCCCGGGGCCCATGAGCGCGTAGACAGCCCCGCCCGCCGCCACGGCGAGGGCGAGGAAGAACAGCGTCATGGCGTCGGGGCGCGGCGGCTTGGGCAATGGGCCTGTCCTGGTTGCGTTGATTGCGGCCAATGGGGCGCTACCGTGGGGGGTGGTCCTCGCCGCCTCCAGGCGGGCACGCCGGGCCGGCGCAGCAGCGCCCGCAGCCCAGATAGCGATTGACCGCGAAGAAGGCCGGCAAGAGGATGGGGAAGAGCAGCGCCGAGTAGCGCTGCAGGTCGCCGCCGAGCCGCTCGGGGGCGACGAGCCAGGTGGTCGCGGCGAGCCCGGCGTGGAAGAACACCGCCATAAAGCCACAATAGACCGTTAGCCGCAGCAGAGGGCTTGTTCGCAGCAGGGAGCGGAGCTGTTGCATCGGCGCCTCGCGGCTCGCGCATCGAAACGTAGGCGATTATATAAGGAGAGCCCCCTATGGCCTACCAACTGCCCGATCTGCCCTACGACTACGGCGATCTGGAGCGCTCCATCGACGCCAAGACGATGGAGATCCACCACACCAAGCACCACAACACCTACGTGACGAAGCTCAACGACGCCATCAGCGGCTCCGAGATGGCGGAGAAGCCGCTGGAGGACCTGCTCGCCCGCGTCTCGACGCTGCCGGTGGCGGTGCGCAACAATGGCGGCGGCCACTGGAACCACGACATGTTCTGGCGGGTGATGTCGCCCGATGGCGGGGGCAAGCCCTCCGGTGAGCTGGCGACGGCCATCGATAGCGCCTTCGGCTCCTTCGACCAGTTCCGCGAGCAGTTCACCCAGGCTGCGCTGGGCCGCTTCGGCTCCGGCTGGGCGTGGCTGATCAAGACCCCGCAGGGGCTGGCGATCACCGATACGCCCAACCAGGACAACCCGCTGATGGACGTGGCCCCGAGGCAGGGCACCCCGGTGCTCGGCGTCGACGTCTGGGAGCACGCCTACTACCTGCGCTACCAGAACCGGCGCGCCGACTACGTCGAGGCGTGGTGGGACGTG
>CAJXLI010000129.1 GCA_913055575.1 uncultured Ectothiorhodospiraceae bacterium
AACCTCATCGTCGACTCCTTCGTGAAGTGGCGGGTGGTGGACGCCGAGCGCTTCTACACCACCGTCCGCGGCGAGCCCGCTCGGGCCAACCAGCGCCTGCGCGAGATCATCCGCGACGCCCTGCGGGCGGAGTTCGGCAAGCGCTCGGTCAATGACATCATCTCCGGCGAGCGCGTGGAGATCATGGAGATCTTGCGCAAGACCACGGCCGAGGCGGCCGACAGCCTCGGCCTCGAGGTCCTCGACGTCCGGCTCAAGCGCATCGACTTCCCCGAGGAGGTCGCCCAGTCGATCTTCGAGCGCATGGCCAGCGAGCGTGAGCAGGTGGCCCGCCAGCTCCGGGCCGAGGGCAAGGAGGCCGGCGAGCGGATCCGCGCCGACGCCGAGCGCCAGCGCACCATCCTGCTCGCCGAGGCCTACCGCGACGGCCAGGACCTACGCGGTGAGGGCGACGCCCGCGCCGCGGAGATCTACGCCGACGCCTACGGCCAGGAGCCGGACTTCTTCGCCTTCCAGCGCAGCCTCCGCTCCTATCGCGAGGCCTTCCAGGAGGGGCAGGATCTCTTCGTCCTCTCGCCGGAATCGGAGTTCATGCGCTACTTCGACGGCGCGGTCCAGCCGCCGGCCCAGCCGGCGGCCGCAGGCAGCCCGGATAGCGGCGAGTGACCCGGGGGCCTCGCCTTGGCCGTAGGGGATCTACTCACCGCGCTGGCGCTGATGATGGTGCTCGAGGGGGTCCTGCCGGCAGCCAATCCCGGCGCCCTGCGCCGGGCCTTCCTGCAGGCCGCTGAGATGGACGATCGAAGTCTCCGCACCGCCGGCTTCCTCTCCATGGGGATCGGGGTGCTACTGCTCTACGGGGTGCGTGGCTGATGCATCGCAGGGCGCGCTGGATGTTGCCGGAGGGGGTGGATGAGCTCCTGCCCCCGGAGGCCGCGCAGGCCGAGGCGCTGCGCCGGCGGCTCCTGGACCTCTACCGGACGTGGGGCTACGAGCTGATCATGCCCCCCGTCATCGAGTACCTGGAGTCGCTGCTCATCGGCACGGGCCGGGACATGGACGCGCAGACGTTCAAGGTCACCGACCAGGCCTCCGGCTGGACCCTGGGCGTACGCCCCGATATCACCCCCCAGGCGGCGCGCATCGACGCCCACCAGCTGCGCCGCGAGGGCATCGCCCGGCTGTGCTACATCGGCAGCACCCTGCGGGCGCAGGCCGAGGGGCCGGTCGGCAGCCGCAACGCCGTGCAGATCGGCGCCGAGCTCTACGGCCACGCCGGCGTGGCGAGCGACCTGGAGGTCATCTCCCTGATGCTCGCCAGCCTGCGCTGCGCCGGGCTGCAGTCCCTGCACCTGGACATCGGCCACGTGGGCATCTTCCACGCCCTGGTCAGCGAGCTCGGTCTGAGCGAGCCGCAGGAGGCGGCGCTGTTCGACGCCCTGCAGCGCAAGGCCGGCGACGAGATTGCCGCGGTGCTCGACGAGGCCGGCGTGGAGCAGGCCCTGGCCGAGCGGCTTAGCGCCCTGGCCGGGCTCCACGGCGGGGTCGAGGCGCTGGCGCGGGCGGAGCAGGTCCTCGGCTGGGCCGGCCCCGCCGTGGCGGGGGCGCTGGAGCAGCTGCGCGCCGTGGCCGACAGCCTCCAGAGCCGGGAGCCGGGGCTGACCCTGCACTTCGATCTCGGTGAGCTGCGCGGCTACCGCTACCACACCGGTCTGGTGTTCGCCGCCTACACCCCGGGCTACGGCCGGGAGCTGGCCCGGGGCGGGCGCTACGACGGCATCGGCCAGGCCTTCGGCCGCCGCCGCCCGGCGACCGGCTACAGCGCCGATCTCAAGGCCTTGCTCGCCCTCGGTGACGAGCCCGGCGAGCCCGCCGGCGGCGTGCTCGCCCCCTGGGGGGACGACCCGGCGCTGCTCGAGCGGGTGGCCGATCTGCGCGCGGCCGGGGAGCGCGTCGTCTGGCAGCTGCCCGGGGACACCGAGCACCACGGGTGCGACCGCCGCCTGGTAGCGCACAACGGGACCTGGGAACTGGAATAGGGAGCCAGCATGGGTAAGAACGTGGTTGTCGTCGGCACCCAGTGGGGCGACGAGGGCAAGGGCAAGGTCGTCGACTGGCTGACCGAGGATGCGGGCGCAGTAGCCCGCTTCCAGGGCGGCCACAACGCCGGCCACACCCTGGTCATCGATGGCGAGCAGACCATCCTCCACCTGATCCCCTCCGGGATCCTGCGCGCCGGGACGACCTGCCTGATCGGCAACGGCGTGGTGCTCTCCACGCGGATGCTGCTCGACGAGATCCGCGACCTGGAGTCGCGCGGCGTCCCTGCGCGCGAGCGGCTGCGCGTCAGCCCTGCCTGCCCGCTGATCCTCCCCTGCCACGAGGCGCTGGACAAGGCGCGCGAGCAGGCCAAGGGGAAGGCGGCCATCGGTACCACCGGCCGCGGCATCGGCCCGGCCTACGAGGACAAGGTGGCCCGGCGCGGGGTGCGGCTGGCGGATCTATTCCACCGCGAGCGCCTGGCGGAGAAGCTCGGCGAGCTCCTCCACTACCACAACTTCGTGCTCGAGCACTACTTCGGCGCCCCGACCCTGGACTTCCACGAGGTCCTCGAGCAGGCGCTGGCCGAGGGCGAGCAGCTGCGGCCGCTGGTTGCCGACACCGGCGCCCTGCTGGCCGCCGAGATGCGCAGCGGCCGCAACGTCCTCTTCGAGGGGGCCCAGGGGACGCTGCTGGACATCGACCACGGCACCTACCCCTTCGTGACCTCGTCGAATACCTGCGCCGGGGCGGCCGCCTCCGGCACGGGGGTGGGGCCGCGGGACCTCGACTACATCCTGGGCATCACCAAGGCGTACACGACGCGGGTGGGGCAGGGGCCGTTCCCCACGGAGCTCGATAGCGACAGCGAGATGGGCAGCCACCTGGGCGAGCGCGGCCACGAGTTCGGCGCCACGACCGGGCGGCAGCGCCGCTGCGGCTGGCTCGACGCGGTGGCCACGCACCGGGCGGCGCAGCTCAACAGCCTCAGCGGGCTGTGCCTCACCAAGCTCGACGTCCTCAACGGGCTCGAGCGGCTGCGCATCTGCGTCGGGTATCGCTGCCAGGGCGAGGTGCGCTCGAGCCTGCCCACCGACGTGGAGGCGCTGCCCGGCTGCGAGCCGGTCTACGAGGACCTGCCCGGCTGGCGCGGCAGCACCTCCGGGCTGGCGCGCTTCGAGGACCTGCCGGAGAACGCCCAGGCCTACGTGCGGCGCATCGAGGAGCTGGTCGGCGTCCCGGTGGCCATGATCTCCACCGGCCCGGACCGCAGCCAGACCATCGTCCGCGAGGCGCCCTTCGATCCCGCCTGAGCCGGTGCGGGATCCCGCCTCGGGCCGTAGCCGCCGCGCGCCCCGGGCGCTGGCGGCGTGCCGGCATGGCGGGACTAGGCATCCACGACTCGGATAGGGCCGCTAGGGGTGCGGCGCGGTGCTCATCTGGGGAGGCCGAAAAGAGAAGCGCCCGAGGCGGTGGCCGCCCCGGGCGTTCTAGATGCCTGGTGCCGAGGAGAGGACTCGAACCTCCACGGGGTTACCCCCACTAGCACCTGAAGCTAGCGCGTCTACCAATTTC
>CAJXLI010000130.1 GCA_913055575.1 uncultured Ectothiorhodospiraceae bacterium
TGCCGGAGCGGGGCTGGCAGGCCGTGGAGTGGCTGCTGGCCACGCCCGTGCTGGCCTGGGCGGGGCGGCGCTTCTTCACCCACGGGGCGCCGGCCCTGTGGCGGTTGACCCCGGAGATGAACACCTTGGTCATGCTCGGCGCCTCGGCGGCGTGGCTCTACTCCACTACGGTGCTGGTAGCGCCGGGGCTCTTCCCCGAGCAGGCGCGCGGCGTCTACTTCGAGGCCGTCGGCGTGATCGTCACCCTGGTCCTGGTGGGCCGCTACCTGGAGCTCAAGAGCCGCGGCCGCGCCTCCGAGGCCATCCAGCGCCTGATGGCGCTGCAGGTCCCCACCGCCCGCGTCGAGCGCGACGGCGCCGAGGTGGAGGTCCCGGTGGGCGAGGTGGCGCCCGGCGAGCGGGTGGTAGTCCGCCCCGGCGAGCGCCTGCCGGTGGACGGCGAGGTGGTCGAGGGCTCGAGCTACGTGGACGAGTCCATGGTCACCGGCGAGCCGGTCCCGGCCGCCCGCGGCGCCGGCGACGAGGTCGTCGGCGGCACCGTCAACCGCAGCGGCGCCTTCACCTTCCGCGCTACCCGGGTCGGCGGCGACACCGTCCTCGGGCAGATCGTGCGCATGGTCGAGGGCGCCCAGGCCTCCAAGCCGCCCATCCAGTCCATCGTGGACCGCATCGCCGGCGTGGTGGTCTGGGGCGCCATCGCCATCGCCCTGACGGCGGTGGTGCTGTGGACGGCGCTGGGCTCCGGCGTCGACCACGCCCTGGTGGTGGGTGCCTCTGTGCTGCTCATCGCCTGCCCGTGCGCCATGGGGCTGGCCACGCCCATGGCGATCATGGTCGGTACCGGCCGCGGCGCCGAGCAGGGCATCCTCTTCCGCCACGGCGCGGCCTTCCAGGCCTCGGCCGGGATCGACACCGTGGTCCTCGACAAGACCGGCACCCTGACCGAGGGGCAGCCGGCGCTCACCGAGCTGGAGCCTTGGGGGGGCTGGCAGGCCGACGCCCTGCTGGCCCGCGCCGCCGCTGTGGAGGCGCGCAGTGAGCATCCGCTGGGCGAGGCGGTCGTGGCGGCCGCCCGCGAGCGGGGCCTGACCCCGGGGCAGGCCGAGGACTTCGAGGCCGTGCCCGGCTACGGCGTCCACGCGCGGGTGGACGGCGCGGAGGTCGCTGTCGGCGCCCGGCGCTACATGGACCGCCTGGGCGTGGCGATCGACCCGGGGCTGCACGAGCGCGCCGAGGCCCTGGCGCAGCGCGGGCGGACACCCATGTACGTGGCCGTGGCCGGCGAGGCGGCGGGGCTCATCGCCGTCGCCGATCCGGTCAAGGACGGCGCCGTCGAGGCCATCGCCGGGCTCCATGGACTGGGGCTGCGCACGGTGATGCTCACCGGCGACGGCCGCGCCACCGCCGAGGCCGTGGCCCGGGAGCTGGCCATCCAGGAGGTGCGCGCCGAGGTGCTGCCGGCGGACAAGGAGCAGGCGATCAGCGACCTGCAGGCCGAGGGCCGGCACGTCGCCTTCGTCGGCGACGGCATCAACGACGCCCCGGCGCTGGCGCGGGCGGACGTGGGGCTGGCCGTGGGCACCGGCACCGACGTAGCCATCGAGGCCGGCGACGTGGTGATCATGGCTGGCGATCCGCGCAGCGTGGCCCGGGGCCTGGGCCTGGCGCGGCAGACCTTCCGCACCATCCGGCAGAACCTGTTCTGGGCCTTCGTCTACAATGTCACCCTGATGCCCGTGGCGGCGGGGGTACTGTACCCGTTCTTCGGGGTGCTGCTGTCGCCGATCATGGCCGCCGGGGCGATGAGCCTGTCGAGCCTGCTGGTGGTCACCAACAGCCTGCGGCTGCGGCGGACGGCGCTGCCCGCGGAGCCGGCGGCGGCAGCCGCGGGCTAGCGGCAGCCGACACGAGCGTCTAGCGAGGAGGAGCGGGCCGGCGTTGGCAGATCCCGATATCATCATCACGACCCTGGGGGTGCTGATCCTCCTCGGCCTGCTCGGCGACCTGCTCTCCCACTGGCTGCCCCTGCCCCGGGTGACCCTGCTCGTGGTCTTCGGCGTGGCGATCGGCCCGCCCGGGCTGGGGCTGCTGCCCGAGGTCACCGCGCAGTGGTACCCCCTGATCAGCAACCTCGCCCTGCTCATGGTGGGGTTCCTGCTCGGCAACAAGCTCTCCCTGGCAAACCTGCGCCGGGTCGGGCGGAGCGTGCTGGGGATCTCCGCCTTCGAGGTCCTCGGCGTCTCCCTGCTCGTCTTCCTCGGCCTGTGGCTGGCGGGCACGCCCCTGGAGCTCGCCCTGATCCTCGCCGGGATCGCACCGGCCTCGGCGCCGGCGGCCGTCACCAACGTCGTCGAGGAGGCGAAGTCCCAGGGGAGCTTTACCGACACCCTGCTCGGCATCGTCGCCATCGACGACGCCTGGGGGCTCATCGTCTTCTCCCTGCTGCTTGCCCTCGCCCAGAGCCTGGGCAGCGATGCCGCGGCGGGCGAGGCGCTACTCCACGGTGGCCGGGAGCTCGGCGGCGCGCTGCTGCTCGGCCTGGTCGTCGGTATCCCCGCCGCCTTCCTCACCGGCCGGCTCGACCCCGGCGAGCCCACCCAGGCCGAGGCGATCGGTGTCGTGCTCCTCGCCGGCGGCCTGGCCCTGATCTTCGAGGTCTCGTTCCTGCTCACCGCCATGGTCGTCGGGGCCACCATCGTCAACCTCGCCTCCCACTACGAGCGGCCGTTCACCGAGATCCGCTACATCGAGTGGCCGTTCATGATCCTCTTCTTCCTCCTGGCGGGGGCGTCGCTCCGCGTCGACGAGCTGACCCAGCTCGGGGTGATCGGCGGGATCTACGTCCTGGCCCGCGTCTTCGGGCTGATCTTCGGGGCCTACGTGGGCGGTACCATCGCGCGGGCGCCGCCCCGCGTCCGCCGCTGGATCGGTCTCGCCATCTTGCCCCAGGCGGGTGTCGCGCTCGGTATGGCCCTGGTCGCGGGGCACGCCTTCCCCGAGCTCGAGCAGGATATCGTGACGCTGGTGGTGGGCTCGACGGTCCTCTTCGAGCTGCTGGGGCCGGTCTTCACCCGGCTGGCGCTGGTACGCGCCGGAGAGTGGGGACGAGACAAGAAAGGGAGTGCCGGGGAGTCTCCCGAGTCCTCCTCGGACCCGTCCTGATCGGTCCTGCTCAGGGCCTGAGGGCCCTGCGGGGCGTGGCCAGGGCCCTGGGCCGGGGCAGCCCGGCGCCTGATGCGTGGCTCCCCCCAGGGCGCCCGGTGCGCTGCTCGCCAGGGTCTCCCATCCGGCAGGGGAGCGTCCCCTGGCACAGCCGCGCTCAGCCGCCCAGGGCCTGCTTGAGGTAGGCGGCGGTGTAGGAGGCCTCCACCTCGGCGACCTGCTCGGGCGGCCCGGTGGCGAGGATGCGGCCGCCGCCCTCGCCGCCGTCGGGGCCGAGATCGAGGAGCCAGTCCGCGCAGCGCATGATATCGAGATCGTGCTCGACGACGACGACGGTATTGCCGTGGTCGCACAGGCGCTGGAGGACGGCGAGGAGCTGCTCGACGTCGGCGAAGTGGAGGCCGGTGGTGGGCTCGTCGAGGAT
>CAJXLI010000131.1 GCA_913055575.1 uncultured Ectothiorhodospiraceae bacterium
ACCCGGGACGAGGTCTACATCGCCGACGAGGCCTTCTTCACCGGCACCGCCGCGGAGATCACCCCCATCCGCGAGCTGGACAGCCGCACCATCGGGCCGGGCCACCGCGGGCCGATCACCGAGCGGCTCCAGAGGCGCTACTTCGACCTCGTCGGCGGCCGGGATCCGGCGCACACGGACTGGCTCACCTTCGTCTGAGGCCGCGGAGGCCGGCTCCAGGGGTCGATCATGCCGGAACAGCCCGAGGTCGTCTGGCACCACACCCGCATCCAGCCCGAGGACCGGGCCGCGGCCCTCGGGCAGCGGCCGGTGGTCGTCTGGCTCACCGGCCTGTCCGGCTCGGGCAAATCGACCCTGGCCAACGCCCTCGAGCACGCCCTCCACGAGCGGGGCCACCACAGCTTCCTGCTCGACGGCGACAATATCCGCCACGGCCTCAACCGCGACCTCGATCTCTCCCCGGAGGGCCGGCGGGAGAACATCCGCCGCATCGGCGAGGTCGCCCGGCTGCTCCTCGACGCCGGGCTCATCGTCGTCACCGCCTTCATCTCCCCCTACCGGGACGACCGCGCGCAGGTGCGCAATACCGTCGGCGAGGCGCGCTTCCTCGAGGTCCACGTCCGCGCCGGCCTGGCCGCCTGCGAGCAGCGCGACCCCAAGGGGCTCTACGCCCGCGCCCGGCGCGGCGAGATCCAGCACATGACCGGCATCGACGACCCCTACGAGCCGCCGCACGCCCCGGAGCTGACCATCGACACGGAGGCGCAGGGCGTGGCCGCGGGCGCTGCGCAGCTGCTGGAGGCGCTGCGCGAGCGCGGCGCCGTCTGAGCCCATGCCCTGGGAGGCCTACCTCACCGCCGCGGTGGTCCTCGCCCTGCTCACCGCCCTGCTCGTCACCCGCATCGCCCCGGACATGGCCTTCCTCGCCGCCCTGTCGGCGCTGCTGCTCAGCGGCGTCGTCGAGCCGTCGGAGGCCTTCAGCGGGCTCGCCAACCCCGGGGTGCTCACCGTCGCCGCCCTCTACGTCGTGGTGGCCGGCATCCGCGAGACCGGCGGCGTGCAGTGGATCTCGACGCGTATGCTCGGCCGGCCGCGCTCGCTGCTCGACGCCCAGCGCCGGCTCACCCTGCCGGTAGCCGGCTTCTCGGCCTTCCTCAACAATACCCCGGTGGTGGCCATGCTCATCCCGGCGGTCAGCGACTGGGCGCGCCGGCACGGCCTCGCCGAGTCGAAGCTGCTGCTGCCGCTCTCCTACGCGGCCATGCTCGGCGGCACCTGCACGCTGATCGGCACCAGCACCAACCTCGTCGTCAACGGCGCCCTGGTGGCGCGCACCGGCGAGGGGCTGATGCTCCTGGAGCTGGCCTGGGTGGGCGTGCCGGTACTGGTCACGGGGCTGGGCTTCCTCTTCGCCACCAGCCGCTGGCTGCTGCCCGACCGCCGGCCGGCCGCGGAGACCCTCGACGACCCGCGCCAGTACACTGTGGAGATGATCGTCGAGCCCGAGGGCCCCTTGGTGGGGCGCACCATCGAGCGGGCCGGCCTGCGCCACCTGCCGGGCTGCTACTTGATGGAGATCGAGCGCGACAGCGGTATCCTCCCCGCCGTCTCCCGCCGAGAGCGGCTGGCGGCGGGCGACCGCCTGGTCTTCGTCGGCGTGGTGGACTCGGTGGTGGAGCTGCAGAAGATCCGCGGCCTCCAGCCGGCCACGGACCAGGTCTTCAAGCTCGACGGCCGGCGCGCCGACCGCCGCCTGGTGGAGGTGGTCGTCTCCGAGACCTGCCCGGTGGCCAACCGGACCGTGCGCGACGGCCGCTTCCGGACCCGCTACGACGCCGTGGTGATCGCCGTCGCCCGCAACGGCGAGCGGGTCCGCGGCAAGATTGGCGATATCGTCCTGCGCGCCGGGGACACCCTGCTGCTCGAGGCCGGCGAGGGCTTCGTCGAGCGCCAGCGCAACGCCCGGGACTTCCTCCTCGTCCGCGGCATCGAGGGCTCCGCAGTGCCGCGCCACGAGCGGGCCTGGGTGGCCATGGGCACCCTCCTCGCCATGCTCGGCGCCGTGGGCGTCGGGTTGCTGTCCATGCTCGAGGGCGCCCTGGCCGCCGGGGCGGTCCTGCTCGTCACGCGCTGCATGACCGTCAACGCCGCCCGGCAGGCCATCGACTGGTCGGTAATCCTGACCATCGCCGCCGCCTTCGGCATCGGCGCGGCCATGGAGCAGACCGGCCTGGCCGCCGCCATCGCCGGCGGCCTGCTGGGGCTCGCCGGGGACGCGCCGTGGCTGAACCTGGCGGTGATCTACCTGGTTACGGCGCTGTTCACCGCCGTCATCACCAATAACGCCGCGGCCGTGCTGATGGTCCCCATCGCCGGCTCGGTGGCCGGCGACCTCGGCGTCAGCATCGTCCCCTTCGCCGTGGCCATCATGCTCGCCGCCTCGGCGAGCTTCGCCACCCCCATGGGCTACCAGACCAACCTGATGGTCTACGGCCCCGGCGGGTACCGCTTCACCGACTACCTGCGGGCGGGGCTGCCGATGAACGCTGTGACCGCAGCGGTGGCGCTGGGCGTCATCCCGCAGGTCTGGCCCTTCTAGGCCGCGGCGGCGGGCGCCCCGTAGTCTGTCCCGGGGGCGACCACCGCCCCGCCCGCAGCGCCGCGCCGTGCCGAAGCCACGAGCGGGCGGAAAGCTGGCCGGCGGCCCCGGTAACCCTTACAATCGCCGCGCACAGCCTATTGCGCAACCTACACCACGAGCAGTCGCGTATGGAGATCAGCGAGGCGAGGCTCACCCACCTCAAGGAGCTCGAGGCGGAGAGCATCCACATCATCCGCGAGGTCGCCGCGGAGTTCGACAACCCGGTGATGCTCTACTCCATCGGCAAGGACTCGTCGGTGATGCTGCACCTGGCGCTCAAGGCGTTCTACCCCGGCAAGCCGCCCTTCCCGCTGATGCACGTGGACACCACCTGGAAGTTCCGCGAGATGATCGCCTTCCGCGACCGCATGGCGCGGGAGTCGGGCATGGAGCTCATCGTCCACATCAACCAGGAGGGCGTCGAGCAGGGGATCGGGCCGTTCAGCCACGGCTCCCAGGTGCACACCGATGTCATGAAGACCCAGGCCCTCAAGCAGGCCATGGACAAGTACCGCTTCGACGCCGCCTTCGGCGGGGCCCGGCGCGACGAGGAGAAGTCGCGGGCCAAGGAGCGCGTCTACTCCTTCCGCGACCGCCACCACCGCTGGGACCCCAAGGGCCAGCGCCCCGAGCTCTGGCAGCTCTACAACGGCCGCGTCCACAAGGGCGAGAGCATGCGCATCTTCCCGCTCTCGAATTGGACGGAGCTCGACGTCTGGCAGTACATCTACCTGGAGCAGCTGCCCATCGTCCCCCTCTACTACGCCGCCGAGCGGCCCGTGGTCGAGCGCGACGGGGCGCTGATCATGGTCGAC
>CAJXLI010000132.1 GCA_913055575.1 uncultured Ectothiorhodospiraceae bacterium
TACTCCACCAGGTGCCCCAGGTGGATCGGGCCGTTGGCGTACGGCAGTGCGCTGGTGATGAGGATGCGGCGTGCCATAGCTCCAGATGCAGTTGTCGGTGCAGAGGATCGGCTATTATGCCAGACCCGCCCGGGGAACAGGAGGCGCGCCCCGCGGCGCGGCAGCAGGCAGTCAGATGCAAGGCCCGGCAGTTGAGATAGCAGGGGCGCAGCGACGCGGCAGCAGGCAGCCTGCGGCACCGGCCTACGGCGGCGCCGCGCTGGCGGCGGCCCGCTGCCCCCGGCGCGCGGCCCACGCCGCAGTCGGCTCGACAAAGCCAAGGATCGCTGTCCGCTGCCCCCGGCGCGCGGCCCGCGCCGGCCGGCGGCCACCGGTCACGCCGGGAGCTCGATGAGCCCCGCCAGGATCGCCGCCGCCAGCGCCCAGACGTAGAAGGCGAAGACCTTCAGCTGGGCGCGGTAGAGGCAGTAGACCACGAGCCGCAGGGAGACGATGCCGACCAGGGCGGCCACGACGAAGCCGGCGGCGAGGGCGGGGTAGCCGACGCCGTCCAGGCCGCCGAGCTGATAGACCTCGACGGCCTGGAGCAGGGTGGCGGCGCAGATGGTCGGGATGGCGAGGAAGAAGCTGTACTCCGCGGCCCAGCGGCGCTTGAGGCCGGCGAAGAGGCCGAAGACGATGGTCATGGCGCTGCGCGAGAGCCCGGGCATCAGCGCGAAGCCCTGGGCGACGCCGATGAGGGTGGCGGTGCCCACGCCGGTGCCGCGCAGGGTGCGGCGGCGCGGCGGGAGCCTGTCCGTCCAGAGGAGCAGGGCGCCGGTGGCGATCAGCGTGGCGGCGACCAGGGACGGCGCGGCGAAGACCTGCTCGAAGGCCGCCTTCAGGCTCAGCCCCACGATGCCGGTGAGCAACACCGAGAGCATGCCCAGCAGGAAGAGCCGCGCGTAGAGCGGCGGTCCCTGGCGCCAGCCGGCCCGCGCCCACGCGTAGCCGTCCCGCAGGGTGTAGCGGGTGAAGCGCAGCAGCTGCGGCGCGAAGACCACGCCGATGGAGACCAGCGTGCCCAGGTGCACCACCAGGTTGAACAGGATCATCTGCGCGCTCTCGGGCGCCGGCACGGCGTAGGACCGGCCGATGAGCCAGTGCTCGAGCAGCACCATGTGCGCCGTCGAGCTCACCGGCAGGAACATGAACACCCCCTGCACGGCCCCCAGCAGCGCGGCGATCCAGAGTGCCATCGATGCCCTCTCCTCCTCGCTGTCCCGGCTCGCCGGGAGGCGCGCCAGCCGCCCGGTAGACCGGCTCTTCATACGTGACTGCGGGCGCCTCGTCAAACGTGCTGCAGCGCAGAAAATTGACGATCGACCGGCTGCAGGCTAACGTCCGGAGTCCAGGCCAGCGCCGGGCCAGGGCCCCTGCCGATCGCCACCTGGCCCGGTGCCATCCTCGGCGGCCGGCGGGGGTGGTGCTGCCACGGCGCGTCAGCGGGACCGTCGACGGACGAGGAGCGGAGCATGCAGTACGAGGGGCTGCTGGAGGAGATCCGGCAACTGCTCGATGGGAGGCGCTGGAAGGAGGTCCGCGCTCGTATCGAGGAGCTGCCGAACCAGGACATCGCCGAGCTCATCCTGCGCCTGGAGAAGTCCCGGCGCATCTTCCTCTTCAAGCTGCTGCCGCGGCCGCGCGCCTCCGAGGTCTTCTCCTACCTGTCGGGGGACAACCAGGACGCGCTGCTGCAGGATATGACCGACCACGAGACGCGGGAGCTCGTCGCCGCGCTCACCCCCGACGACCGTACGGCGCTGTTCCAGGAGCTGCCCGCCGAGGCGACCCAGCGCCTGCTCGAGCTCCTGCCCCCGGGCGCCCAGCGCGAGGCGCGGGAGCTGCTCGGCTATCCGGCGGAGAGCGTCGGGCGGCTGATGACGCCGGAGTACATCGCCGTCCGCGCCGACTGGACGGTGGAGCGCTGCCTGCAGCACATCCGCGGCCAGCGCGAGCGGGCGGAGACGGTGAACGTCATCTACGTCACCGACCGCACGGGGCGCCTGCTCGACGCGCTGACGATACGGCGGTTCATCGTCGCCGACCCGGCGACCCGGGTCGAGGCGCTGATGGACTACCACGCCATCAGCATCGACGCGGCGGAGGACCGGGAGAAGGCGGTGGCGATGGTGCAGCGCTACGACATGACGGCGCTGCCGGTGGTCGACACCGAGGGCGTGCTCCTCGGCACCGTGACCCCCGACGACGTCATGGACGTCGCCGAGGCCGAGGCTACCGAGGACTTCCAGAAGGTCGGCGGCGTCGGCGTGCTCAACTTCAGCATGCGCGACGCCAATATGGGGCGGCTCTACCGGCGGCGCGTGGGCTGGCTGGTGCTGCTGGTGTTCATCAACATGCTCGGCGGCGAGATCATCGCCCTCTTCGAGGCGACCATCCAGGCGACGGTGGTGCTCGTCACCTTCCTGCCGCTGGTGATCGATACCGGCGGCAACGCCGGCACGCAGTCGGCGACGCTCATGGTCCGCGCCCTGGCCACCGGCGACGTGCGCGCCCGGGACTGGCTGCGCCTGTGGGGCAAGGAGGCCGGGGTCTCCATCGCCCTCGGCACCACGGTGGCCGTCGCCGTCTGGGCCCTGGGCCTCTACCGGGGCGGCCCGGAGGTGGCGTGGGTGGTGGCCCTCGCCATGCTGGCGGTGGTCTTTATGGGCAGCATGATCGGCATGCTGCTGCCCTTCGGGCTGCAGCGGCTCAGCCTGGATCCGGCCACGGCCAGCGCGCCGCTGATCACCTCCATCGCCGACATCGGCGGCATCGTCATCTACTTCGCCATCGCGGCGGCGCTGCTGGACCCCACGCTGTAGCGGCCCTACAATTCGCGGCCAGGCAGGCGAAGGGGGCGCGCATGGCCATCAAGTCCGACCGCTGGATCCGGCAAATGGCCCGGGAGCACGGGATGATCGAGCCCTTCGAGCCGGACCAGGTCCGGGAGGGCTCGGCGGGGGAGCGCGTGATCTCCTACGGGACGTCGAGCTACGGCTACGACGTCCGCTGCGGCAACGCGTTCAAGATCTTCACGGACATCAACGCCGCCATCGTCGACCCGAAGGATTTCGACGCCGCCAGCTTCGTGGACGTCGAGGGCGAGGTCTGCATCATCCCGCCGAACTCCTTCGCCCTGGCCGACACCGTGGAGTACTTCCGCATCCCCCGGAACGTGCTCACCATCTGCCTGGGCAAGTCCACCTACGCCCGCTGCGGGATCATCGTCAACGTCACCCCGCTGGAGCCGGAGTGGGAGGGGCGGGTGACCCTGGAGTTCTCCAACACCACGCCGCTGCCGGCCAAGATCTACGCCAACGAGGGGGTGGCGCAGATGCTGTTCTTCGAGTCCGACGAGCCGTGCCAGACCTCCTACGCCGA
>CAJXLI010000133.1 GCA_913055575.1 uncultured Ectothiorhodospiraceae bacterium
GTGAAGGCGCTCGCCGAGCGGCCGGCGAGGAGCACGGCGGTGAGCACCACGCCGAACTCGCGCAGGAAGGCGTAGGCCACCAGGTCCACCGTGAACAGCTCGGCGCCGAAGCGGCCGAGGACCGTCATCCCGAGGAGGCCGACGACCGCGCCCACGGCGAAGGTCAGCAGGGCGACGATGGGTACCGCCGCCAGCGCGGTGCGCTGGAGCTGGCTGGAGACGGCCCCGAGGCGCCAGCGCCGCGGCCGGGCGAGGCGACTGGCGAAGGTCGCCAGCACCAGCCCGGTGAAGGCGAGCGCCCGGTGCAGCTGCGCCGCTCCCTGGCTGATCCACGCCCCGAGCGCGGCCACGGCCCGCCCGGGCCGCCAGCGGCGATGCGCCTCCGGCGCCTGCGCCGCGCGGCCGCGGGCGGCGGCGACAGCCTGGAGCAGCTGGCGCCGCTCGGCGGCCAGCTCCGGGGCGGTGGTGGCCAATGCCTGGGTGCGCTCCGGGCCGAGCAGGCGGGCGAGCAGGGCGGCGCCGGCCGTATCCAGCGCCGCCAGGCCGCTGAGGTCCACCGTGCCCGGCTGCGCTGCCGGCTCGGCGGCGCGCACCTGCTGCAGCAGCGCCTGGTAGTGGGGCAGCGTCCAGTCCCCCCGGATCCGCGCCTCGGGGCCGTCGGCCCCGCTGCTGAGCTCCAGCTGCCCAGGCTCAGCCACGGCCGCCCTTGTCCCGTTGCGGCCGCGCTGTATCATCGGCGCGGCCGCGGACACTCGTGCACGGAGGAGGCGACGCCCGCGTGGTCACCGGCCTGCTACGCTCGATCTTCACCTTCAGCTCCCTGACCTTCGTCTCGCGTATCCTCGGCCTGGTCCGGGACGTGATCATCGCCGGCGTCTTCGGCTCGGGGATGCAGACGGACGCGTTCGTCGTCGCCTTCAAGATCCCCAACTTCATGCGCCGGATCACCGCCGAGGGGGCCTTCTCCCAGGCCTTCGTCCCGGTCCTCACCGACTACCGTACCCATAACACACACCGCCAGGTGCGTGCGCTGGTCGCCTACAGCGCCGGCACCCTGGGCGCGGCGCTGCTGGCGCTGACAGCGCTCGGCGTGCTCGCCGCCCCGGCGGTGGTGGGCCTCTTCGCTCCCGGGTTCAGCAACGACCCGGCGCGCTTCGAGCTCACCGTGGGGCTGCTGCGGCTGACCTTCCCGTACATCCTGCTCATCTCCCTGGTCGCCTGCGCCGGGGCGGTGCTGCAGACCTGCAACCGCTTCGCCGCCTTCGCCTTCGCCCCGGTCCTGCTCAACGTCGCCATGATCAGCGGGGCGCTGTGGGCCACGCCGTGGTTCGAGGAGCCGATCACGGCCCTGGCGGCGGCGGTGGCGGTAGGCGGCGTCCTGCAGCTGCTCCTGCAGCTGCCCTTCCTCTACCGCGAGGGGCTGCTGGTACTGCCGCGGCCGTCGCTGCGCCACGCGGGCGTGCGCCGGGTCGTACGCAACATGGGGCCGGTCGTGGTCGGCTCCTCGGTGATGCAGCTCAACCTCCTGGTCGACACGGTCCTGGCGTCGTTCCTGGTCACCGGCAGCGTGAGCTGGCTCTACTTCTCGGACCGCCTGGTGGAGTTCCCCCTGGGGGTGTTCGGCATCGCCCTGGGCACGGTGCTGCTGCCGCGGCTGTCCGCCGAGCACGCCGCCAGCGATCCGGAGCGCTTCGCGCGGACCCTGGACTGGGGGCTGCGCCTGGTCCTGCTGGTGGTGGCGCCGGCGACGGTGGGGCTCATCGTCCTCGCCGGGCCCACCCTGGCGACGCTGTTCCAGTACGGCGCCTTCGGCCCCGGGGACGTTACCGCTGCCGCCTGGTCGCTGGTCGCCTACAGCCTCGGCCTGTTCGGCTTCGTCCTGGTGAAGGTGCTGACACCGGGGTATTTCGCCCGCGAGGACATGAAGACCCCGGTCTACTGCGCGGCGGTCGCCGTAGCGGTTAACCTGGCCCTGTCGATCACCGCCGTCTGGTGGCTGCGCGAGACGCCCTACGGCCACGTGGGGCTGGCCGGCGCCACGGCCGCCTCGGCCACGGTGAACGCGGCGCTGCTGCTCACGGGCCTGGTGCGCCGCCGGATCTACCGCCGCGGTAGCGGCTGGCTGCGGCTGGTGCTGCAGGTGGCGGCGGCGAGCGCGCTGATGGGCGCGGCGCTGGCCTACCCGGCGCTGCGCCTGCCGGACTGGCTCGCCGCCGGCGCCGTGACCCGGGGAGCGGCGCTGGTGGCGGTGGTGGCGGCCGGGGCGGGGCTCTACGCCGCTGCGCTCTTCATCCTCGGCGTGCGGCCGCGGCAGCTGCGCGAACCGGCGGCGCCGGGCTGAGCGCCGCCCGGTGGCGGGTGACTGGCCGCGATGTCGCCCGCCTAGTACACTGGACCTTTTTGTGAGGGCCATGGAGCTCATCCGGGGACTGCACAACGTCCGCAGGCGCCACCGTGGTGCGGCCGTGACCATCGGCAACTTCGACGGCGTCCACCGTGGCCACCGCGCCATCATCGAGCGCCTGCGCCACGAGGCGCAGCAGCGCGGCTGCCCCGCCGTCGTGGTCACCTTCGAGCCGCACCCGCTGGAGCGCCTCGCCCCGGAGCAGGCCCCGGCGCGGCTCACCGGCCTGCGCGAGAAGGTCCGGCGGCTCGCCGACACCGGCGTCGACGCCGTTCTGTGCCTGCGCTTCGACCGCCACATGGCGGCCGTGGAGCCGGAGGCCTTCGCCGGCGAGCTCCTCGGCGAGCGCCTCGGTATCCGCTACGTGCTCATCGGCGACGACTTCCGCTTCGGCCGCCGCCGCCGCGGGGACCTGGCGCTGCTCCAGTGCGCCGGCGCGACGCGCGGCTACGAGGTCGAGCCCATGGCGACCGTCATCCGGGGCGGCGAGCGGATCAGCAGCACCCGCATCCGCGAGGCGCTGGCGGCCGGGCGCCTCGACGAGGCCGCGCGGCTGCTGGACCACCCCTACTGCGTGCGCGGCCGCGTGGTGCACGGTGACGCCATGGGCCGCCAGCTCGGCTGGCCGACGGCGAACCTGCGCCTGTCGCCGGAGTGCAGCCCGCTGGACGGTATCTACGCCGGCTGGGTCCACGGGGCTGCGGCGGAGCCTTGGCCCGCGGCGATCAGCGTCGGCGTCCGCCCCACCGTGGGCGGCCGCCGCACGGTCTTCGAGGTCCACCTGATCGACTTCGACGGCGACCTCTACAAGCGCCACCTGGCCGTCGAGCCGGTAGCCCGCCTGCGCGGCGAGGTCCACTTCGACGGCCTCGAGGCCCTGGCTGCCCAGATCGGCGAGGACATACGCGCGGCACGGCGCGTGCTCGGCAACGCAAACCACTCAGGCGAGGCGGCGACGTGAGCGAGTACAAG
>CAJXLI010000134.1 GCA_913055575.1 uncultured Ectothiorhodospiraceae bacterium
TGGTGCGGCCCTCCTACGTCCTCGGCGGCCGGGCGATGGAGATCGTCTACGAGGAGAGCGAGCTGCGCCAGTACATGAACGAGGCGGTCCGCGTCTCGCACAACTCACCGGTGCTGCTCGACCGCTTCCTCAACGACGCCGTGGAGGTGGACGTGGACGCCGTCGCCGATGGCGGGCAGGTGGTGATCGGCGGGATCATGCAGCACATCGAGCAGGCCGGCGTGCACTCCGGCGACTCCGCCTGCTCGATCCCGCCCTATACCCTGGCCCCGGATGTCCAGGACCGCATCCGCGAGCAGGTGCGCCTGCTCGCCCGGGAGCTCGGCGTGGTCGGCCTGATGAACGTGCAGTTCGCCATCCAGGGGCAGCGCATCTACCTGCTCGAGGTCAATCCGCGCGCCGCGCGCACGGTGCCGTACGTCGCCAAGGCGAGCGGCGTGCCGATCGCCAAGGTGGCGGCGCGCTGCATGGCCGGCCGCAGCCTCGCCGACCAGGAGGCCGTACGGGAGGTCGTGCCGACCTACTACTCGGTCAAGGAGGCGGTCTTCCCGTTCCTCAAGTTCCCGGGGGTCGATCCCATCCTCGGCCCGGAGATGAAGTCCACCGGCGAGGTGATGGGTATCGGCGCCTGCTTCGGCGAGGCGTACGCCAAGGCGCAGCTGGCGGCGGGGGTGGCCCTGCCGCAGGGTGGCCGAGCCTTCGTCAGCGTCCGCGACGTGGACAAGGAGGCCGCAGGGGAGGTGGGCCGCGACCTGGTCCGGCGCGGCTTCCGCCTGCTCGCCACCCACGGCACCGCCGCCGCCCTGGAGGAGGCAGGCCTCGAGGTCCGCCGGATCAACAAGGTCACCGAGGGGCGGCCGCACGTCGTCGACGCCATCAAGAACGACGAGATCGACCTGATCGTGAACACCACGGAGGGGCGGCAGGCTATCGCCGACTCCTACTCGATCCGGCGCGAGGCGCTCCAGCGCAAGGTCTGCTACACGACGACCATCGCCGGCGCGCGGGCGACGTGCCTGGCGCTCGATCACATGAAGGAGTGGGAGGCCCGCCCCCTCCACGCCCTGCACAGGGAGATGACGGGATGAGCAGCAAGATACCGTTGACGGCGAGAGGCGCGGAGAAGCTGCGCGAGGAGCTGCAGCGGCTCAAGTACGAGGATCGCCCGCGCGTCGTCCAGGCGATCGCCGAGGCGCGCGAGCACGGCGACCTCAAGGAGAACGCCGAGTACCACGCCGCCCGCGAGCAGCAGAGCTTCATCGAGGGCCGGATCCAGGAGCTCGAGGGGAAGCTCTCCAATGCGCAGATCATCGATCCGGCCACCGTCCAGGCGGCGCCGAAGATCGTCTTCGGCGCCACGGTGGAGCTCGAGGATCCCGAGACCGAGGAGACCGCCGCGTACCAGATCGTCGGCGAGGATGAGGCGGACATCAAGCAGAACCTGATCTCGGTGAACTCACCGATCGCCCGCGCCCTGATCGGCAAGGAGGAGGGCGACGAGGCGGTGGTCCAGGCCCCGGGTGGGGAGCGCGTCTACGAGATCGTGGAAGTGCGCTATGAGTGACGGATGCCCGGCCGCCTCTCGGCGCAGGTCCGCCGCACCTGGCCGTAGCCTGCCGGCCGCTGCGGGGCCTCGGCATTGCTGATCGGGGCGCTGGAGCGGGTGGCCCTGACGGTGCTGGCCGGGGCCTTGTGGTGCGCCGGCTATATCGCCTCGCCGCTGCTGTTCCGCACCCTGGAGGATGCCTCCCTGGCCGCCGGGCTGGCCGGGGAGCTGACCGGCACGGTGGTGTGGGTCTGCGTGGGCTGCGCCGCGGTGCTCATCCCGGCGCAGCTGCGCTACCGGGTCCGGCCGCTGGCGGCGCACTGGCGGCTGTGGCTGCTGGTGCTGCTGACGGTGCTGATCGTGATCGGCGAGGTCGGCGTGCGCCCGCCCATGGAGCAGCTCATGGAGCGCTCCGAGGAAGTCGGCTACCTGGCGTCGCTGCGCGCTGCCGAGAGCATCTACCTGCTGGTCAGCGTCATGGCGCTGGTACTGGTGATCGGCGGCACCCATCCGCGGGTGCAGGGCGGCCCCGGCGAGGGTCCCTAGCCCCTATGGCGGGCGTGCCGCGTGCGCGGCCTGCCGCTGGGGCTAGCAGAGCACCTGCTTGTTGTCCGGGTTCTCGCGGTAGAGGAGAACGACCCGCCCGATGGTCTGGACGACTGCGGCCCCGGTCTCCTCGGCGATCTCCTGGACCATCTCGCGGCGCTCCTCCTTGCCGGCGCCGGCGAGCTTGACCTTGATGAGCTCGTGGTCGTCGAGCGCGCGCTCGATCTCCCCGAGCACCCCCTCGGTGAGCCCCGCGGCGCCGGTCAGCACGACAGGCTTGAGCGCGTGGCCCAGCCGGCGCAGCTGCTTGCGTTGATCCTGATCGAGCTCCATGGAGGCATCCTGTGGCCAGTGACGACAAACGCTATAATCTATCACGCTGCGATGCAGCGCGGACAGGCAGCGGCCCGCTGCAGGCGGTGAGGCCCGTCGTACCCACGCACCGGGCAGCGCGGCGCACGGCGCAGGAGGAGGCCAGCCATGGCGAGCTGTAACCGGCGCCGGGGGCGTTGCGCGTCCCGCTCCCGGCGCGCCCGGCACGAGAGCGATCCCTTCGTGCGCCGCGCCCGCGAGGAGGGGTGGCGCTCCCGCGCGGCGCTCAAGCTCGAGGCCATCGATCAGCAGGACCGGATCCTCCGCCCGGGGCAGGTGGTCGTCGACCTCGGCGCCGCGCCCGGCGGCTGGGCGCAGCTGGCGGCGAGCCGGGTCGGGCCGCAGGGGGAGGTGATCGCCATCGACCTGCTAGAGATGGACCCGCTGCCCGGCGTTACGGCGCTGCAGGCGGATTTCGCCGCCGATGCCGGCCTGCAGGCCGTCCAGGAGGCCCTCGGGGAGCGCCCGGTGGATGTGGTGCTCTCGGACATGGCGCCGAACCTGACCGGGCACGCCGCCGTGGACCAGCCAGCCTCGATAGGGCTGGCGGAACTCGCCGCCGACTTCGCCGGTCAATTCCTGAAGGCAAGCGGTGACTTCCTGGTGAAGACCTTCCAGGGCGAGGGATTCGACACGTACCGGAAAGACCTGGCCGGGCGCTTCTCCCGCGTGGTGGTGCGCAAGCCGGAGGCCTCGCGCTCCGGCAGCCGCGAGGTGTACCTGCTGGCCCGCGGTCCGGCGGTGTAGTAAGGTGCCCGGCAAAGTGCCCGAACGAGGCAAATTGAGGTGACGCCGTGAGCGACATGGCCAAGAATTTGATCCTGTGGGTCATCATCGCCGTCGTGCTGATGTCCGTG
>CAJXLI010000135.1 GCA_913055575.1 uncultured Ectothiorhodospiraceae bacterium
AGCGAGGCGTTCTTGCCGCCCACCTGATCGACGTTGCCCATGCCCAGGGCGTCGAACTCCACTACGTAGTCTTGCAAGGTCGTGCTCCCCTGAAGCATCACAATGGCCGTACTGGCGGTCGTGCGTGCCGCGGCCGGCGGTCTTGGTCTAACATGGCCCGCCCGACGCCTAGCCGCAACAGGACCGCTCCACCGATGACAGACGTGCGCAGGGTTTTCTTCGTCTCCGATCGCACCGGGATTACCACCGAGACGCTCGGGCACTCGCTACTGACCCAGTTCTCCGTCCGCACGGAGCAGGCCACGATCCCGTTCGTCGACTCGGCGGAGCGGGCGCAGGCCGCCTTGCGGCGGATCACGGCCGCCTCGGTCGAGGACGATCACTCACCGATCGTCTTCTCCACCATTATCGATCCCGAGGTGCTCACGGTCCTGCGCGAGAGCGAGCGCATCGTCCTGTTCGATTTCTTCGATACCTTCATCGGCCCGCTCGAGCGCGAGCTGGAGGTGCCCTCCAACCACGTCATCGGCCGTTCGCACGGAATCGTGGATGATACCACGTACGATGTGCGGATCGATGCCATGAATTTCGCACTGCATCATGACGACGGGGCCACCCACCGCCACTACAACGGCGCGGACGTGATCCTGATGGGGGTGTCGCGTAGCGGCAAGACCCCGGCATCCCTCTACCTGGCGCTGCAATTCGGCGTCTACGCGGCGAATTACCCGCTCACCGACGACGACCTGGTGGCCACGCGCCTGCCCCGTGCGCTTGCGCCGCATCGAGGCAAGCTCTTCGGCCTGACCATCGACCCGGACCGCCTGCACCAGATCCGCAGCGAGCGCCGACCGCATAGCCGCTACGCGGAGCTGCGCCAGTGCGAGTACGAGGTGGCGCGCGCCGAGGCCATGCTCCGCCGCGAGGGGATCCCCTATCTCGACATCACGACGATGTCCATCGAGGAGATCTCCTCCACCGTGATCCACCAGCACGGCCTGGTGCGGCGCGTCTGAGAGGTTGGCTGCTGCCGCTCCCGTGTTATGCTCGCGCGCATGATCGCCCACGCTGCCGCTGAACGACTCCCCGACGAGGCGCGCCCGCACAGCTTCGCGGCGCTGATGGAGCTGTACGAGATCAACTACATCTATATGCGCCGTCTCGTGCCGGACCTGGCGCAGGGGAGCGGGACGCGGGAGGTCTCCGTCTCGCGTGACGGGGTCGCCCTGCGGCTGGAGGTCCTCGAGCGCAGCCCCTACACCACGACCGTGCTGCTCACCCACCGCTTCGAGTCCGCCTCGGGCGCCGAGTCCGTCCCGGACCTGACGGTGCGGGTCTACCACGACGCGCGGGTGGCGGAGGCCATGGCCGCCGGCGGGCGGACGGCCCGCGAGCCGGCGGGCAGCCTGCGCGAGCGCTGGATGAGCAACCGCTTCCTCAACCGGTGGCTGCGCTTCAGCCTGGGGGAGGGCCACGCGTTCCGCCTGGCCGTAGCGGATCCGTCCGAGCCATCTTGACCGATCCCCGTGCGGGGGCTATATACAGGCAATATCCCCTCATCAATCAAGGATTGGGCTATGCGCTTGTCGACCAAAGGGCGTTACGCCGTGACCGCGGTGATGGAGCTGGCCCTCCACGGGGATAGCGGCCCCGTGACGCTCGCCCAGATCTCCCACAGCCAGGGGATCTCGCTGTCCTACCTGGAGCAGCTGTTCGCGCGCATGCGCCGGGACGGCCTGGTTGCCGGCGTGCGCGGCCCGGGCGGCGGGTATCGCCTGGCCAAGCCGGCCGAGGCCATCTCCGTGGCCCAGGTGATTACCGCCGTGGACGAGGGTACCGCGGATCAGGCCGCCTCCCGGGAGGGGGTCGATGCCGACAGCGACCGGTGCCTGACCCACGACCTGTGGGTGGATCTCAGCCGGCAGATCTACGACTTCCTCGACGGCATCACCCTGGCGCAGATGGCGTGTGACGCCGGGGTCCGCGAGGTGGCCGAGTGCGTTGGCAGCAGTGAGGGGCGGGCCGGGCAGGGCGACCGGTCCTCCTCCATGGCCTAGGCCGGTTGCGGCAGCAGGAGCAGGGCATGCAGCGAGTCCTCGTGGTCCGCCACGCCGCGGCGGAGCCGCAGGAGGAGGCGCCGGACGGTACCGACCAGGGGCGACGGCTCACGGCCAAGGGCCAGCACGCCATGGGCGAGGTGGCGGCCGGGCTGAGGCGCGTGCTCGACGCCCTGCCGCTCATCGCCCACAGCCCGCTCACCCGGGCGGCCCAGACGGCGGCCATCCTCGAGGCGGCCTATCCCCGTGCGGCCTGCTGCCAGCTGACCGCCCTGGCGCCCGGGCATGGCGACGGGCAGGCGCTCTTCGCGTGGCTCGCGGAGGCCGGCACGCAGCCGGTGGCGCTGGTCGGCCACGAGCCGGACCTGGGCCGCTGGGTAGGCCGCGCCCTGAGCGGCGAGCCGCGCCCGTGCGTCGAGCTCAAGAAGGCAGCCGCGTGCCTGCTGGTCTTCCCGGAGGCGCCCGCGGCCGGGCAGGCCTACCTGAGCGGCCACTTCCCACCCCGAATCCTGCGCGACCTGTCTGAGGTAACTCGGTGAGCAGCGACGAGCAGCGCGTTATCGCCGCCGTTGATCTGGGCTCGAACAGCTTCCACATGGTGGTGGCAGCCATCGACCCGGCCACGCATACCCTCCGTATCCTGGATCGGCTCCGCGAGACGGTGCGCCTGGGCGAGGGCCTCGGCGAGACGCAGAAGGAGATCAGCGAGGCCGCCCGGGAGCGGGCCCTCGGCTGCCTGTCCCGGTTCGGTGAGCGACTGCAGCGGCTCCGGGCCGACCGGGTCCGGGCCGTGGGCACCAATACCCTGCGCCGTGCCCGCGACGCCGACGCCTTCGCCCAGGCGGCCGAGGCGGCCCTGGGCCACCCCATCGAGGTGGTATCCGGCTACGAGGAGGCGCGCCTGATCTACCTGGGCGTGGCGCACAGCCTGGGCTTCGACCAGCGCCGCCGCGTGGTGATCGACATCGGCGGCGGCAGCACGGAGCTGATCCTCGGTACCGGCGCCCAGGCCGAGCAGATGGAGAGCCTCCACATG
>CAJXLI010000136.1 GCA_913055575.1 uncultured Ectothiorhodospiraceae bacterium
ACCAGGGAGGTGAAGACGTTGACGACGGAGCCTTCCTCGAACAGATCGATGGGGTAGGCGATGAAGGCGTAGAAGGCGTCGTCGTCGCCCGGGACGTCCTCGATCTTGTAGGCGCGCCCCTTGTAGTGCTGCAGATCGGTGAGCAGGTCGGTCCAGACCGTGGTCCAGGTCCCCGTCGACGACTCCGCCGCCACGGCGGCCGCCGCCTCCTCGCGGTCGACGCCGGGCTGCGGGGTGATCTTGAAGGCGGCCAGGAAGTCGCTCTCCTTGATCGGGTAGTCCGGCTCCCAGTACTCGTCGCGGTAGCCCTTGACGCCGGCTGTGTAGCCTTTGCTTGCCATGATCCTCTCCTCCAAGCGTTGTCACGCACCAGGGGTACCTCCCTCGGGAGGCACACATGCCGCCGGAGCTGGGATGGGCCAGTGCCCCTTGCGACATCTGTCATGACAGCATAGTCTTGCCAACCTAAAAGAAAAAGAAATTGTTTTTCGGACCTGGATAAGTAATCAGTTATTAACAAAGACAAAGCTTCAGGGGAGGCCAGGAGGATGAACGTCACGCTTCGCCAACTGCAGGTCTTCGAGTCCGTCGCCCGGCACCTCAGCTTCACCCGGGCCGCGGAAGAGCTCTATCTCACCCAGCCGGCGGTCTCCATGCAGATCAAGCAGCTCGAGCAGCAGGTCGGCCTGCCGCTGTTCGAGCAGCTCGGCAAACGGATCTACCTCACCGAGGCCGGCGAGGAGGTACGGCGCTACGCCCAGCGCATCTCGGCCGAGCTGCGCGAGCTCGGCGACGGGCTCGAGGCCCTGCGCGGGCTCAACAGCGGGCGGCTGCGCCTGACCGTCGCCTCCACGGCCAACTACTTCGCCACCGATCTGCTGGCCGCCTTCACAGGGCGCCAGCCCGGCGTTACCTTCCAGCTGGAGGTCACCAACCGCGAGGGGGTCATCCGCCGCATCCAGGACAACGAGATGGACCTGGCGGTCATGGGCCGGCCGCCGGAGGGGCTGGACGTGGTCGCCGAGCCGTTCATGCCCAACCCGCTGGTGGTGATCGCGTCACCGCAGCACGCGCTGGCCGACGGCGCCTTCGTGCCGCTGGAGCGGCTCCAGGACGAGGTCTTCGTCCTCCGCGAGCAGGGCTCGGGGACGCGCAACGCCGTACAGCGGATGCTTGAGGAGCGGGGGCTGCAGCTGCGCGGTGGGCTGGAGATGACCTCCAACGAGGCCATCAAGCAATCCGTCCAGGCCAACCTGGGCCTCGGCGTGGTCTCCATCCACACCGTCGCCCTGGAGCTGGAGCTCGGCCGCCTGCGGGTCCTGAACGTGGAGGGCTTCCCCCTGGAGCGCCAGTGGTACCTGGTCCACCGCTCCGGCAAGCGGCTGTCGCCGGCGGCCGAGGCGTTCCGCCAGTTCATCCTCGACGAGGCGCACCAGCACTGGCAGCTCCCCGAGGTCCCCGGCGCCATCCCCCCGGAGGGGGCACGCCTGCAGGCCGTCAACTGACAGCATTTATCTCAATAATCATCAATCCTTAATTCCCCGTGATGCGCTACGGCCGTAGGTTGCCGTGGCGCTTGGGCACCGATCCGGGAGGAGCACCATGAACAAGCCGTGGATCGCACCGTCCATCCTCTCCGCCGACTTCGCCCGCCTGGGCGACGAGGTGGACGCCGTGGTGGACGCCGGTGCTGACGTCATCCACTTCGACGTCATGGATAACCACTACGTCCCCAACCTTACGATCGGGCCGCTGGTCTGCCAGGCGCTGCGTGACCACGGCGTCGAGGCGCCCATCGACGTGCACCTGATGATCAAGCCGGTTGACCGGATCATCCCGGACTTCGCGGCCGCCGGCGCCGACTGGATCACCTTCCACCCCGAGGCCAGCGAGCACGTGGACCGCTCCCTGGGGCTGATCCGGGAGCACGGCTGCAAGGCCGGCCTGGTCTTCAACCCGGCCACGCCCATGGACTGCCTGCGCTACGTGGCCGACAAGGTCGACATGGTCCTGCTGATGTCCGTGAACCCGGGCTTCCCGGGGCAGAAGTTCATCCCCGGCGCCGTGGACAAGATCCGCGAGGCGCGGCGGCTCATCGACGAGCTGAGCCCCGGCACCCGCCTGGAGGTGGACGGCGGCATCAAGGCCGAGAACATCCGCCAGGTAGCCGAGGCGGGCGCGGACACCTTCGTGGCCGGCTCCGCGGTCTTCGGCGCCGCCGACTACAGCCAGGCGATCGCCCGGATGCGCCAGGAGATCGAGGCCGCGCAGGGCGCCGGCTGAGCCCGCGTCAGGGATTTGCCAGACCATCGAGCAAGAGGGATTCGTCATGTCCGAGAAGCATCCGATCATCGCAGTCACCGGCTCCTCCGGGGCGGGGACCAGCACCGTCAAGAACGCCTTCGAGCACATCTTCCGCCGGGAGCATGTCAACCCGGTCATCATCGAGGGCGACGCCTTCCACCGCTACAACCGCCAGGAGATGCGCGACCAGCTGGCCCGAGCCGCCGAGGAGGGGCGCAACATGAGCCACTTCGGCCCCGAGGCCAACGTCTTCGACGAGCTCGAGGCCTCCTTCCGCCGCTACGGCCAGGAGGGGATCTGCCGGCGCCGCAAGTACCTGCACAGCGAGGAGGAGGCCGAGCCCTACGGCCTGCGCCCCGGGGAGTTCACCGACTGGGAGGAGGCCGGCCAGGACAGCGACCTGCTCTTCTACGAGGGCCTGCACGGCGGCGTCGTCACCGAGGAGCACAACGTGGCGCAGCACGTGGATCTGCTCGTCGGCGTCACGCCCATCGTCAACCTGGAGTGGATCCAGAAGATCCACCGCGACGGCGCCGAACGCGGCTACACGGCGGAGAAGATCGTCGACACCATCCTGCGCCGGATGCCCGACTACGTGAACTACGTCACCCCGCAGTTCTCGCGCACGGACATCAACTTCCAGCGGGTGCCGACGGTCGACACCTCCAACCCGTTCATCGCCCGCGACGTGCCCTCCCCGGACGAGTCGTTCACGGTGATCCGCTTCCGCAAGCCGGAGCGCTTCGGGATCGACTTCCCCTACCTGCTGAA
>CAJXLI010000137.1 GCA_913055575.1 uncultured Ectothiorhodospiraceae bacterium
GCTCCAGGTTGCGCAGGGCGATCCCGGGCAGCCCGAACTTGTTCTGGATGACCTCGCCCTGCTCGGTCACGCGCAGGGTCCCCTCTACCGAGCCCGGCGGCTGGGCGAGGATGGCCGCGTGCGTCGGGCCTCCGCCCCGGCCGATGCTGCCGCCGCGGCCGTGGAAGAGGGTCAGCTCCACCCGCTCCCGGCGCGCCAGGGCCACCAGCCGCTCCTGGGCTTGGTAGAGGGTCCAGTTGGAGGTGAGGTGGCCGGCGTCCTTGGTGGAGTCGGAATAGCCGATCATGATCTCCTGCCGGCCCCCGGTGCGCTCGCGGTACCAGGGGCTCCGGAACAGGGTCTCCATGGTCTGGTCGGCCGCCACCAGGGTGTCCCGCGTCTCGAACAGCGGCACCACGCGGGCCGGGTGGCTCAGGCCACACTCCTTCTGCAGCAGCTCTACGGCCAGGATGTCCGAGGGCTTGGCGGCGTGGGAGACGATATACGCCCCGACCGCGTCGGGGCCGATCTCCTCCAGGGTACGGATGGTGTCGAGCACCTCCTGGACGTCGCGCTCCGGGTTGAAGTCCATGGGGATCAGCGGCCGCCGGTGGGAGAGCTCCTGGAACAGCCAGTCCTGCCGGGTCGCCTCGTCCCACTCGGCGTAGCTGCCCAGGCCCACGGCCTGGGTTATGGCGTCCAGGGTCCGGGTGTGCCGATCCGCGTGCTGGCGGATATCCATGGGCATGAGGGTGAGCCCGAAGCAGCTCACCCGGCGGATGGTGTCGAGCAGCTCGCCCTCGGCCACGACGCCGGCGCCGACGCGCTGCAGGGCGTAGTAGCAGCGCAGCAGCGGCTGGCGCAGCTCCTCGACATCGGTGAGGATCTCGCCCTCGGGCGGGCGGCCGCCCTGGAGCTTGGCCTCGGCCCAGCGCATGGTCTGGCGCAGCCGTGCCCGCAGGCGCTTGAGCACCACCCGGTAGGGCTCCCAGGCGTCGCCGCCGACCTCCTGGCGCAGCTCGTCGTCGCAGACCTGCAGGGACAGCGAGGAGACCAGGCGCTGGATGTCGCGCTCGTAGAGGTAGGCGGCCATCCAGCGCGAGAGCACGGCCACGTCCCGGGTCACCCGATGGGTGACATTGGGGTTGCCGTCGCGGTCGCCGCCCATCCACGAGCCGAAGGTGATCGGGGCGGTGTCCAGCGGCAGCGGGCGGCCGGTGTGCTCGCGCAGGGTGTGGTCGAGGTTGCGCAGGTAGCTCGGCACGGCGTCCCAGAGGGTCTGCTCCACGACCGCGAGCCCCCAGCGCGCCTCGTCCTGGGGCGTAGGGCGGCGGCGCCGGATCTCGTCGCTGTGCCAGGCGGCGGTGATCTCCCGCTTGAGCGCCAGGCGGGTCTCCGCTACCTCGCCGGGGGTCTGGCCGTAGCGGTCGCGATCATCCAGCAGCTCGGCGATGCGGTTGTACTTCTGGAGCATGGTGCGCCGCTGCACCTCGGTCGGGTGCGCGGTGAACACCAGGTTGATGTCCAGGGCGCAGATCGCCTCGTGGAGCTGCTCCGGCTCCATCTCCGCCGCCAGCCGGGGGATCGTCTCGGCGATGGAGCCGAAGACTGGATCCGCCTTGGGGGCGCGGGCCCACTCCCGGCTGCGCCGCACTCGGTGGTGCTGCTCGGCGATGTTGGCGAGGTTCAGGAACTGCGAGAAGGCGCGCCCCACGGGGAGGACCTGCTCCTGGGGCAGGGCGGAGAGGGTGCGCTCGAGCTCCTGCGAGGCCTCCTCGTCGCCGGCCCGGGCCGCCTTGGACAGCACCCGGATCCGCTCTACGGTCTCGAAGAGGGCCTCGCCGGCCTGCTCGCGCAGCGTCTCGCCGAGCAGCCCGCCGAGCTCGCGGATGTCTTCGCGCAGGGCGGTTCCGCTGTCCGCCTGGGTCTCTTCCATGGTCATGGCTATAGCAGTGCGGCTTGGTCCTGTCTCGGGGACCTACTCCGGCAGGCCGAACTGCTCGACGCTGGCGAAGATGTCCGTATCGGAGATGATCCCGATGGGCCGGCCCTGGGTATCGATCACGACCATGCGCCGGATGTTCTCCGCGCCCATGCGCTCGGCGCAGTCGAGCAGGGAGGTATCCTCCGGGACCGTGATCAGCGGCCGGGTGGCGACCTCGGAGATGCGCACCTGGTTGGGCTGCCTGGTGGCGGAGACCACACGGCTGATGACGTCGCGCTGGGTCATGATGCCCATGTCCTCGGTCTCGTCCGGGGCGGGCTGGACGACGACCGAGGAGATGCGCTGCTCGCGCATCAGGTGCATGGCGTCCTCGACGCTGGTATCGCCGGCCATGGTGACCAGGTTCGGGTTCATCAGGTCGGCCACGGTGTGGGGCACGCGGCCGGAGGCGACCATCTCCTCCAGCGGGGCGACCACGCGGCGCTGCTCGCGGGCCTGGCGCTCGGCCTCGATGGCCTCCTCGCGCTCGCGCTGGATGCGGTCGATGTCGATGGTGCCGTGCATCTGGTCGATGATGGCGTCGGCGAACTGGCTGGTCTTGACCTCGGTGGCCCCCTCCAGGGAGCGGGCGAAGTCGTAGGTGACGATGCCGGCGCTCACGACCTTCTCGTAGGCGGCACGGATCAGGTCGGCGGCATCGCTCCAGCCGAGGTGCTCGAGCAGCATCACGCCCGAGAAGAGCAGCGATCCCGGGTTCACCTTGTCCTGGTTGGCGTACTTCGGCGCGGTGCCGTGGGTGGCCTCGAACACGGCCACGTGGTCCGACATGTTGGCGCCGGGGGCGATCCCCACGCCGCCGACCTCCGCGGCGATGGCGTCGGAGAGGTAGTCGCCGTTGAGGTTCATGGTGGCGACCACGTCGAACTCGTTGGGCCGCAGCAGCATCAGCTGGAACATGATGTCCGCGATGCGGTCCTTGACGACGATCTTCCCCTCGGGCCGCTTGCCGCCGTAGGTGGCGTAGAGCTCCTCCTCGGTGATGGTCTGCTCGGGGAACTCGTCGCGGGC
>CAJXLI010000138.1 GCA_913055575.1 uncultured Ectothiorhodospiraceae bacterium
AGCTTGAGGAAGTTCTTGTCCCAGCGGTTGGTGATGCCGTACTCGGCCACGCCGCCGAAGCCGTAGAGGGTGCGCGAGGCCAGCGGCTCGCGGATGGCCGCCCAGTCGCGGATGGGGCCGTCGAGCCAGGCCTGGGGCAGCGGCTCGATCTTGAGGCCGTCGATGGCGACGACGGTGCAGCCGGCCATGGTCAGGTGGTGGGCCATGGTGAAGCCCGCCGGCCCCTGCCCGGCGATGAGCACCCGCCGGCCGTTGTCCGCTGCGGGCAGGTACTGGCTGCGCCGCAGGGGGTTCCAGCGGGTGAGCAGGTGGTAGAGCTCGACGCCGTAGGGCAGGTCGAGGACGTCGGTGAGCGCCCGGGTCTCGATCTGCGGGATGTCCACCGCGTCCTGCTTCTGGTAGATGCACGACTTCATGCAGTCGTTGCAGATGCGGTGGCCGGTGGCGGGTACCATGGGGTTGTCCACCATGGCCACGGCCAGCGCGGCCAGGGGATGGCCGTCCCGGTAGAGGCGGTTCATCTCGGAGATGCGCTCCTCCAGCGGGCAGCCGGTGAGCCGCACCCCGAGCGGGTCGGTCTTGTAGCCGAGGGCCGGGTCGGACTTGCGCTCGGGGAAGCCGCGGGCGCAGAAGTCGCCCTCGTGGTCGTGGCAGTAGATGCAGTAGTGCGCCTCGGCGCTGACCTGGCGCCGCTCGGCGCGCGGGTCGGTGAGCTCGAAGCCGTCCCGGTTGCGCCACTGGCTGCGCGGGGCGCAGCGGCGGACGGCGCTGCCGTCCGCCGGCTCCAGGTTCACCAGCCGGGCGTGGTCCACCCGCGCCGGCAGGCGGAAGGCGGCCCAGTCGCGGACAGCAGCGCGGCCCTCCGGGGTGTGCAGGGCGGCGGCGCACCAGCGGGTCAGCTGCTCGGCGCCGTCCGTGTCGCCGGCATCCAGCAGCCGCTGCCCGAGGCGCGCCACGGCCAGCTCGCGGTCGGCGCCGGCCAGGCCGTGGGCGTCGAGCGCCGTATCCAGCCAGGCGTCCAGCTCGGCGAACGCGTCTGTGCCCGCGTCCCGGCGGCGGGCGCGGCGCTTGACGAAGGCCTCGCGGAAGGCCATGACCTCGCCGTCCCGGGTCAGGGCGTCCTGGATGGCGGCCAGCGCCTCCTCGACGCCGAACAGCGCTGCCAGGAAGCGCTCCAGGTGCGGCCCGACGGCGATGAGCCAGTCGCCCAGCGCGCGGCCGGTCAGCGGGGTGCCCTGGGGATCGCGGTGGGCCAGCAGCTGCCGGTGGGACTCTGGCGCCGCCTCCGCCAGGTGCGCCAGGAAGCGCTGATCCAGGCGCTGCAGGCCCTCGGGGCGGCCCAGGTCGTGGTAGGTGAGGCCGCTCAGCTGGACGGGATCGTCGCTCATGTCGCTTGCTCCACGCGGGCGCGGTCGGTAGGGTCCGCCGTCTCGCCGGCTCCGGGGGCGCGAGCGCCAGGCAGTGCGCCCGCGCCTGGCCGGCTCCTGCGGCGTGCGGTCTGGGGCGAATGTAGCACGCCGCGGCACGCTCTTGGGCGGCAGGGCGGGCGGGATCGCCCCGCCGGCAGCGATGCGCCCCAGCGGGCCGAGCTCTTCGAGGGAGGCCGTATGCCGCGTACCCATCCTGCCTACGCCAGCGAGGACCGCCTCAGGGGCATCCTCATGGCCGTGGTCGGGGTCGTCGTCCTCAGCTTCGATGCCGCCCTGGTCCGCCTCGCCGACGCCCGGGGCGTGGATATCGTCTTCTGGCGCGGCCTGCTCATGGCGGTCTCCGTGGGCGGGCTGCTGCTCGCCACCGAGGGGCGTCGTGCCCTGGGTACCTGGCGCCGGGGCGGCTGGGCCGCCGTCGCCTCGGGGCTGTCCTTCGGGCTCAACGCCGTGCTCTTCGTCTTCGCCGTGCTCACGACCCACGCGGCCAATGTCCTCGTGCTCTTCGCCACGGCGCCGCTGTTCTCCGCGCTCCTGACCCGGCTCTTCCTGCGTGAGCCCGTCCGTGCGAGCACCTGGGGGACGGCCCTGGCGGTCCTCGTCGGCACGGCCATCCTCCTCAGCGGCCCGGCCAAGGCCGACGGCCGCTGGGGCGATCTGGCCGCGTTGCTCGCCGCGGCCAATACGGGCGCCAACCTGACGCTGCTGCGGGCGCGGGCGGAGATCCATCGGCTCCCCGTCGTGGCCATGGGCGGTGCCGTCGCCGCCCTGGCCGCCTGGCCCTGGGCCGAGCCGCTGGCGCTCGCCCCCTCGAGCTACGCCGTGCTCGGCGCCATGGGGCTGGTGCAGATGCCCCTGGCCCTGCTGCTCATCGCGCAGTCGACGCGCTACCTGCCGTCGCCGGAGGTCAGCCTGGTCCTGCTCCTCGAGGCGGTGCTGGGGCCGCTGTGGGTGTGGCTGGTCTTCGCCGAGGTGCCGCCGACCCCCTCGTGGCTGGGGGGCACCGTGATCGTGCTCGCGCTGCTCGCCTACTTCGCGCGGGACGCCTGGGCGGGGACTGCCGGCTGGCGGTACGGCCGGCGCTGAGGCCTGGCCGCGTCAGCCGGTGGGGTCAGCGTCGCTGGCCTCGCCGGTGATCTGCGCCTCGGCCCAGTCGAGGACCTCGCGGACGCGCGGCGAGGCGAGGCGGTAGGCCTCACGGGGCGTGACCCAGCGGTACTCGTGGTGCTCCGGGCGGCCCAGCTCGGGGTTGAAGCCCAGCACCACCTTGCGGGTGGGTGTCTCGGCCAGGTAGTAGCGGGCTACCTTGCCGCGGCCGTAGGGGCCGGTCTCGTAGGCGGCGTAGCCCCAGCGGAAGTCGAGCGCCGTGATGCCCGCCTCTTCCTCGACCTCGCGCCGGGCCGCCTCGAGGGGGCCCTCGCCCGGCTCGACCTTGCCCTTGGGGAAGTCCCAGTACTGGAAGGCGCGCAGCAGGAGGTAGCGGCGCTCCCCC
>CAJXLI010000139.1 GCA_913055575.1 uncultured Ectothiorhodospiraceae bacterium
TCATGGCGGCCCCGTCGTTCAGCATGTGGGCCTTCTCGAACTCCAACCCGCGGCCCTTCGCGCCGCAGCAGACCTGGATGTCGCCGCTCGGCGTCGGCTTCCTGATGATGGTCTTCCTGGCCATCCAGGGCATGTCCGGCCATATCCTCGGCGGCAACACGGAGTTCGCCAAGGACGTCTACGACCCGCAGTACGAGGAGCAGCTCGGCCAGTACCGGGATCTCTTCGATGACCGCGGCGATGCGGTGTTCCAGCGTGGCCTGATCGCCACCCACAATCCGGAGCTCAGCCCCGAGGAGGTCGAGCAGCGGATCGAGGCTGGCCTGCAGGCGCTGGAGAACGGGGAGGATCCCCGCGAGGCCGGCTGGGTCGACCTGATCAAGGACGCGGGCGCCGACAGCGAGCTGGTGCCGCAGCTGGTGAGCATGCTCTCCAACGTGGCGCCCTGGCTGGCCGGGCTGCTGGCGGTCGCCGCGCTGGCGGCGATGCAGTCCACGGGTGCTGCCTACATGTCCACCACCAGCGGCATGTTCACCCGCGACCTGCTGCGTCGCTACATCATGCCCAATGCCAGCAACCGCACCCAGGTCACGGCTGGCCGGATCTTCGTCGCGGTCCTGATCTTCGCGGCCCTGATGGTGGCGACCTTCACCACCGACGCCCTGGTGCTCCTCGGCGGCCTGGCGACCGCCATGGGCACGCAGATGTGGGTGCCGCTGGCGGCGATCTGCTTCCTGCCGTGGCTCACCCGCCAGGGCGTGGTTACCGGCCTGATCGTCGGCGTCATCGCCGTGCTGCTGACCGAGAACATCGGCATCAGCATCCTCGGCGCCTTCGGTGTCGACGTGCCCTGGGGCCGTTGGCCGCTGACCCTGCACTCCGCTGCCTGGGGTGTGCTCCTCAACTTCCTGGTGGCCGTCATCATCTCGGCGTTCACCCAGAACGAGGAGGACCGCAAGCACCGGATGACCTTCCACAGCTTCCTGCGCGAGCACGCCTCGCTCCCGGCGGAGAAGCGTCACCTGATCCCGCTCGGCTGGATCGTGGTGATCGTCTGGTTCTTCTTCGCCATGGGCCCGGGTGCCGTGATCGGGAACTGGCTCTTCGGCGATCCGAACAACCCCGAGACCTGGTGGGTGTTCGGCATGCCGTCGATCTGGGTCTGGCAGCTCATCTGGTGGGTGCTCGGCATCGCCATGATGTGGTTCATGTGCTACAAGCTCGAGATGAGCACGGTCCCGCCCAAGGAGATCAAGGTCCTCTACGACGAGGACGCGGGATCGAGCCGGGCGTAACGGCCTCGGCCGCTAGCTGCATGCGCAGCGTATGCCGAGACGAGGCGGGGGAGGCTACGGCCTCTCTCGCCTCTTTATCTGTACGGATTGGTTTACGCAGACCACGCGTGGATGGTGATGGAGATCGCGCTATTTATCTTCTATGTCGTGCTCTTGGCCGCGATGGTCGCCTATCCGGTGAGCCGCTGGATCTGGGCGCTGGGCGTGCGTAGCCTGCAGCGCGACTACGGCCGGGAGCTCGCGGAGGCGGAGCTGGCGGAGCAGAGGCGCCGCGCCTGGCGGCTGACGGCGGTGATCTGCCCGGTCTTCTCCTTCCTCTTTAATCTATCAACGGTGGGGTGGCCCCTATGATTGTGACGGAGCGTGGCTATCGAGTCCTCAAGGGGATCGCGGTCGCAGTGGTCCTCGCGCCCGTAGCGTGGCTGGCCTACGAGGGCTTCGTGCCCGAGCAGGGGCCCGGCGACGTAGCGGTCACGGCCGGCGATCGCGCCTTCGCCGACGGCTACTACGAGCGCGCCCTCGAGGAGTACAACGATGCCCTGGCGGAGGCGCCTGAGCACCGCCAGGCGCTGCGCGGCAAGGCGCGGACCCTGGTCGAGTTGGAGCGGTACGGGGCGGCGATCGAGCTGTACGACCGCTACCTGGCTATGGACCCGGAGGCCGCTGGCGTCTACGCCAACCGCGGTATCGCCTACGACCGTATGGGCCGGCACCGGCAGGCGCTCGAGGACTACGAGCGGGCCCTGGCCCTCGATCCTGGCGTGGCCGAGGGGCCGGGCTGGCTGACGAAATTCCTGCACTTCGGTCCCGAGGGGCCGCCGACCATCGCCGATCGGGCGGCCTACCTGCGCGAGCAGCTTGCCCTGCCCGCGGACGAGCGGAAGCTGGCCGACCCGGAGCAGGACCGGGCCCAGCGTAGCTATAGCCAGTCGCTGGAGTGATTCAGGAGGCGGACAGCGGCGGGACGCCCCAGACGGTGACCCCGATGATGTCTACGAAGAGGAATCGCAGGCTGAAGATCAGCGCGATGCATCCGAAGAGCAGATGCACCGACGGGTGGTCGCCGTTGTCGTCCTTGTAGGTGAGCCCGTGCCAGGCGATGGCGAGGGTGACGAGGAAGTAGATCCAGGGAGACATGGTCCTCCAGCCTTTTTGAACCTGCCTTCTGTGGGGCCCAGCCCCGTACCCAGCGCGCGGCAGCACGCGCCCTGGACACGTAGCGTGCCGGCCCGCAGGGCCGGCGCGGGGCCGGCCCTGCGTCCGGGTGGCGCCCTACTGGTTGGCCCGATCCTCGATCAGGGAGTCGACCACCGTCGGATCCGCCAGCGTGCTGGTGTCGCCGAGGCTGTCGAGCTCGTTCGACGCCACCTTGCGCAGGATCCGGCGCATGATCTTGCCGGAACGGGTCTTCGGCAGGCCCGGGGCGAACTGGATGATATCCGGCTTCGCGATGGGCCCGATATCGTGGACGCACAGCTTGACGAGCTCCTTCTCGAGCTCCTCGCTCGGCTCCTCGCCGGCGACCAGGGTGACGTAGGCGTAGATGCCCTGGCCCTTGACGTCGTGGGGGTAGCCGACGACCGCGGCCTCGTTGACCTTCTCGTGCTC
>CAJXLI010000140.1 GCA_913055575.1 uncultured Ectothiorhodospiraceae bacterium
TTCGACGGCATCGTCATCGGCCGGACCAACCTGCCCCTGGTCCACGAGGGGGACGCGCTCTTCCACGTGGCCCGGGTACGCCACCCGGCTCGGGCCTCGGCGGTGGTCGAGGAGCTGACCGGGGCGGACGGCGCCGACCCCCATTGACGCCGGTCGGGCGCCACCCCTCGAGCCGGCCCGGCGGCTAGGCCCTACAATGGCGAAGGGAGGAGAGGCTATGGAACCGGAGTCCCTGGCGCAGCGCAGCCGCGCCCCCACGGAGACGGATCTGCCCCTGGAGGAGGTCCGGCGGCGGATCCTGGCCGAGCTCGCGCCGGTGAGCGGCAGCGAGCGCGTGCCGCTGGCCACGAGCCTCGGCCGGGTGCTCGCCGAGGACGTCCACGCCGCGGTGGACGTACCCCCCCACGACAACGCCGCCATGGACGGCTACGCCGTGCGCAGTGCCGACCTGCCCGCCGAGGGCGCGGCGGAGCTGCAGCTGGCCGGCCGCGTGCTCGCCGGTGAGCGCCGGGAGGCGGAGCTGCCCCCTGGCCATGGCGTGCGCATCATGACGGGCGCCCCCCTGCCGCCCGGCGCCGACGCCGTGGTGATCCAGGAGCGGGCCGAGCTCGTGGGCGAGGCGCACGTGCGCCTGCCCGGCGGGGTCGGGCCCGGCGAGAACGTCCGTCGCGCCGGCGAGGACATCGCCGCCGGGGCCGTGGCGCTGGGCGCCGGCTGTCGGCTCCGGCCCCAGGAGGTGGGGGTGATCGGCTCCGTGGGCCGGGCCGAGGTAACGGTCCACCGCCGGCCGCTGGTGGTCTTCTTCGCCACCGGGGATGAGCTGCGCAGCCCGGGCGAGGCGCTGGCGCCCGGGCAGATCTACGACAGCAACCGCCCCATGATCGTCGCTGCGCTGCGCCGGCTGGGGGTGGAGGTCCAGGACCTCGGCGTGGTCGGTGACGATCCGGCCACCCTGGAGGCGACCCTCCACCAGGTCGGCGGCTACGCCGACGCGGTGATCACTACGGGCGGGGTCTCGGTGGGCGAGGCGGATCACGTCAAGCCGGCCCTGGAGGCGGTGGGCGACGTGGCGTTCTGGCGCGTGGCCGTGCGTCCCGGCCGGCCCCTGGCCTTCGGCTGGGTCGGGCAGGCCGCCTTCTTCGGCCTGCCCGGCAACCCGGTATCGGCGGCGGTGAGCCTCTACAAGCTGGTCCAGCCCGGGTTGCGGCGGATGATGGGCGAGCGCGGCGACCTGGCCCCGGTGCGGATCCCCGCCTTGACGGCCGAGCCGCTGCGCAAGCGGCCCGGGCGCGCCGAGTTCCAGCGCGGCATCCTGGAGCATGGCGCCGACGGCGTGGCCCGCGTCGTCTCCACCGGCTCCCAGGGCTCGGGCGTCCTGACCTCGCTGGTCCACGCCAACTGCCTGATCTACCTGGAGGCTGACCGCGGCGACGTGGGCGCCGGCGAGACCGTCCACGTCCAGCCCCTCGAGGGCGTGCAGCTCTAGCCGCGGGCCGTGCGCTGCCGCCTACCGCACTGCGGCCGCCGGCTGGAGGCCCCGTGGGCGTGACGCGCGCGGCGGTTACTGGTGTCATCCTCGCCGGCGGGGCAGGGCGGCGCATGGGCGGCCGCGACAAGGGGCTGGTGCCGCTCTGCGGCCGGCCCATGGCGGCCCACGTGCTGGCGCGCCTGGCCGGGCAGGTGGCGGCCGTGCGCATCAACGCCAACCGCTACCAGGCGTGCTACCGGGCGCTCGGGGTGCCGGTGGACGGCGATCGCCACCCGGGCGGGCTAGGGCCGCTGGCCGGGATGGCCAGCGCCCTGGCCCACGCGGCTACGGACCGGGTCCTCACGGTGCCCTGCGACGCCCCCCTCCTGCCGGCGGTGACCGCCCAGCGCCTGGCGGCGGTGCTGGAGGCGGAGGCCGCCGAGGTCGCCGTCGCCCGGGCCTGTGGCCGGCGCCAGCCGGTCTTCGCCCTGATGCGGCGGCACGTCGCCGCCGATCTCGAGGCGGCCCTCGCGGCGGGGGAGCGGCGCGTCGATGGCTGGCTGGCCCGGCACGCCGTTGCCGAGGCCGACTTCGACGATCTCGCCGAGGGGCTGGTCAACGTCAACACCCCGGCAGCGCTCGAGGCGGTCGCCGAGCGGCTGGGGCAGGGGGCCGATGGGCCGTGACGGCCGCAGTGGGCGGGCGCTGGTGCAGCAGGGTGGCGCGGGCGTTATCATCGGATGCCCCTGAACAGCCCGGGAAGCGAGCATGACGAAGGTAGCCCCGTCCGCCTGCGGCCCGGCGATCTACGCCGCCGGGCTGACCAAGCGCTACGCCGGTGCCACGGTTGTCGACGGCGTCGATCTGCAGGTGCCCCGCGGCGAGTGCTTCGGCCTCCTCGGTCCCAACGGCGCCGGCAAGACCACGATCCTGCGCATGATCCTCGGGCTCACGCCCCCCGACGGAGGGCAGCTGCACGTCCTCGGCGAGCCGGTGCCGGCCCGGGCCCGGGCGATGCGGGCGCGGATGGGGGTGGTGCCGCAGGTCGACAACCTGGATCCGGACTTCACCGTCCGCGAGAACCTCTACACCTACGCCAGCTACCACGGCATCGGCCGCGACGCGGCGGCGCCGCGGGTGGCGGAGCTGCTGGATTTCGCCGCGCTGACCGCCAAGGCCGACGCCCCCATCGGGGCCCTCAGCGGCGGCATGAAGCGCCGCCTGACCCTGGCCCGGGCCCTGGTCAACGACCCGCAGCTGGTGGTGCTGGACGAGCCCTCCACCGGGCTCGACCCGCAGGCCCGGCAGCACATCTGGCAGAAGCTGCGCGCGCTGCAGCGCGAGGGGCGGACGCTGCTGCTCACCACGCACTACATGGAGGAGGCCGAGCGCCTCTGCGACCGGCTGGC
>CAJXLI010000141.1 GCA_913055575.1 uncultured Ectothiorhodospiraceae bacterium
TCGCGCAGGACCAGGACCTGCTCCACGGCGGCGAGGACGTTGGGCCGGTGGGCGATGAGCACCACCGTGCAGCCGTCGGCGCTGAGCCGCCGGATGGTGTCGGTGAGCGCCTCCTCGCCGTCCTGGTCGAGGTTGGAGTTGGGCTCGTCGAGGACGACGAGGCGCGGGTTGCCGTAGACGGCGCGGGCGAGGGCGACGCGCTGGCGCTGCCCGGCGGAGAGGGCGCCGCTGTTGATGCCGATGCGGGTATCATACCCCTCGGGCAGGCGCAGGATCATCTCGTGCAGGCCGGTCTTCTTGGCCGCCTCGACGACCTGGCGGGCGTCGACCTCGCCGAAGCGGGCGATGTTCTCGGCGATGGTGCCGTCGAAGAGCTCCACGTCCTGGGGCAGGTAGCCGAGGTAGGTGCCGAGCTGCTCGCGGTTCCAGTGCTCCATGGCGGCGCCGTCGAGGCGCACGCTGCCGGCGTAGGCCGGCCAGACGCCCACCAGGGCCCGGGCGAGGGTCGACTTGCCGGCGGCGCTCGGGCCGATGACCCCGAGGGTCTGGCCCGGCTCCAGCTCGAGGTTGACCCCGCGCAGCGCCGGGGCCCGGCTGCCCGGCGGGACGACGACCAGGTTCTCGGCGGTCACTTGCCCCTCGGGCGCGGGCAGCTCCATGGCCTCGCCGCGCTCCGGGGTAGCCTCCAGGATGCCGTCGAGCCGCTGCCAGGCGTTGCGCGCCCCCATGAAGCCGCGCCAGGCGTTCATGGCCTGGTCCACCGGCGCCAGGGCGCGGCCCATGATGATCGAGGCGGCGATCATCACGCCGGGGGTGACGATCTGCTGCACGGCCAGGTAGGCGCCCAGGGCGAGGATACCCACCTGGGCGATCATGCGCAGCGAGCGCGAAGCGGAGGAGAAGTTGGCGGCGCGGTCCGAGGCCACCGCCTGGAGGCTGAGGACGTCGTTGTGCATCGCCCGCCAGCGCCGGCGCAACTGGCCGGTCATGCCCATGGCCTCGAGGACCTCGGCGTTGCGCAGGTTGGCGTTGGTGAACTCCGTCTCCTGGTTGTTCTGGCTGTTCGCCGCGCTCAGCGGCTTGCGGGTGACGACCTCGTTGCCGTAGGCGAGGGCGAGCAGCAGCAGCGCGGCGATGGTGGCGAAGATGCCGAGCCAGGGGTGGAGGAGGAAGATGACCCCGATGAACAGCGGCGTCCACGGCGCGTCGAAGAAGGCGAAGACGCCCTGCCCCGTCATGAACTGGCGCAGCGTGTTCAGGTCCTGCAGGGGCTGGGTGTTGGCCTGGTCGGGCCGGCGCAGGGCGCGCAGGAAGGTGGCGTCGAACAGGCGGTCGCTGAGCATGTTGTCGAACCGGCCGCCGGCACGCACCAGCACCCGGTTGCGCGACCACTCCAGCAGGCCGAGGACGAGGAGCAGCCCCACGGCGAGGATGAGCAGCATGACCAGGGTGGGCACGCTGCCGCTGGACAGCACCCGGTCGTACATCTGCAGCATGAAGATCGGGGGCACGAGCATGAGGAGGTTGATGAAGAAGCTGAACAGCGCCACGGAGGTGAAGGCCTGGCGCAGCTGCCCCATGCACTGGCGCAGCTCGCCCTGCGCCGAATCCGGGCCGCTACCGCCGCCCTTGGAGGCTTGTTTCATAGGTACCTCGTCCTACTGGACATCCCTGGCCGGATCACTGGCAGCCGATGAGCACGCCCCGGTCCATCTCCTCGAGTAGCGAGGCGGCCCCCTCGCGGCCGCTGCCCCACTTGTCGGCACCGGTGGTCGAGATCACCTGGTAGCCGTCGGGGCAGACCTCGCGCGCCTGCTCCATGCAATCGCCCACCGACTGGCCCAGCCCCGAGCAGTCGATGAGGTACGCCTCCTCGTGGGAGGCCACATCGACGGGCGCCGTCGAGACGCAAGCGCTCAGGCTCCCGGCGATCACCGCGCCGCCGAGCAGCTTGCCCCAGTTGGCGCGCAGCGCCGCCATCGCTCCCATCCGCATCGGCTCTCCTCTTCGCTGATCAGCGGCCGCGGTCCGCCCGCGGCCGGCAATAAAGCGCGGATTATCCCACTTCCCGGGCCGGATAGTCCAATGGATCTCCCATCGGGGCCGTGGCGGGCTGCCACGGCGCCACCCTTCGCCCCCGCACGCCGGCTGCGCTACCCTGGGCGCATCCTGCGGCGGGCCCGGCCGCCGCCACCAGCGTCAGACCCAGGGAGCGAATCCATGCGCGTCACCCGTTTCCCCCTCTCCACCCTCCGCGAGACCCCGGCCGATGCCGACATCGTCAGCCACCAGCTGATGCTGCGCGCCGGCATGATCCGCCGCCTCTCCTCGGGGCTGTACACCTGGCTGCCCCTGGGGATGCGCGTGCTCCAGCGCGTGGAGCGGATCGTGCGCGAGGAGATGGACCGCGCCGGGGCGCTGGAGGTGCTCATGCCCGCCGTGCAGCCGGCGGAGCTGTGGCAGGAGTCGGGCCGCTGGGACAAGTACGGCCCGGAGCTGCTGCGCATCCAGGACCGCCACGAGCGGGCGTGCTGCTTCGGCCCCACCCACGAGGAGGTCATCGCCGACCTCTTCCGCCGCGAGATCAACAGCTACCGCCACCTGCCGGTCAACTACTACCAGATCCAGACCAAGTTCCGCGACGAGACGCGGCCCCGCTTCGGCGTCATGCGCGCCCGCGAGTTCCTGATGAAGGACGCCTACTCCTTCCACCTGGAGCAGTCGGGGCTGGAGGCCGAGTACCGGGCCATGCACGACGCCTACACCCGGATCTTCGAGCGCACCGGCCTCGCCTTCCGGGCGGTGGAGGCGGACACCGGCGCCATGGGCGGGAGCCTGTCCCACGAGTTCATGGTCCTCGCCGACTC
>CAJXLI010000142.1 GCA_913055575.1 uncultured Ectothiorhodospiraceae bacterium
CCAGTTCCTGCAACGCCAACCGGGCCTGGAACAGAGCATAACTCCTTGGCGGTATATGATCACGCAGGTCGCAACAGGTAGGCGCGTGTGCCCAACGGCGAGCCCCTCGGTATCCATGCCGAGGCACGCTACGCCCCTTCAAAGCAGGTCTCCAGTCGAGATGTGTCCGCATCTCAGGGAGTTGATAGCTCCTCCGCGCTGGCGTTGAGGAAGGCGTCGGCGCGCTGGGCCACGCCGTCCTCGGGGTTGATGGCGACCTCCTCAGGAGGCTTGTTGGCGATGGGACGCCCCCTCGGGAAGCGCCGGGGGTTGTAGGCGTAGTAGGCATCGAGGGCAGCCTGGCGCTGCGCGCGCACGGCCTCGGCGCGCTCCTCGAAGACCTCGGCCGGGGTGTAGTAGCACAGCCCCTCATGCGGGCGGTGCTTATACCCCTCCATGAACGTCGCCATCCACGCGCGGGCGTGGTCGATACCCTCGAAGCGCCCGGGATAGCTCGGGCTGTACTTGAGCGTCTTGAAATGCGCCTCACTGAAAGGGTTGTCGTCGCTTACACGAGGCCGAGAGTAGCTGCGCCGGACTCCGTGGCTATCGAGAAACTCCCGGTAGCTCTGGGCGATCATCGGGGCTCCACGGTCCTGGTGAACGACGAGAGACCCCGGCTGAATGGCATGGCGCTCCAGGGCGTGACGGAACAGGTGCTGCGCCAGCCCGGCGTTCTCCTTGCGCGAGACCATCCAGGCGACGGGGTAGCGCGAGAACAGGTCCAGGACCTCGTAGAGATTGAGGTAGACCCCTTTCAGGGTCGTGGGTAACTTGCTGATATCCCAGGACCAACCCTGGTTCGGCGCGCGGACGACGACCCGCGGCTTGACATGGCGCTGCGGTGGCCGCTGGTTGCGCCGCTCTCGGCTCTGCCCGCGGCGCCGCAGGATCCGGTAGATCGACGACACCGACGGCATGGGCCGCCCCTGGTTGAGCTCCCGGGCGTAAATGACTCGCACCGCCTCGTCCTGGTAGGTGGCGCTGTTCACCGTCTCAAGGACACGCTCCACCTCCGCCTCGGAGAGCTGGCGCGGCTGCTTGGAGGCCGCTGTACCCGGCTGTGCCCGCGAGGGCCGCTTGCGGGGATAAGTCCCTGTCCGGGACAGCCCGAGGGCGTCACAGGCCCGGCTGCGTGGCACATGCACGGGACGCTCCGCCAGGCAGCTCATTGCGAGCGCCCGTTGTTGACGTCCTCGGACAGGGTGGCGAGTTTTTTTGCAGCTCGACAAGGTCTTCGGCGACCTGGGCACGGTGCTCAAGCTGCGCCTTCTCCTTCTCCAGCTGCTCGATGCGCCGGTCACGGGCGTCTTTCGCCTTCCGGCCGCCGGAGTTGGGCTCCAGGCCTTGCGTGCCTTGCTCTTTCAGGGTCCTGCGCCAGTTGGCAAGCTGGCTCGCGTAGAGTCTCTGCTCCCGGAGCCACGCCGTCTTCTCCCCCTTCGGCAGGGCGTCGTGCTCCGCCAGCAGGCGCTGCTTCTCCGCGGAATGTGTCAACCTCGATCCGACAGTGGTGGGCTCGTTTTCTTGATGAATGCCCACCTCCGAGGTGGAGTTGATAGCTCCTCCCTATGACCCTATCCGAATAACTACTTCTGGTATGTGCTCGTGCACCGGCATAGAACCGCAAGCATTTGACCATGTTGCAGCTCGCCAACGCCTTCACCGCCTTCCGACAACTCGGAGCGGGGTTATTCGGATAGGCTCTATGTGTCAGCCTCCCCGTCCCGGCTACGAGCAGGCCACTCGATTGACACCCTGCGGCCCCGGCCGTAGAGTCACACGGCATCCCAGGCTTCCCGGCGACGGACTCGCCGCGCCGGGACTGCGCAAGCCGAGGGCCTCTGCGCAGCCGGGAAGCCGGTGCTTCCGGCCCGCCGGGCCGGGAAATGCCGGCGCTGTCCCCGCAACGGTAGGCGAGCCGAGGCGCGGCATCCGCCACTGCGCCCACGGTGTCGAGGGCACCGGGCGCGGGAAGGCGCCGCGCTGGAAGCCCCCCGCTTCACTCGCGAGCCCGGAGACCGGCCTGGGATGATGACGACGCCACACGGCGGGGAACCGTGCCCGGCGGTCTCGGCAGTCCGCGCAGACGCCTGCGCGCCCTTGCAGTCCGCCCCTCCGCGTACGCTCCCCGCACGGTGAACCGACCGCGCCTCGACCAGGGGAGGCCATGCCCAAGGCAACAGCTCTTGCGTCCCAGGCGGGCACCGTGCCGTGGACGGCCGGTTGCCGCTGCCGCGTCGAGCACCTCGGGGGTGCGCCGAGAGGCCGCCTCGAGCCGACCCGCCTCGGCCTGCCCGTCCGCCCGGAGAGGCCCCGGAGGACGGCGTGACCGGCGCGGTCTGGTTCGTCGGGGCTGGCCCCGGTGCTGCGGACTTGATCACCGTCCGTGGCCGGGATCGAGTGGCGGACGCCGACGCCGTGCTCTATGCGGGCTCCCTGGTCCCGGCCGGGGTCCTGGCGTGGGCCCCCGCCGGCTGCGAGATCGCCGACTCCAAGGGCATGACCCTGGCGCAGATCCAGGACTGGCTGCTCGAGCGGGCCCGCCAGGGGCGTCGGGTGGTCCGCCTGCAGCCCGGTGATCCGGGGCTGTACGGCGCCTTCGTGGAGATCGTCCGTCCCCTCGATGAGGCCGGGATCCCGGTCCACCTCGTCCCCGGCGTGACCTCGGCCATGGCCGCCGCGGCGGCCGCCGGGGAGAGCCTGACCCTGCCCGAGGGGACGCAGACGGTGATCTTCACCCGGGTCGAGGGGCGCACGCCGATGCCCGACGG
>CAJXLI010000143.1 GCA_913055575.1 uncultured Ectothiorhodospiraceae bacterium
GGCCTGGATATCGGCACGGCCAAGCCGTCGCCGGCGGTCCGGGCCCGCTGCCCCCACCACCTGCTCGATATCCGCGATCCCGCCGAGCCCTACTCGGCGGCGCAGTTCGTCGCCGATGCCCGGGCGGCGATCGCGGCGATCCGGGAGCGCGGCCGCCTCCCCGTGCTCATCGGCGGCACCGGGCTCTATTTCCAGGCCCTGCAATACGGGCTCTCGCCCATGCCCGCGGCGGATCCGCAGGTGCGCGCCGAGCTCGAGGCGGAGGCGGCGGCCCACGGCGCGCCGGCGCTGCACCGCCGGCTGCAGGCGGTGGATCCGGAGGCCGCCGAGCGCCTCCACCCCAACGACCGCCAGCGCCTGGAGCGGGCGCTGGAGGTGTACCGGCTGACCGGGCGCCCGCTCAGCGAGGTGCAGCGCGAGCCGGGCGTGCCGGGGCTGGCGGAGGCCCCGCTGAAGATCGTCCTCGAGCCGCCGGAGCGGGCCTGGCTGCACCGGCGCATCGAGGCGCGCTTCCGGGCCATGCTCGCCCGCGGCCTGGTGGGGGAGGTGGCGGCGCTCTACCGGCGCGGCGACCTCGGCGTGGAACTCCCGGCGGTCCGTGCGGTCGGATACAGGCAGGCGTGGTATTACTTCGAGGGGGCGTACAGCTACCCTGCCATGGTCCACAATGGCCAGCGCGCGACCCGCCAGTACGCCCGGCGCCAGCTCACCTGGCTGCGCCGGCAGGCCGACGCCACCCGTGTCACGGCTGGAGCCGGGGGCGAGCGGCGCGCCTACCGCTGCGCTGCCGAGCGCCTCCGGCAGCTGTGATACAATAACGCCCGTGCAGATGGTCGGTGCACGTACAGCCATAACAACAACAACGCTCGGGGGCTAGTCATGGCGAAGGGCCAGTCACTACAGGAGCCGTTCCTCAACACCCTGCGCAAGGAGAAGGTCCAGGTCTCGATCTACCTGGTCAACGGCATCAAGCTCCAGGGGCAGATCGAGTCCTTCGACCAGTTCGTGATCCTGCTGCGCAACAGCGTGAACCAGATGGTCTACAAGCACGCCATATCCACCATCGTGCCGGAGCGCCGCGTGCGCGTGCCGCAGATGGCGGAGGAGCAGGCAGCCGTCGAGGTCATCGGCGAGGAGGACAGCGATAGCTGAGCAGCGCCCCGGCAGCGGCCCGGCCGCGCTCTTCGACCGTCCCAGCGGCGGGGAGCGGGCGCTCGTCCTCCACGTGCGCCTGCCCGGCGATGCCCTCGACGCCGCCGAGGAGTTCGAGGCCCTGGGCGACTCCGCCGGGGCCGAGGTGGTGGGTCGGTTCCGCCACCGCCGCGACACCCCGGATCCCCGCACCTTCATCGGGCGCGGCAAGGTCGCCGAGCTCGCCGAGCAGGTGCGCGACTTGGAGGCGGGATTGGTGCTGGTGGACCAGCCCCTGTCCGCCGCGCAGGAGCGCAACCTGGAGGCCGATCTGGGCTGCCGGGTGCTCGACCGTACCGGCCTGATCCTGGACATCTTCGCCCAGCGGGCGCGGACCTTCGAGGGCCGGCTGCAGGTGGAGCTGGCGCAGCTCAAGCACGTCGCCAGCCGCCTGGTGCGGGGCTGGTCCCACCTGGAGCGCCAACGCGGTGGCATCGGCCTGCGCGGCCCCGGCGAGAAGCAGCTGGAGATGGACCGGCGGCTCATCAGCGGCCGGATCAAGCAGATCGAGCGCCGCCTGGTGAAGGTCCGCCGGACCCGCGAGCAGGGCCGCAAGGCCCGACGCAAGCGCGATCTGCCGGTGGTCTCGCTGGTCGGCTACACCAATGCCGGCAAGTCCACGCTGTTCAACGAGCTCACCGGCTCGGACCGGCAGGTCGAGGACCGGCTCTTCGCCACGCTGGATCCGTCCTGGCGCCGGGTGGAGCTCGAGCCCGGCGCGGCGGCCGTGCTCTCCGACACGGTGGGCTTCATCAGCCGGCTGCCCCACGACCTGGTGGCCGCCTTCCGGTCGACGCTCGAGGAGGTCACCGACGCCGATCTGCTGCTCCACGTCATCGATGCCGGCGCCGAGGAGCGCGAGCACCAGATCGAGCAGGTGGAGAGCGTGCTCGCCGAGCTCGGGGCGCAGGACGTCCCGGCCCTGCGGGTCTACAACAAGGTCGATACCTGCTGCCTCGGCGCCGGGCGGATCGAGGACGATTCGGGCCAGGTCACCGGGGTGCGCGTCTCGGCGGCCACCGGCGACGGGGTGGCGGAGCTGCTGCCGGCCATCGGCGAGCGCCTGGGCCCGGAGCGGGTCCGCCGCCGTGTCCACCTGCGCCCGGAGCAGGGGCGGCTGCGGTCCCAGCTGTTCCGGAGCGGGCGGGTGATCGAGGAGCGTTGCTCCGAGGCCGGCCGCCTGGAGCTGGAGGTGGAGCTGCCGGTGCACGAGCTGGAGCGGCTCCACGTACGGGAGGGCCTGCCCCGCGAGGAGGTCGCGCCGGCCTGAGGTTGCGGTCTCCGGGGTGCCCTTCTAGAATCCGACGGTTCGACCGATGGCGGACCGTCTCAAGACGAACGGAGTCCCGAATGGCGTGGAATGAGTCTGGCGGCGGTGGCCGCGACCCCTGGGGCGGCGGCCCGAAAGGCGGTGGCGACGGGGGGCCGCCCGATCTGGATGAGGTCTTCCGCAAGCTGCGGCAGCGGCTGAACAGCCTCTTCGGCGGACGTATGCCCAATGGCGCGCCCGGCGCCCTGGGGATCAGCCTGCTGGTGCTGGCCGGCTTCGTGGTCTGGATCCTGACCGGGATCTACATCGTCGACCAGGGCTGGCGCGGCGTG
>CAJXLI010000144.1 GCA_913055575.1 uncultured Ectothiorhodospiraceae bacterium
TTGATGTGGCGCAGGAAGTCCCACATCGAGCGGCGCAGCTCGATGTCGACGCCGGCGGTGGGCTCGTCGAGGATGAGCAGCTGCGGCTCATGCATCAGCGCCCGGGCGATCATCAGCCGCCGCTTCATGCCGCCGGAGAGCTCCCGGGAGACGGTGTGCCGTCGCTCCCAGAGGCCGAGGCTGTGCAGATAGCGCTCGGCGCGCTGGTGCGCCACCCGGCGCGGGATCCCGTAGTAGCCGGCCTGGTTGATCACGATCTGCTCGACCGTCTCGAAGGTGTTGAAGTTGAACTCCTGCGGGACCAGCCCGATGGCGGACTTGACCGCCCACGGGTCGCGGTCCAGGTCGTGGCCGAAGACCCGCACCGTGCCGCCGGTCTTGTTCACCAGGGTGGAGATGATGCCGATAAGGGTGGACTTGCCGGCGCCGTTGGGGCCGAGCAGGCCGAAGAAGGCCCCGCTGTCCACAGTCAGGTTGATGCCGTGCAGGGCGATCTGGCCCCCGGCGTAGGTCTTGGTCAGATCGGAGACGGCTAGGGCGGTCACGGGATCTTCCTCGCATCCTGCGGTAAGTTGCCCATGATAGGCCCTGACCGGCCGTTTTGATAGGGCCTCGTTACCCGTGCCGGGCCGTCCCGGCCGCAGGGAGTGAGCTCGCATGGCGAGCCGGGCCGTGCCCTGCAGCGGCGCGCGCGGTCTGCGCCCGCCACCCTGAAGAGCTGCCCGGGACAAAACCGCCCCGGATCGGGTAGCGGGGCAGCCGCCCGAGCGCGTCGGCACGGTGGCAGATCACGGCTTGCATCGGTAGACTATAGCCAGTCTACGCGCCGGATGGCGCGGCTCGATGACGACCCAGGACGGGAGGGTGCCCCCTCCCGTTTTTTTGCACGTCCGTCCCCCGTTCGCGGCACCCCGGTGGCCGGCGGTGTCGACAGCGGGGCTCAGCGCTAGACAGAGGGGGAGGCTGCATTGACCCGGCCAGCACTGCTTGTCCTGCAGGACGGCACGACCTTTCACGGCGAGGCGGTGGGTGCCGACGGGGCCGTAACCGGTGAGGCGGTCTTCAATACCGCCATGACCGGCTACCAGGAGATCGCGACCGATCCCTCCTACGCCGGCCAGATCGTGACGCTGACCTATCCGCACATCGGCAATACCGGGGTCAACAGCATCGACCGTGAGGACGATCGCGCCCGGCTCACCGGGCTGGTGGTGCGCGATGTGCCGCCTCGGCCTAGCAGCTGGCGGGCCGAGCAGGAGATCGGTGAGTGGCTGCGCGAGCAGGGCGTGGTCGCCATTGCCGGCGTCGATACCCGGAAGCTGACCCGGCGCCTGCGCGATTCCGGTGCGCAGGGCGCGTGCCTGGCGGCCGGTGCGGATCTCGACGTCGACCGTGCCCTGGAGCGGGCCCGGGGCTACGGCGGCATGGCCGGCCGCGACCTCGCCGGCGAGGCGGGGACGAAGAGCCGCCGCAGCTGGCAACGCCGCGTCTGGACCCTCGATGACGGGCATGCCGACGCCGCGGCCCCGGAGCAGGCGCCGCGCTTCCATGTGGTCGCCTACGACTACGGCATCAAGCAGCAGATCCTGCGCCTGCTCGTCGAGCGCGGCTGCCGGGTGACGGTGGTGCCGGCGCGCACGCCTGCAACGGACGTGCTCAAGCTGGAGCCGGACGGGGTGTTCTTCTCCAACGGGCCGGGCGATCCGGAGCCCATGGCCTACGCCGTCTCGAGCATCCGCGAGCTGCTCGAGACCCACCACGTCCCCACCTTCGGGATCTGTCTCGGCCACCAGCTGCTGGGTCTGGCCAGCGGGGCCCGCAGCGAGAAGATGAAGTTCGGCCACCACGGTGCCAATCACCCGGTGATCGACCTCGACAGCGGGCAGGTGCTGATCTCCAGCCAGAACCACGGCTTCGCCGTCGAGGAGGCGAGCCTGCCGGGCCACCTGGAGGCGACGCACCGCTCCCTGTTCGACGGCTCCCTGCAGGGGATTCGCCGTACCGATGTCCCGGCCTTCAGCTTCCAGGGGCACCCGGAGGCGAGCCCGGGGCCCCACGACATGCGGCCGCTGTTCGACCGCTTCCTCGAGATGATGGCGCCGCGCTGAGCGCGCGGCCGCTGACCGCCGACCACTGGACCCCCGGATGCTCTCGAGCCATGCCGAAAAGAACTGATATCCAATCGATCCTGATCCTCGGCGCCGGCCCCATCGTCATCGGCCAGGCGTGCGAGTTCGACTACTCCGGCGCCCAGGCGTGCAAGGCCCTGCGCGAGGAGGGGTACCGGGTCATCCTGGTCAACTCCAACCCGGCCACGATCATGACCGACCCCGAGACCGCCGACGCGGTCTACGTCGAGCCGGTGGAGTGGCAGACGGTCTCGCGGATCATCGAGCGGGAGGAGCCGGACGTGGTGCTGCCGACGATGGGCGGGCAGACGGGGCTCAACTGCGCCCTCGATCTGGTCAAGCACGGCGTCCTGGAGCGCTACGGCGTGGAGATGATCGGCGCCAGCCGCGAGGCCATCGACAAGGCCGA
>CAJXLI010000145.1 GCA_913055575.1 uncultured Ectothiorhodospiraceae bacterium
AGCCAGTGGCTGGGGTTACCATCCATGTGGGCGATCAGCCCGAAACCGCAGTTGTCTCTCTCGAAGCTAGGCCGGTACAGGCCAGATACCTTTTCGTCCGTCACGGTCGCCTCTGGATGCTGCGGGATCGTGTTCAGGAGGGGCGGCGCGCCTAGCCCCGGCGGTGCCGCTGCACTGCGGGCACCCGCCGATCAAAGCGGGATGCTAGTATAGGCACCTGCTCAGGTGGGCGCAAACAGACCCCTCCGCGCCCCTCGTCTCTCGCACCGGCGCAATCGGGCCGCGCGTATGGCCTTTATAACGGTGCACGTGCCAGAGTGACAACGTAGTCACCACCGTATAATTCGCCCGGTCCCACCGCCGGGCAGGAGGGGCGCGCATGGTTCAAGAGTCGCAGGGCTATCTGCTGGAGGATCTGGAGCCGGGGCTGTACGGCGCCTATACGCGGACGGTTACGGAGGCGGACCTGGTCCTCTTCGCGGGGCTGTCGGGGGACAACAACCCGGTCCACATCAACGAGGTGTTCGCCTCGTCCACCTTCGCCAAGGGCCGGATCGCCCACGGGATCTTCCTGGGGGGGCTGATCTCCTGCGTCATCGGTACGCGCATGCCCGGCCCGGGCGCGATCTACCTGGGGCAGGACCTGAGCTTCCGCGCGCCCGTGCGGATCGGCGATACCGTCCAGGCCGTGGCCACGGTCACGGAGATCGAGCACGAGCGCAATCGCGTCAAGCTCGACACGACGTGCTATGTCCGCGACCGGACGGTGGTCACCGGCGAGGCGGAAGTGATGGTCGCCTCCCGCGAGGACTAGGGGCCGCCGCGAGGCGCCCGGCGGGGCCGGGCCGGCGCCTCGCTGGCTAGCCGGCCCCGCGGCGCAGGGCCTCGATGACCGGCCGCGTGCTGGGGTAGACGCCGCGCCAGAGGTAGAACGACTCCGCCGCCTGCTCGACCAGCATCCCCAGGCCGTCGCAGACCTGCGCCGCGCCCTGGCTCCGCGCCCACGCCATGAAGGGGGTCTCCCGCTCGGCGTAGACCAGGTCGTAGGCCGCGCCATCGGTGCCCATCACGTCCTCGGGCAGCGGCGGCATCTCCCCCTGCAGCCCGGCCGCGGTGGTATTGATGACCACCTCGAAGCGCGCCCCGGCCAGGTCCTCGAGGCCGCAGGCGCGGGTTACCCCCCGCCCCTCGGCCAGGGCCTCGGCCCGGGCGACGGTGCGGTTGGCGATGACCAGCTCCGAGGGGCCCTCCGCGAGCAGGCTCGGGAGCAAGCCGCGTGCGGCGCCGCCGGCGCCGAGCAGCAGCAGGCGCCGGCCGGCCACGGCGACGCCGTGGTTACGGCGCAGGTCGCGGAGCAGGCCGATGCCGTCGGTGTTGTCGCCGTAGCAGCTGCCGTCCGGCTCGGCGCGCAGGGTGTTCACCGCCCCCGCGGCCTGCGCCCGCTCGCTGCAGGTATCGGCGAAGGCGTGGGCCGCCTCCTTGAAGGGCACGGTGACGTTCATGCCGTGGCCGCCGCCGGCGAGGAACGCTGCCGCCACGGCGTCGAAGTGCGCCTCGGGCGCCCACAGGCGGGCGTAGCGCATGTCCGCCTGGCTCTCCGCGGCGAAGCGGGCGTGGATCTGCGGCGACTTGCTGTGCTCGATGGGGTTGCCGATGACGCCGTAGCGGTCAGTCATGGCGCGCTCCTGTAGCTGGCCGAGGCGCCCGTGGCGCAGGTCGTGGAGGCGGGCGGCGAGGGGGCTGCCGGCAGGCGGCGTGCCCCCTCAAGGCCTCAGCCCTCCTCCTGGAGCCACTCCGCGATGGCCCGGGCGTGGTAGGTCAGCACGCCGTCGGCCCCGGCACGGCGCAGCGACCGCAGCGCCTCGAGGACGCACTCGCGCTCGTCGAGCCAGCCGTTCTGCGCCGCCGCCTTGAGCATGGAGTACTCGCCGCTGACCTGGTAGGCGAAGGTCGGCACCCCGAGCTCCTGCTTGAGCCGGTGGATGATGTCCAGGTAGGGGAGGCCGGGCTTGACCATGAACATATCGGCCCCCTCCTGGAGATCCAGCGTGGCCTCGTGGATGGCCTCGTCGCTGTTGCCCGGGTCCATCTGGTAGCTCTCCTTGCCCGGGCCGCCCGGCGAGGCGCCCAGATTGTCGGAGGAGCCCACCGCATCCCGGAACGGCCCGTAGTAGCTCGAGGCGTACTTGGCCGTGTAGGAGAGGATGCGCACGTTGCGGTAGTCGTGGGCCTCCAGGGCGTTGCGGATGGCGCCCACCCGGCCGTCCATCATGTCGGAGGGGCCCAGGATGTCGGCGCCGGCCTCGGCGTGGGACAGGGCCTGCCGGACCAGCACCTCCACGGTCTCCTCGTTCAGGACGTAGCCGCCCTCGTCGATGAGCCCGTCCTGGCCGTGGCTGGTGAACGGGTCCAGGGC
>CAJXLI010000146.1 GCA_913055575.1 uncultured Ectothiorhodospiraceae bacterium
GCGTTCACCGCGGCCTTGAGGAAGTAGCTGTTGCTCACCCCGGGGATCTCCACCGGGTACTGGAAGCCCATGAACAGGCCGGCCCGGGCCCGCTCCTCGGGCTCCATGGCGAACAGGTCCTGGCCGTCGAGCTGCACGGAGCCGCCGGTGACCTCGTAGGCCTCATCGCCGGCGAGGATCTTGGCGAGGGTGCTCTTGCCCGAGCCGTTGGGGCCCATGATGGCGTGCACCTCGCCGCCCCCCATCTCGAGGTCGATGCCCTTGAGGATCTCGGTGTCCTCGATGCTGGCCTGCAGGTGGTCGATCTTCAGCATGGTCGTGCTCCTGGTATTCGGGTTGCGAGATCCGGGCCCCGCGCGCAGCGCAGGGGGCTTAGCCGACGCTGTCCTCCAGCGTCACCTCCAGCAGCTTCTGCGCCTCCACGGCGAACTCCATGGGGAGCTCCTGGAAGACCTCCTTGCAGAAGCCATTGACGATCATGGAGACCGCGTCCTCCTCGCTGATCCCGCGCTGCTTGCAGTAGAAGATCTGGTCGTCGCCGATCTTCGAGGTGGTGGCCTCGTGCTCGAGCTGCGCCGACGGGTTCTGGATATCGATGTACGGGAAGGTGTGCGCCCCGCAGCGGTCGCTCATGAGCATGGAGTCGCACTGCGAGTAGTTGCGCGCGTTCGACGCCGTGGGCAGCACCTTCACCAGGCCGCGGTAGCTCTGCTGGGCGACGTCCGCCGAGATCCCCTTGGAGACGATGTGGCTGCGCGTGTTGTTGCCGATATGGGTCATCTTGCTGCCGGTATCGGCCTGCTGGTGGCCGCGGGTGACCGTCACGGAGTAGAACTCGCCGATCGAGTCGTCGCCCTTGAGCACGCAGCTCGGGTACTTCCAGGTGATCGCGGAGCCGGTCTCCACCTGCGTCCAGGAGATCTTGGAGCGCTTGCCGGCGCACATGCCGCGCTTGGTGACGAAGTTGTAGACCCCGCCGACGCCGTTCTCGTCGCCGGGGTACCAGTTCTGCACCGTGGAGTACTTGATCCGCGCGTCATCGTGGGCGTAGAGCTCCACCACGGCGGCATGGAGCTGGTTCTCATCGCGCTGCGGCGCCGTGCAGCCCTCCAGGTAGGAGACCGAGCTGCCCCGCTCGGCGATGATCAGGGTGCGCTCGAACTGCCCCGTGTGCCCGGCGTTGATGCGGAAGTAGGTGGACAGCTCCATGGGGCACTCGACGCCCTCCGGGATGTAGACGAAGGAGCCGTCGGAGAAGACCGCCGAGTTGAGCGCCGCGAAGAAGTTGTCCCGGCGCGGCACTACCGTGCCGATGTACTGCCGGACCAGCTCCGGGTAGTCGCGCAGGGCCTCGGAGATGGAGCAGAAGATGACGCCGTGCTTGGCCAGCTCCTCCTTGAAGGTGGTGGTCACCGACACCGAGTCGAAGACGGCGTCGACCGCCACATTGGCGCGCTCGGACTGCCCGGCCTCGCTGCCCGACTCCACGCCGGCGAGCATCTTCTGCTCGTGCAGCGGGATGCCGAGCCGCTCGTAGGTCTCGAGCAGCTTCGGGTCGACCTCGTCCAGGCTCTGCGGTCCCTGCGTGGGCGCGGCGTAGTAGGAGATGGCCTGGAAGTCGATGGGCGGGAACTCGACGTTCTGCCAGGTCGGCGTGGCCATCTCGAGCCAGCCGCGGTAGGCCTCGAGGCGCCACTCGAGCATCCACTCCGGCTCGCCCTTCTTCGCCGAGATGAAGCGGATGGTGTCCTCGTTGAGCCCCGCTGGTGCAAACTCCTGCTCGATATCGGTGACGAAGCCGGCCTCGTAGCCCCGGCTGGTGAACTGCTCGATGGTCTCGTTGCTACTCGCCATAACGCCCAAGCCTCCGGCTTGTCAGTCCTCGACTACCTGCTGACGGGGACAGAGGCCCGCCAATTCGCTCTCCGGGTCGCCCATCTCCGCCAGGCTGGCCGACGCCAGCGCCTCCCGGACGACGGCGCTGATCCGCGACCACGCGGCGCTGGCCCGGCAATTCTCCGCATGCATGCAAGAATCGGTCCCCTTCTCGACGCACTCGGTAAAGGCGATGGGGCCCTCCAGGGCCTCGATCACCTCGACGACCGAGATCTCCTCCGGGGGCCGGGCCAGGCCGTAGCCCCCCTTCGCGCCCCGGTAGGAGCAGAGCAGCCCGGCATGGACCAGCTGCTTCATCACCTTGCTGACCATGGGCTGCGGCAGCCCGTGGGCGGCGGCCAGCTGCGCGGCGTTGAATCGCGCCTCCGGCTGCCGGGCCATGGCCGAGAGGATGACCACACTGTAATCGGTCTCGCGATTGATTCGAAGCATTGCATTT
>CAJXLI010000147.1 GCA_913055575.1 uncultured Ectothiorhodospiraceae bacterium
AAGGAGCTCGGCGCCAACGTGATGGACTTCGCCAAGCGCCTGCTCGACCTCGGCTACCACGCGCCGACGACCTACTTCCCGCTGCTCGTCCCGGAGGCGCTTCTCATCGAGCCGACGGAGACGGAGTCCAAGAGCGAGCTCGACGGCTTCGTCGACGCCATGGTGCGCATCCGCGAGGAGGCGCGGGAGAGCGTCGAGACGGTCAAGGGCGCGCCCTATCGCCTGCCAGTGCGCCGGCTCGACGACGTCAAGGCGGCCCGGGAGCTGGACCTGCGCTGGGAGGCGGGGTAACCGAACACCCAACCCAAGGAGGATTCGATGTCCGCCATTATCAGCGGCTCGATCGCTTTCGACACCATCATGGTGTTCAACGACCGCTTCCGGAACCACATCCTGCCGGAGCAGGTCCACCTCCTGAACGTCTCGTTCATGGTGCCGCACCTGCGCCGCGAGTACGGCGGCTGCGCCGGTAACATCGCCTACAACCTGAAGATGCTCGGCGAGGAGCCGATCACCCTGTCCACGGTGGGCGCCGACATCGGCAGCTATGCCGACTGGATGAGCACCAACGGCATCGATCAGCGCTACGTCACGACGCTGAACGAGCACTATACGGCCCAGGCCTATATCACCACGGACATGGACGACAACCAGATCACGGCGTTCCACCCGGGCGCCATGGGCGAGGCCCATCAGGTTGACGTCCCCGCCGATACCGGCGCCAAGGTCGGCGTGGTGGCCCCGAACGGCCCCGAGGGCATGGTCAAGCACGCCCGGCAGTTCGCCGAGGCCGGCATCCCGTTCATCTTCGATCCGGGCCAGGCCATGCCGGCGTTCGACGGCGACCAGCTGCGCGAGTTCGTCGAGAAGGCCACGTGGGTGGCGGTGAACGACTACGAGTCCCGCATGCTCACCGAGAAGGCCGACCTGACGCTCGAGGACGTGGCCAAGCAGGTCGATACCCTGATCGTCACCCGCGGCGGCGAGGGCTCCGATATCTACACCCAGGGCGAGCGCATCCACGTGCCGGCCGCCCCGATCAGCCAGGTCGCCGACCCGACCGGCTGCGGCGACGCCTTCCGCGCGGGCCTGCTCTTCGGCCTGACCCGTGGCATCGACTGGGAGACCACGGGGCGCATCGCATCGCTGATGGGCGCGATCAAGGTGGAGCAGAGCGGCACGCAGAACCACACCATCGAGCCCGAGAGCTTCAAGAGCCGCTACCAGTCGGCCTTCGGCCGCAGCCTGGAGGTGCCGATCGGCCGGTAGGACGCGGCCCGTCGCGACGCGATACGACCCCCGCCCCGGCGGGGGCTATTTGTTTGCGGCACCTCGACGCCGAGGAGGATCGTGACCGCAGGGCCCTTCACCGTCGAGCCGTCTACCGGGATCGTCCACCCGGCTCGGCAGCTGGCGTCGCCCAACCAGAGCGGACGGCCGCCGGGCTGCGGCGTCGAGCTGGCGATCATCCACGCCATCAGCCTCCCGCCGGGGCAGTTCGGCGGCGGCTGGATCGACCGGCTGTTCACCAACACCCTCGACCCGGCAGGCCACCCCTCCTTCCGGGCGATCGCCCACCTGAAGGTCTCCGCCCACCTGCTCATCGACCGCCGCGGCGCGGCTACGCAGTACGTGCCCCTCCACCGCTCCGCCTGGCATGCCGGCGTCTCGAGCTTCCGGCAGCGGCCGGCGTGCAACGACTACTCGGTGGGGATCGAGCTGGAGGGCGACGAGCAGACCCCGTATACGGACGCGCAGTACACCGCCCTGATCGGCGTGCTCCAGGCCCTGCTGGCCTGCTACCCGGCCCTGGCCCCGGACCGGATCGTCGGCCACAGCGACGTGGCCCCGGACCGCAAGACCGACCCGGGGGCCGTCTTCGACTGGGACCGGCTCTACGCCGGGCTCAGTGCTCCGGGCACTTGAGGCTGTGGACGGCCTCGCTGCCGTCGTCGATGCGCACGGCGGTGAGGTGGCTCCCCCACTGGCAGCCGGTATCGATGCTCAGCACGCCACGGTCGTTGTGGAAGCCGAGCAGGGACCAGTGGCCGGTCACCAGCTTCACGGGATCCGGCTCAGCGCGCAGGCGGCGGCGCACCGTGAACCACGGGTAGTGGTTCGACGGCGCCTCCGCCGGCGAACCCTTGAAGCGCAGCAGCAGCCGCCCCTGGCTGTCGAGGAAGCGCATGCGCATGAAGGCGTTGGTGATGTAGCGCAGGCGGTCGTAGCCGGCCAGGTCGTCGGACCAGGCGTCGGGCT
>CAJXLI010000148.1 GCA_913055575.1 uncultured Ectothiorhodospiraceae bacterium
ATCGGCCAGCTCGACAGCGGCATGCCGTACATCGTCTTCATCGCCTCCGGGATCGTCTGCTCCAGCGCCATGTTCACTTCCAGCTTCGAGGCGCTGTACTCCGCCTACACCCGCATGGAGACGCAGCAGACCTGGGCGGCGATGCTCGGCGCGCCGCTGTCGGTGGACGATATCGTCCTCGGCGAGGCGATCTGGGCGGCGAGCAAGTCCCTGCTCAGCGCCGGCGCCATCGGCGTAGTCGCCGTAGGCCTGGGGATCCTGGACCTGGCCGGCATGCTCCTGGCGCTGCCGGTGGTCTTCCTCGCCAGCCTGGCCTTCGCCAGCATGGCGCTGATCGTCACGGCGCTATCGCCGAGCTACGACTTTTTCCTCTACTACTTCACGCTGCTGCTAACGCCCATGCTCCTGCTCTCCGGGGTGTTCTTCCCCATCGGCCAGCTGCCCACGCCGGTGGCGGCGCTGGCCTACCTGCTGCCGCTGGCGCACATGGTGGAGGTGGTCCGCCCGCTGGCGGTGGGTGCGGGGCTGCCGCCGGGGGCGCTGCTGCACCTGGTGGTGCCGGTGCTCTACGTGGCTGGGGCCTTCTCGGTGGCCGCGTACCTGTTCCGGCGGCGGCTGATCCGCTAGGCGGAGGCCCGGTGCGGGCCGCCCTCAGCGCTCCCCGCTCCCGCCGGCGCCGTGGCCCCCGGGCCTTCGGCTCTCCGGCGCCAGGAGCTGCCGGGCCTGGGCCAGGTGCTCCCGGGCCCGGGCCAGCTCCCCGGCGCCGATGGCGGCCTCGGCGGAGGCTACGGCGCGGGCCAGGGCGGCTGTAGGCGCGCTCGGCGCGGGCTGCTGCCCGGAGGCCGAGGCGGGCCGTAGTGGCCGGATCTGCGGGACGAGGCGGCCGAGACGCTGCAGGTGGATGCGGGCGCGGGCCTCGTCGATGTGGTCGCCGGTGAGCCCGCCGAGCTCGCGCGTCAGCGCCTCCAGCCGCTGCCCGATCGCAGCGGCCGGATCGCCCTCGGCCTCGTCCGCCTCGGCGAGCAGCCCCTCGAACGCTCCGCACGTCCGCGTGGCATCGCCGCCGTAGCCCCTCGACTGCTGCATCAGCGCCGCCATGGTCGCCTCCCGGAAGCGGAAGGCGAGCGCCTCCGGCGGCTCCGGGGACAGATCGCGCCACGCCGCCATCAGGGCCCGCCGGCGGGCGTGGCAGCCCGGCCACCAGCTGCCGTCGGCGAGGGCCTCCATGGCCTGGCACAGGGCCTCGGCCTGCGGCTGCGCGGGCACTACCTCCGCAGCCTCGCCGGCAGCAGGCGCCGCAGGGGGTGCCTGCTCGGCTGCCTCGGCTACGCTGCCCTGGGCTGCGGCCTCGGCGGCGGGATCCGCCTCGACGGCGGGATCCGTCTCTGTGGCCTCCTCCGCTGCCGGAGGCGCCTCCTGGCCGCCGCGCAGGTGCCGCTCGGCGGCCTCGGCCACGTCCGGGGCGAGGTTGCGGGCACGCTCGCAGAGCTGCTCGAGGGCCTGCGGGTCGCGTAGCCGGCTCACGGCGTAGAGACGGGTCTCGGCGTCGTCGTCGTGGAGGGCCACCTCCATGAGGACGCGAGGCTGGGTCAGGGCGTCGATGGCGGCCCGGCGCAGCGCCGGGGTGCGGCCCTGCTGGGCGACGTGGGCGGTGAGGGTGGGGTCGTCGCAGCGGGTGAGCTCGGCGGCGATCCGCTCGGGCGTCTCGTCGCCGATCAGGCGCTGGCGGTAGCGCACGGTGGCCGCGGTACGGACGCTGGCATCGGGGTCGTCCTGGCGTACGGCCCGCAGGGTGGCCAGGTCGCTGCAGCGCTTGATGGCCGCCTCGCGCACGGGGGGCGCAGCGTCGTCGATGAGGGCGGCGAGGGCCTCCCGGTAGTCCGGCCGGTCCGGCGTCAGCTCCATGGCGGCGCGCCGGCGCGTAGCCGGATCGGGGTGGCGCCAGCGGGGTCCGAGGCGTCCGTAGAGGTGCTTCCAGCCCGACATGGAGCCGTGGTAGCCCTTGCCGCGTACAGGATCGCCATTCTAGCACCCGGGCCGCCGGTGGCGGGGGTCCCGAAAAAGAGAACCCCCGGCACAGGGCCGGGGGTCGGTGCGGGCGCCTGCCTCGGAGGGCCTACAGCTGGTTGGTCAGCCGCAGCAGGCGCCGCTCGTGCCGCAGCCCGAGGAGCAGGCTGACGCAGATCAGCAGGAGCACCAGGGTGAAGGGCAGCCCGGTGCTGACGGACCCGGCGCGCAGGGCCTC
>CAJXLI010000149.1 GCA_913055575.1 uncultured Ectothiorhodospiraceae bacterium
GGCCGCCTTGGCGAGGACGGTCTGGCCGTAGGCGAGCCCCCCGAGCGTGGCGGTGTCGAAGCTGGAGAAGGGGTGGAAGGGGTTGCGCTTGAGCCCGGTGCGCTCCACGGCCGCGTTCAGGAACGCCAGGTCGAAGAAGGCGTTGTGGCCGATGAGCACCGCGCGGTTGCAGCCGGTGCTGCGCATCTCCTGCCGGATCGGGCTGAAGACCTTGGCCAGCGCCTCGTGCTCCGGGATGGCCATGCGCAGCGGGTGCTCGGGGTCGATGCCGTTGAGCTCGAGCGCCTTGGGGTCGATCCGCGCCCCCTCGAACGGCTGCACGTGGCACGTGTGGGTCTCCGCGGGGTAGAGGCGCCCGGTAGCATCGTCGGCGCGCAGGATCACCACGGCGATCTGCAGCAGCGCGTCTGTCTCGGACTTCAGCCCGCCGGTCTCCACATCCACCACCACGGGCAGGAAGGCCCGGAAGCGGGTCCGCAGCGGCGGCACCTCGGTGCTCTGGATGCGGTTGGCGTCGGCGGATGCCGGCGGCGTGTTCTCCTCGGTCATGGGCCTGCCGGTTGCTGGGTGAGCCTCCGCATGCTACGGCGCGCCACGGGCGCGAGCAAGCCGGTGCCGGAGACCGCCGCTTCGCCGGCGCCGCTCACGGCCGCCCCCAGCCGCCCCCGCCGGCGGACTCGATCTCCAGCCGGTCCCCCGGCTCGAGCCGGAGGGCCGCCTTGCTGCCCAGCGGCTCGCCGTTGAGGCGGTTGGCCCCGGCCGCGCCGTCGCCGCCGCCAGCGGCGCCCCACGGGCCGCGGCGCCGGCGCTCGGTGATCAGGGTCCCGTGCGCCGGGGCGAGGGCCTCGTACTCGCGCACCACGCCGTCGCCGCCGGCGTGCTGGCCGCTGCCGCCGGAGCCGCGGCGGATGGCGTAGCGGCGGATGCGCAGCGGGTAGGCCATCTCCAGCGCCTCTACCGGGGTGTTGAGGGTGTTGGTCATGTGGCTGTGCACGGCGCTGCGCCCCGGCCCCCGCGGTCCGGCCCCGGTGCCGCCGGCGATGGTCTCGTAGTAGTCCCAGCGCTCGCCGGCCTCGCCGCCGAGGGCGAGGTTGTTCATGGAGCCGTGGCTCGCCGCCGGGATGCGCTCGGGCAGGGCCTCGGCGAGGGCGCCGCTGACCGCGTCCACCACGCGGGAGCTGGTCTCCACGTTGCCCGCGGCCACCGCCGCCGGGCGCCGGGCGTTGAGCAGCGAGCCCGCCGGCGCGTCGACGCCGATGGGCCGGAAGGCGCCGGCGCAGGCCGGGGTCTGCGCCGGCGTCAGGCAGCGGAAGACGTAGTAGACGGCCGCCGCGGTCACCGGCAGGGGGCAGTTGACGTTGCCCGGCGTCTGCGCGGCGCTGCCGGTGAAGGCCACCTGGACCCGGCTGCCGTTGACGGTCACGGTCGCCCGGATGGGCAGGTCGACGGCGCCCTGGCCGTCGTCGTCCAGGTAGTCGGTGCCGGTGTAGCGGCCGTCGGGCAGGGCGGCGAGGGCCTCGCCCACCAGCCGCTCGGCGTAGTCGTTCAGCGCGGTGACGGAGGCCCGGTAGGTGGCCTCGCCGAGGCGCTCGGCGAGGGCCGCGGTGCGCTGGGCGCCGAGGCGCACGGAGCTGATCTGCGCGGCGAAGTCGGCCGCGGCCCGGGACGGGTTGCGGGTGGCCGCGGTGATGCGGCCGAGCTCGGCGTCGTCGGCGGTGCCGGCGCGGTGGAGGTGGACCGGCGGGATGACGACGCCCTCCTCCTCGAGGGAGCGCGACAGCGGCATGGAGCCCGGGCTGGCGGCGCCGATATCGGCGTGGTGGGCGCGGTTGGCGGCGAAGCCGATCAGCCCGCCGCCGTGGAAGACCGGCGCCACCAGGGTGACGTCGGGCAGGTGGGTGCCGCCGAGGAAGGGGTCGTTGAACGCCACCACGTCGCCGGGCTGCCAGTCGAAGCGGGCCACCACGTCGGCCATGGCGTAGGCCATGCTCCCCAGGTGCACGGGGATGTGGGCGGCCTGCGCGACCAGGGCGCCGTCGGCGTCGAAGACGGCGCAGGAGAAGTCGAGGCGGTCGCGGATGTTCGGCGAGAAGGCGGTGCGCCGCAGGACGGCGCCCATCTCGTCGCAGACGGCGGCGACGCGGCTGGAGAAGACGGCCAGGGTTACCGGGTCCATCG
>CAJXLI010000150.1 GCA_913055575.1 uncultured Ectothiorhodospiraceae bacterium
GCCATCGGGATCATGTTCACCGCCGCCTTCGCCCTGGGCGTGGTGATCATCAGCCAGGTGGCCACCTCGACCCACCTGATGCACGTGCTCTTCGGCAACGTGCTCGGCGTGGACCGCACCGCCCTGCAGCTGACCCTGGCCGTCGGCGTGGTGGCGCTGCTCGCCGTAGGGTTGGGCTACAAGGAGCTCTTCGCCTACACCTTCGACGAGACCCACGCCCGCGCCCTGGGGATCAACACGGCGGTGATCCACTACGGCCTGATCCTGCTGCTCACCCTGACGATCGTCGCCAGCCTGGAGACGGTGGGGATCATCCTGGTCGTGGCCATGCTCATCACGCCGGGGGCGACGGCCTACCTGCTCACCGACCGGCTGCCGCGCATGCTCGCCCTCAGCGCGCTCTGCGGCGTCACCGCCACGGTGGTGGGGCTGTACCTGGCCTACCGCTACGACGCCGCCTCCGGCGGCGCCATGGTCCTGGTGGCAGCGGCGCTGTTCCTGCTCGCCCTGCTGCTCGCCCCCCGCTACGGCCTGGTGCCGCGCTGGGTGCGGTACTGGCGGACGCTCGCGGCGCCCTCGTCAACGCGGAACACGCCGTAGCGTGCGGTTGTATACTGACAGAAGAGGCCCGCAGGGAAGGAGGTGGCTGTGACGGCTATGCGGCTCTTGGCAGGGTTCTTGGCGGCGGGCATGCTGGCCGGCTGCGCAAGCACCGGTGTGCCCGAGGCGGTCCGCAAGGCGCCGGCGGACGCGCCGGCGCTGGCGCAGGTGCGCGCCGACCCGCCGGCGTACGAGGGCGCGGCCGTGCGCTGGGGCGGCGAGGTGGCAGAGGTCCGCAACGAGGCCGAGGCTACCTGGCTGGAGATCGTCCAGCGCCCCCTGCACGGTAGCGGTGAGCCGCAGCCAGCGGATCGCAGCGAGGGGCGCTTCCTCGCCCGGGTCGCCGGCTTCCTGGAGCCGAGCAGCTACGCCGCCGGGCGGCGGGTCACCGTTACCGGCCGGATAGACGGCACGGTCGATGGCGCCATCGACGAGTACGACTACCGCTATCCGGTGGTGGCGGTCGAGGCCCACTACCTGTGGCCGCGGGAGACGGCGCCGCCCTATCGCCGCGATGCCGGCTACCACGGCAGCTGGTGCCGCGACGCCTTCGGCTCCGCCTTCGGCTCCGCCTACTGCCGACCCTACTGGGGGCCGTACTGGTGATGCGGGGCGTGGCCCGTGCCCAGCGTGCGGGCGCGCGGTCCGCAGATCCGGTTCGGCATCGGGGTGATGCTCTCGCGCTGACGGCACGGCTCGGGGACGTGATACATGAGGCGGGGAGGTCCCGATGGATTCAAGGGACTGTATGCCAGAGAACCGAGTGCTCGACCTCGAGGGTCTCCTCGACAACATCGGCCGAGACGAGGAGCTCGCCGGACAGCTGCTCGATCGCACGGCCCGGGACCTGCCGAGCCGCATGGGTCAGCTGCGTGACGCCCTCGAGCAGGGCGATCCGCAGGCCGTGCACCGGGTCGCCCACGCGATGAAGGGCACGCTGGCCAGCATCCGTGCCGACGAGGCGAGTGCGTGCGCCCGTCGGGTCGATGACGCAGCCCGGGATGGCGATATCGGGATGGCGCGCGCCGGCTTCCCGGCGCTTGAAGGGGCCACCGAGCGGCTGCTGGCGGCCATCCGGTCGCGCCGGCGCGGGGCGGGGTAGCCGCCCGGGCCGGGGGTTGCCCCAGGCGCCGCGACGCCGGGCACATCGACGGCGTGGCCAGCCAGGCAAGCCGATCCGTGGTCTGCCCTGGCACCTCAAGACAGTGGGAAGGATGCCTCCATGACCATCCGCACCGAGTACGAAGATGAGGGAGAGACCCTGGTCCTCTATATCCAGGGCTTCTTCGATTTCAGCCTCCACAAGGAGTTTCGTCACGCCTACAAGGACGTCGAGGGCATACGCCGCTACGTCATCGACCTCAGCGAGGCGGAGTACATGGACAGCTCGGCGCTGGGCATGCTGTTGTTGTTGCGCGAGTTCGCCAATGACCAGGGTAGCGAGGTTGTCCTGCGCAATTGCTCGCGAGAGGTGCGCAAGATCCTGGAGGGCTGGTCTCAAGAATCAAGCGCAACAGTCTTCGAGAAGGCCTGAAGCTCTTCAGTCATGGCCTCCTCGGGCGTTC
>CAJXLI010000151.1 GCA_913055575.1 uncultured Ectothiorhodospiraceae bacterium
GGAGTCCTCGTCGCTGTCCGTGTCGATGCGCACGCCGTCGTGGCTGTAGCGGTACCAGTAGGTGATGATCGACGGGAGGACCGCCAGCAGCCGATCGGCCACCTCGGCCTGCTGAGCGAATGCCGTCTCCGTCTCCAGGGTGCCGAGCATGGAGCAGCCGGTGCGCATGACATCCATGGGGTGGGCGTCGGCCGGGATCTGCTCGAGCACCGCCTTCGCCGCCGGCGGGATCTCGCGCAGGCCGGCGAGGCGGCGCTTGTAGGCGTCGAGTGCCGACCGGTCAGGCAGCTCACCGTAGAGGAGCAGATAGGCCACCTCCTCGAACTCGCACTGGGCGGCCAGATCGCGGACATCGTAGCCGCGGTAGGTCAGGCCCGTGCCCGCCTTGCCGACGGTACACAGGGCGGTCTCACCGGCCGATTGACCGCGCAGGCCACCGCCCCCGCTCTTGCTCTCCGTCATCGCTGTCCTCCTCCTGCTGTTCGTCAGTCGCGCCCGAAGAGCGGGGCTACGAGCCCCGCTGCGCGGCGACCCGCACCAGGGTCCGGCCCCGCGAGCGGCGCTCGAGCAGCGCCTCGGCGGCCTGCCACAGACCGTCGAGGCCGATCTCGGCGGTCACGAGCCGTTCCGGATCCGTCGGGCGCAGGTCCGTACCGAGCCGGCGCCACGCCTCGAGCCGCAGCGCGCGCGGGCAGTTGGCCGCGCTGATACCGATCAGGCTCACGCCGCGGAGGATGAAGGGCATGACCGTGGTCTCGAGCTCCACCCCGCCGGCGAGCCCGATGGCGGCGACGTTGCCGTACTCGCGCACGTGGGGCAGCAGCCGGGCCAGGAGCCCGTCGCCTACGCTGTCGATGACACCGCCGAAGCGGGCCCGGTCGAGAGGGCGGCTACCGAGCCCCAGCTCATCGGGGCTGTGGACCTCGGCGGCGCCTAGGGCGCGCAGGTCCTCGGCGGCCTCCGGCTTGCCGGAGACCGCCAGCACCCGATAGCCGGCGTTGCTGAGGATGTCCACGGCAATGCTCCCCACCCCGCCGGAGGCGCCGGTGACGACGACATCCCCGAGCTCTGGGCCCTGTCCGGCGGCCTCCATCCGGGTCAGGGCCAGGGCGGCCGTCAGCCCCGCCGTGCCCAGGGCCATGGCCTGCCGGGCGGTGTAGCCGGTGGGCAGGGGGACGGTCCAGTCCGCCGGCACCCGGACGTACTCGGCGAAGCCGCCGTCGTGGGTCTCGCCGAGGCCGCAGCCGGTGATCAGTACCCAGGAGCCCACGGGCACCGCGTCGCTAGCCGACGCCTCGACCACGCCGACAGCGTCGATCCCCGGGGTGATCGGGAAGTCGCGGAGGATCTTGCCGCGGCCGGTCACCGCCAGGGCGTCTTTGTAGTTCAGCGAGGAGTACGCCACCCGGACCCGGACATCGCCCTCCGGGAGGTCCGCGGTCGAGAGCGTGCTGACCCCGCCCTGCGGCTCGCTGCCAGCAGCGGGTACGCGCCAAGCCTGGAAATCCTGCATGATCCGCTCCCCTGCGTAGCCTGGGCAGCGAGTCTACACCAGTCCTATAAGGGATCCCAAATGGCTTTATCGACAGAATCTTACAGGAGTTGAGGGCGAGCAAGGGCGAGCAGCCGAGGCGCACGACTGCAAGGACCATTGTTATGCATAATGCTAGATATCGAGGAGGATTGCCTGGCGAGGGGCCACGCCTGCGCCGCTCTTTGGATCGGCCAGGCCGCTTGGTGCAGGATGGCGCCTGGCCCACATCCCGACAACGCCAGCTAGGGACCCCAGATCGTCGATGGCGCCGCGCTCGCTCCTGCCAACCGCTTTCCTCACCGCCCTCGCCGGCGCCATTGCCGCGATCCTGGTCCTCGGCGATCAGGGCGGAGGGGCAGCGAGCGCCGGGCAGGAGGGCGAGCCCGGCGATCCGGGCGAGCGGCGTGGCGCCCTGGTCGACGAGGTGGTCTTCACCGAGGAGTCCAGCCCGGGGCGGCTGACCGCCCTCATCGAGCGCGGCTCCCACCACCTCTACACCCAGGGCATCGACAGCGCCACCATCTACCGCCAGGC
>CAJXLI010000152.1 GCA_913055575.1 uncultured Ectothiorhodospiraceae bacterium
GCCGCTGGAGCGTGCTGCGCACCCATAGCAGCACCAACGTCTACGGCTACCCCGAGCACCACCGGACGGTAGTGGTGCGCCGCTACGACGACGCGCTGAAAGAGGCCGAGCGCCTGCAGCGCGCCGACGATAGGAGGGCGACGGCATGACGCTCGAGGCAACCGAGGGTGAGCGGACCTACTACTACTGGGCCGAGGATCAGGTGATCCAGGGCGTGAAAGTCGCTATGGTGCCGGTCTCCGAGGAGTTCGATACCAGGGAAGCGGCCGAGACCATCCGCGAGCCTATCCAGGCCCTGCACCCCGAGGCCCGGCTCATCCGGGCAACTGACCTCATCTGACCTCATCCGGTAGGTAGATCAGCCCCGCCATCGGCTTCCCGGTGGCGGGGTTTTCGCACGCCTTTACGCGTGAGGGCCCTGCTCATGTCGTCGGGGATGTTCTCGCCGCGTTGCGCGGCCCGCTGGACGCTGCGCTCGGACTTGCCGGTCTTGGCGGCGGTGTCTTGAGCGAACGCCAAGTTGTCGCTCGCTGCCCCTTGCCGCGCCTTCCCTCCGGCTACATATTGCGCTGTCTCCGGGCGCAACCGCTCGTAGACCTCCTTCCGTAGCGCGATATGCCGGCTGTACTCGGCCTGGCGGTAGCCTCCAGCCGCGCTCGACGGTGGGGCCTGCTCCCCGCGCGTCGGGGGTGTTGCGCGGCTGTTGCTGCGCGCGCGTTGGGGGTGGTGTCTGACTGGTGCTGTTGCACGCGCCTCAGGGCTGCGGACCTCGCTGCGGACCGCGGACAGCTGTCGTCCCTCGGCCGGATCGCAGCCGCTCACGCTCCCTGGGGCTGGCGCCGCGCGCGTTGGGGATTCGCACAACTTCGTACAGGCCACGCCAGCGCGTCAGCCATCGAGCCCCTCCAGGTACTCGCGGGCCATCCGCTCGGCCTGGTCGTCGTTGATGAGCGAACTGATCCCGGGACCGACGCTGGCGGTGACCTCGCGCCGCTCGAGGAAGTCGCCCTGCGCCTTGCCCAGCAGCTCGGAGGCTCGGAGCCGGTCCCGTATCGTCGGCCGGGTCCCGTCCGCATCCGCCTCGCCGCGCATCACCGAAGTCCAGAACGCCTGACGCTCCTCACGGTCAGCGGCCGCCGCGGCTGTCGTCTCCTGGCGCAGCGCCTCCAGGGCCTCGACGATCCTAGGTTTTCCTAGGTTCTCGGCGCCCTGGGGGTCGGGCTTGCGGTAGCCGGCCTGCCGGGCCGCCTCGGTGGCGTTGCCGGTGGCGGCGTAGGCTTCGCAGAACCGCCTCTGCCGCTCCGTCAGTCCTTGATGCCATGCCATGGTGCTGACCTCCTCGCGCGCGTGTGGGCGCGTCCGAAAACTCGGGCTCATCGCAGCCGCCAGGGGGCCCCACTCCCCTGGGGCCACCCTGGCCGCCGCTGCTCAGCTGCCGTACAGCTGCTGGGCTTGCTCGAGCGGTGGCTGCTCCTGTTGCCCCTGCCGCCGCTTGCCGCTGGGCCTCACACTGCGGGCGCTCACCAGGGTGTCGGCGACGACTTGCAGCTGCTGGCGCTCCTCGCCGTTGCGGGTGGTGTAGCTCCGCCGTTGCAGCCGGCCTGAGACGCTCACGCAGTCGCCCTTGGTGTGCCGCGCCAGGGCCTCGGCCGTCTCGGCGAACGCGACGAGGCCGAGCCACTCGGGCTCCCCGTCGTCGGCGACCTCCACCGCCAGGCTGGCCACGGTCATGCTTCTACCGTTTCGGGTCTCCAGCGGGCGCGGGTCGCCGCCCAGCCGCCCCCACGCTGCAAGTTGTGCGCTCATGCTACGGTCCCTCCTTCGTCTCCAGTGGTGTTACTGCCCCGGCGCTTCTTGAGCGTTATGGTCGGGCGCCGGGGCTGCTCCTTGCCCTTGGCGGGCTCCTTCGCCGGGGCCCGCTCTTTCTTCTTCGCCGGCCCCTGCTTCGCCTGGGTCTGCTTGCCCTGGGGCGTCTCCTTCGTCTTCGCCTTCTCCTTCGCCTGGCGCCGCTGCTCCTGCTCGCGGGCCTGCTGGCGCTTGCGCTTGACCTCTGCCAGC
>CAJXLI010000153.1 GCA_913055575.1 uncultured Ectothiorhodospiraceae bacterium
GCGCCGAGGTGACCACGCTCGCCGAGGTCTCCACCGCGCCGGAGCCGCGGCTGACCACCGGCGTGGCGGAGCTCGACCGGGTGCTCGGTGGCGGGCTGGTGCCCGGCTCGGTGGTGCTCATCGGCGGCGACCCGGGCATCGGCAAGTCGACGCTGCTGCTGCAGACCCTGGCGGCGCTGTCGCGCAGCTACCCGGCGCTGTACGCCACCGGCGAGGAGTCGCTGCAGCAGGTCGCCCTGCGGGGCCATCGCCTGGACGTCGCCGACGAGTCGATGAGGCTCATGGCCGAGACCTCGGTGGAGGAGGTTACGGCGGCCGCCGAGCGGCTGCAGCCCCGGGCGCTGGTCCTCGACTCGGTGCAGACCTTCCACACGGCGGCGTTAAGCTCGGCGCCCGGCTCGGTCTCCCAGGTCCGGGAGAGCGCGGCGCAGCTGGTGCGCCTGGCCAAGACCACCGGCACGGCCGTGATCCTGGTCGGCCACGTGACCAAGGAGGGGGCGCTGGCGGGGCCGCGGGTCCTGGAGCACATGGTGGATACGGTGCTCTACTTCGAGAGCGACCAGGGCAGCCGCTACCGCGTGGTGCGGGCGGTGAAGAACCGCTTCGGCGCGGCCAACGAGCTGGGCGTCTTCGCCATGGCCGAGGACGGCCTGCGCCAGGTCCGCAACCCCTCCTCGATCTTCCTCTCGCGCCACGATCAGGACGTCTCCGGCAGCGCCGTGCTGGTGACCCGCGAGGGGAGCCGGCCGCTGATGCTGGAGGTCCAGGCCTTGGTAGCCGATTCGGCGGGTAGCCAGCCGCGCCGGGTGGCCGTGGGGCTCGACGGCAGCCGCCTGGCCCTGCTGCTGGCGGTCCTCCAGCGCCACGGCGGGGTGAATACGGCGGGGCAGGATGTCTTCATCAACGTGGTCGGCGGGGTGCGGGTCCAGGAGACCGCTGCCGACCTGCCGGCCCTGGCGGCGGTGCTCTCCAGCCTGCGTAGCCGCCCCTTGCCGCGGGACGCCGTGATCTTCGGCGAGCTCGGCCTGGCCGGCGAGGTACGCCCGGTGCCGGGCGGCGAGGAGCGCCTCGCCGAGGCGGCGAAGCACGGCTTCACGAGCGCGGTGGTACCGGCGAAGAACGTCCCCCGCCAGGGTATCGAGGGGATGACGATCCACCCGATCCACCGGCTCGAGGAGGCGATCACGGCGCTGCTGGGGTGAGCCGCGGCGCCGTCGGCCGCCAGGCCCGCCCGGCCTGTCACGTCGCCGCGGTTAGCTCGTCGCGGTGGTGGGCCGCGTCCAGCGTGTTCTCCAGCAGGGTGGCGACGGTCATCGGGCCGACCCCGCCGGGGACCGGCGTGATCCAGGAGGCGCGCTCCCTAGCCTCATCGAAGGCCACGTCGCCGGTGAGCTTGCCGTTGTCCATGCGGTTGATGCCGACGTCGATGACGACAGCGCCCTCGCCGATCCAGTCGCCCCGGATCAGGCCGGGCTTGCCCACGGATACGACCACCAGGTCCGCCTGCCGGACACGCTCGGCCACGTTCCGGGTGCGGCTGTGGCAGACGGTGACCGTGCACCGCGTGTTGAGCAGCTCCAGGGTCATGGGCCGGCCGACGATGTTCGACTGCCCCAGGACGACGGCGTCGCGACCCTCCAGCTCGATGCCCGTGTGGTGGAGCAGGGTCATCACCCCGCGCGGCGTGCAGGGCCGTAGGCCGGGCAGGCGCAGGGCGAGGCGGCCCATGTTCTCCGGGTGGAAGCCGTCCACGTCCTTGACCGGGTCGATGCGCTCGATAACGGTCTGCTCTTCGATGTGGCCGGGCAGGGGGAGCTGGACCAGGATGCCGTCGATCTCCGGATCGGCGTTGAGCCGGTCGATGCGCTCGAGCAGCTCGCGCTCGCTGATCTCCGCCGGCAGGTCGTAGGCACGGGAGATGATCCCGGCCTCCTCGCACGCCCGGCGCTTGTTGCGGACGTAGACCGAGGAGGCAGGGTTCTCGCCGACCAGGATCACGGCCAGTCCCGGCCGGCGCAGGCCGTTGTCGAGCCG
>CAJXLI010000154.1 GCA_913055575.1 uncultured Ectothiorhodospiraceae bacterium
GAGACGCTCGTCCTCGACGAGGCCGACCGGATGCTCGACATGGGCTTCAAGCCGGCCATCGAGCGCATCCTCCAGTCGGTGCCCAAGCACCGCCAGACGCTGCTCTTCTCGGCGACCCTCTCCGGCGCCGTGGGCAAGCTGGCGCGGCGCTTCCTCGACGAGCCGGCCGTGATCGAGGCGGGCAGCGCCGGCACCGCCGCCGAGGCCGTCGAGCAGGGGGCCTACTTCGTCGACGCGGGCCGCAAGCGGGCGCTGCTCTCGCACCTGATCGCCGACGGCGACTGGCGCCAGGTACTGGTCTTCACCCGTACCAAGCGCGGCGCCGACCGCCTGGCCGAGCAGCTCGAGCACGACGGGATCCGCTCGCGCTCCATCCACGGCGACAAGAGCCAGGGCCAGCGCGGCAAGGCCCTGTCGGCGTTCAAGCAGCGGTCGGTGCGGGCGCTGGTGGCCACCGACGTGGCCGCCCGCGGGCTGGACATCTCCGGGCTGCCCCACGTGGTCAACTACGACCTGCCGAGCAACCCCGAGGACTACATCCACCGCATCGGCCGTACCGGGCGCGCCGGCGACAGCGGGTCGGCCTGGTCGCTGGTCGGCGGCGAGGAGCGCGGCCAGTTCAAGGCCATCCAGCGCCTCGTCCAGCACGAGATCCCGGCCCAGGTGGTGCAGGGCTTCGAGCCAACGCCGCGCGGCGGGGGCGGTAAGCGGAACACGAAGCCGCGCCGCGGCAACGGCGGCCGCGCCGCCTGATGCCGCACGCAGCGCCGCGGCCGGCGGCAGCGCGCAGGCCGGCCATCGGCACGAGCGGGGCGCCGCCGGAGCGGCGCCCCGTCTTCGTAGCGGCCTACCAGCCGGCGGGGCAGCGGGCTACACGCTGTCGCCGGCGCCGCCCTGGCCCGATGGCCCGCGCTCGGCAGCCGGGCCCGGGTGGCTCAGCCCCGCGGCCTGATCCAGGCGCGGGTGGCCCTGGCGGAAGCCGTCGCGCAACCGGCCGCGGCCGTCACCCTGGGCGTCCAGCGCCTGCAGGGTGCCGCTCAGCAGGTGGATGGCCGCCAGCACGTCCCCGGTGTGGCCGCTCTCGGAGATGGTGTGCATGTTGCGTACCGGGATCCCCAGGGAGGCGGCGGCGCAGTCGGTGTTGGCGAGCACGGCGGCCATGCCGTCGGTACCGGTATCGCGGCCCCGGACATCGCGCTGGACCGGGATCCCCCGCTCCTTGGCCACCCGCTGGACGATGGCGTTGAGCTGCTCGCTGGCTACGGCACCGACGGTGTAGGTAACGCCCTCGCCCATGGCCAGCGGCTGGAAGCGCTTGTCGGCCACGCCCGGGGCAGCGACGTAGTCCTGGTCCACGTCCACCGCGATCAGCGCATCCGGGCGCAGCTCCCCGGCGAGCACCCGGCTGCCGAAGCGGCCGATCTCCTCGTAGCCGGCGATGGCGAAGAGCATGCGCACGTTGTCCGGGCCGCCGGCCTCGGCGATCTGGCGCGCCGCCTCGGCGGTGGCGAAGCACCCCAGGCCGTTGTCCAGGTACGCCCCGTAGAAGGTGCCGGGGCTGAAGCCGCGGCGGATGGGGCGGTTGAGGAGGATCGTGTCCCCCGGGCGGACACCGAGCGCCTCGACCTGCTGCTTCTTGTCCGCACCGTGGACCTGCAGCTCCAGGTAGAGCTGCTCCTTCTTGATGCCCTTGCGGCCGGTCCGCGTCTCCTCGTCGGCGAAGTGGATGGCACCGATGGCCTCGACGGTGCCGCCCTCGAGGCGGCGATAGGCACCGGGGTTGTCGGGGGCCTCGCTGAAGAGCGTGACCTCGTGGCCGATGAGGGTGGTGGGCAGGAACGAGTCGCTGTCGATCCAGACCTTGCCGTCCTCGCCGATGCTGCGGACCTGCATCCGGATCTTGTCGGCGTGGCCGACGACCATCACCTTGAACATCTCGTCCCGCCCGGGGTGGGTATCGAGGACGATGCCGGCGTGGCCCTGGAACTGGTGCACAGTCCACCCGCTGGGGGCGAACGACTCGA
>CAJXLI010000155.1 GCA_913055575.1 uncultured Ectothiorhodospiraceae bacterium
AGCGGGAACAGCATCTCGATCTCGTCGAGGATCTTGTCGAGCTTCGGGTCGCCGCCGAAGACGATGTCCTTCTCCTGGAAGTCCGAGGTGAAGTTCATGGTCGTGAAGCTGTCCACCCCGGTGTGGCCGGTGTAGTAGTTGCGCCGGCCCGCCCGGGAGAACTGGCCGCAGCCCACGGGCCCGTGGGAGATGTGGATCGCGTCCTTGACCGGGCCCCAGACCACGCCCTTGGAGCCGGCGTAGGCGCAGCCGCGCTGGGTCATCACCCCCGGGACCGCCTTGCGGTTGGAGGTTACGCACTTGCTGGACGGCTGCGCCTCTGAGCCGACGGCACCGAGGTGCTTGGCACGCTCGCTGCGCGCCGCCTCCGGGTAGACCTCGAGGACCTCCTCGATGAGGGCCTCGGCCTCCTGCTGCGTCATGCTCGCCATGGTTCCGATCCTCCTGGGTTACGCTGAGGCCTCTTCCGGCTCGTCCTCGAGGACGCCGAACTGCATGAGCAGGTTCTCCAGGTCTTCCATGGCCATGGGGGTGGGGACGACGAGCTCATCATTGGCGTCGACGCGCCGCGCCAGGTCCCGGTAGACCTCGGCACAATCGCTCTCCGGGGCCCACTCGATGACCGTCATGCGCCGGATCTCCGCCTGCTGGACGGCGTTGTCGCGCGGGATGAAGCCGATCATGTTGGTGTTCAGGCCGCCGGCGAGGGCCTCGATGAGCTCGTCCTCCCGGGCGGTGTTGCGGGAGTTGCAGATCAGCCCCGCGAGCCGTACACCGCCGGACTGGGCGTACTTCACGATGCCCTTGGAGATGTTGTTGGCCGCGTACATGGCCATCATCTCGCCGGAGACGACGATGTAGATCTCCTGCGCCTTATTCTCCCGGATGGGCATGGCGAAGCCGCCGCAGACGACGTCGCCGAGGACGTCGTAGAAGACGTAGTCGAGCGCGTCGTCGTAGGCGCCCTCCTCCTCGAGGAAGTTGATGGCGGTGATCACCCCCCGGCCGGCGCAGCCGACGCCCGGCTCCGGGCCGCCGGACTCGACGCACTTCACGTCGCCGAAGCCCATCTGCAGGACATCCTCAACCTCCAGGTCCTCGACGCTGCCGGCCTCGGCAGCGAGGTGCATAACCGTCGCCTGGGCCTTGGAGTGGAGCATGAGCCGGGTGGAGTCGGCCTTGGGGTCGCAGCCGACGATCATCACCTTCTTGCCCATCTCCGCAAGGGCCGCCACCAGGTTCTGCGTGGTCGTGGACTTGCCGATACCGCCCTTGCCGTAGATCGCTGCTTGTCGCATGGCTACCTCCAGAGTTCTCGGTCTCGGGCCGCTCTTGCGGTCCTCGGCCCTCTATGTGCAATGGCCGTGCCAAGGGCATGCAGCCCCGGCATCACCGGGCCCCGGGCATCGCTCGCGCAGCGAGCCAAGCCCCCTGTCTCAGCGGCACTCGGGAGCGCGCCACGGGGATCCGGCGAGCCCGGGCGGGCCCGGAGGGGCCGCCCGGCCAGGGGCCACACCGGCGGTGGGCGGAGGCCAGGCGCGACACCGGCGCCAGCGGTGTCGTAGAGGCGACAAGGGTGGCGCGACGGGTGTAGCAGGTCCGGCACACCCCCTGGGCGGTTACTCGACCCGGGCCTCGCCCCCGAGCAGATCCAGGGCACGGGCCTCGATCACCTCGACGCCCTGCCGAGCCAGGTAGCGGCGCTCTTTACCGGCCGTGGCCGGCAGCAGCGCCCAGCCCTTGGGCTCCCCCGCCTCCTGGGTGATCTCGGTGAACAGCATCCGCTCGGTATCGCGGGTAAAGCGCAGGCCCAGCGTGAGGTAGCGCACGCCGCGCCGGCGCTCCTTGAGGAAGCGCGGCAGGGCGAAGCCGCCCATGAGCTCCGTGAGGTAGTCGACGAAGTCCGCATCCGAGGCGATGAAGCTCGGCTCCGGCCGCGGCGTGCCCAGCGGCTTGAGCAGCACCGGCCCACCGGTGGCGGGGGGCGCCTCGGCCGCCTCGCCG